>NZ_VIWW01000001.1:6000000-6300000 GCF_007829885.1 Streptomyces brevispora
GCGTCACGCTTCGCGATCCTCCGGAATGGGAGCGGGCGCGACTGGTGAACTGGTTCACTCACCAACTCTCCCCCTGTCGTGAACACTTGGCAAGGGGCACTCTGAAAATTCCAGAGTGGCTGTGTCCTTGGTGGCACGCGCATGGCACACTGCTGGCAAACAGTGCATGGGGAGGTCTGAAGTGAGTGAACCGCGGTCCGCCCCGACCGTGGGTCAGGTCGTTCTCGGCAAGCGCCTGCAGGATCTGCGGGAACGTGTCGGCCTGAGCCGGGATCAGGCTGCCAAAGTGCTGCGCGTCGCACCAGCGACGATACGCAGGCTGGAGACGGCCGAGGTTGCTCTCAAGATCGCCTATGTGCAACTGCTCCTGAAGGCCTACGGCATCGCCGAGGACGAGGCCGACGCCTTCGTCGTCCTCGCCGAGGAGGCCAACAAGCCGGGCTGGTGGCAGCGCTTCCACGACGTGCTGCCCGACTGGTTCAGCATGTACGTCAGCCTGGAGGGCGCCGCGAGCCTCCTGCGCATGTACGAGCCGCACTTCGTGCCCGGGCTGTTGCAGACCGAGGACTACGCGCGCTCGGTGATGCGCACCGGAGCGGTCGGCCAGACCAGGCCGGAGGACATCGAGCGCCATGTGGCGCTGCGGATGCAGCGGCAGTCCCTGCTCACCCAGCCGGACGCCCCGCGGCTGTGGGTGGTGATGGACGAGACGGTGCTGCGCCGCCCGGTGGGCAGCCCGCAGTCCATGCGCGCCCAGATCGACCAGCTGCTGGAAGCGACCGCGATGCCCAACGTGACCCTCCAGATAGCCGAGTTCTCGACCGGCCATCACGCGGGTACCTACGGACCCTTCGTGCTCTTCCGGTTCGGTGTCCCGGAGCTCCCCGACATGGTCTACAGCGAGTACCTGACCGGGGCCGTCTACTTCGACGCGCGCCCCGAGGTGGCCTCCTACCTCGAGGTCATGGACCGCATGGCGGCCCAGGCCGCGACTGCACAACGCACGAAGGAAATCCTCCGGGGCTTCCGCAAGGAGCTGTGATGACACCCATATACAACGGCATGCCGGCCGCCGAACTCGGCTCCGAGGGCTGGTACAAGCCGTGGAGCGGTGGCAACGGCGGCAACTGCGTCGAGGCCATGAAGCTCTCCGACGGAAGAATCGCCATGCGCCAGTCCGCGGACCCCGACGGCCCCGCCCTGATCTACAGCCACCGCGAGATCGCTGCCTTCATCCAGGGAGCCAAGGCCGGTCAGGCGGATTTCCTGCTGACCTGACCTGACCTGACCCGACCTGACCTGACCGGCGGCGGGCCGGGGGGATCACGCTCGTGGACGGCCTTGACGCACTGGTTCCGGACGCGGGCCACCGTGCGTTCGGGGCCGATGTGCTCGAAAGTGCCTGGACAGCCTCCGTGGCAGCGCCCGCCGGTGGGCGCCCCTCACGGCCGGCCGACGGAACGGGTGATACCCGCGGCGATCGTCGTCGCGAGCAGCCACCCCGTGACGATCAGCAGGTACGACAGCCACTGGTGCCGGCCCTGCGGGTCGAACGCCTTCTCCTGGCCGAAATCGACGAGGGGGGTGCCCCTATCTCTTTCGTCAAGTGTCGGGTCGGGGTGTTCGGCCCAAAGTCGTGCTTCGTGGACCACGGCGTGGAGCCGAGGGGAGGTTGGCGGTGCCGCCGTCTGCGGGAGGTGTGCAGCGCCGGGAAGATCACTTGATCCGCCCCGCCGCCGCTGGCTTACGGTTCCCGCATGACGACTACGCTCCGCCTGGAAACGGTCACTGCCGCCAACGTCGACGTCGCGATCGGCCTGAAGGTCCGCCCCGACCAGGAGCACCTGGTCGTGCCGGTCGTGAAGTCCCTCGCCGAGGCGTACGTGTACCCAGGCATCGCTTGGCCTCGCATCATCTTCGACGGCGACCGGCCCGTCGGCTTCCTCATGGCCTTCCTCGATATCGACTTCGCGGGCGACGGCAGGGGCACCGACATCCGCTCGGGCCTGTGGCGGCTTGATATCGCGGCCGGCGAACAGGGCCGCGGCTATGGCCGCTTCGCGGTCGAGTCCGTGGCCGCTGAAATCCGCCGCCGCGGCGGCACCCGCCTGACCACCACCTGGCACCCGGGCGAGGACGGCCCCGAGGGGTTTTGCCTGGGGCTCGGGTTCCGGCCGACGGGGGAGATGAGCGGGGATCAGAAGGTCGCGGAGTTGGCGTTGGGCTAGGTAGATCCGCCGGACGTTGCGCTCCGCATGCCCGCGTGTGCAGGAGCCCTCCCCGGCAGGGGCTCACTGGCCTTGCGTTCCAGGTCAGGCGGCCGCTGCGGGTCGTGATTCGTAGAAGGTGCCGTCGCGGAGCATGGCGAACAGCACGTCGACGCGGCGTCGGGCGAGGCAGAGGAGAGCTTGGGTGTGGGTTTTGCCCTGGGCGCGTTTGCGGTCGTAGTAGGTGCGGGAGGCCGGGTCGGCGAGGGAGGCGAACGCGGCGAGGAAGAAGGCGCGTTTGAGCTGCTTGTTCCCGCGTCTGGACGGTTGTTCGCCGCGGATGGAGGAACCGGAGATACGGGAGGCGGGGGCCAGCCCGGCGTAGGCCGCGAGGTGGCCGGAGGTGGCGAAGGTGCTGGCGTCCGCCGACGTCGATGAGGATGCGCGTGCCGGTCCTGACGCCTATCCCCGGCATCGACGTCAGGAGCTTCGAAAGAGGGTGGGCCTCCAGAAGGTCGGCGATCTGCCGTTCCAGGGCGGCGCGTTGCGTGAGGTGGGCGCGCAGCTGGGTGGCGAGGCCGGGCACGATGGTGGTGCCCGCGACGACGACGGTCTGCTCGTCGAGGGCGGTGAAGATGTCCTCGATCAGGCGCTCTGCCATTCTCGGTGCCTGGGGCCGGATCAGAGTGATCAGGCGGCGACGTCCGGCTTTGCGGATCAGGGCCGGGGAGCCGTATCGCTCCAGGATGGTGAGGACGGCCGGGTGCTGGATGCGCGGGCCCAGGACCCGTTCCAGCGAGGGGTGGATCTGGGTGAGCAGGCCGCGCAGCCGGTTGGCGGTGCGGGTGACTTCGCCGGCGAGGTCGTCGTCGTATCCGGCGAGCATGTCGAGCTCGGCGATGGTCTCGTCGGTGGCGGCCAGGGCGCGCAGGGTGTGGGGCATGGTGCGGGCGGCGTCGGCGATGATGAACGCGTCGCGGGCGTCGGTCTTGGCCTCGCCGGGGTAGAGGTCGGCGATCCGGCGCATAGTCAGGCCGGGCAGGTAAGCGACCAGGCAGCCCGCGTCGCGGGCGACGGCCAGCGGCAGAGCGCCGATGTTGGCGGGCTGGTCGACGATCACCAGGACGGTGCCGTACTTCGCACTCAGTTTGTCGAACAGGGCCCGCAGCTTGGGTTCGCTGTTGGGCAGCCGCTTGTCGAAGACGGTCTTGCCGGCCGGGGTCAGGCCCCGCCCTTGGTGCTCGCCCTTGCCGACGTCCAGGCCGAGGAAGACGGCCACCTCACCGATCTCGATCACGTACAGCCTCCGCTGATGCGCTTGCGTCCCCGGCCTCACCTACGGCACCAGATGCCGGCATCCACGTCACGAAGGCCTGCCGTACCCGTCGCCGGGTCGGCGGTCGTGCCCCTAATCAGCGGTCTACCGGTGCCTCCGGTGCCCGGTGACACCACCCCCCGGATCATGCGTACGACAGGGGGACACAGTCATGCCGGGCCCGGAGGCCGGGAGCCCCATTTCGGGGCCACGAAAAAGACATCCGATGCAGTTGATCTGTCAAGCCGTGCCGGAGTTCCCCAGGGGGTCGGCGGTTCCGCCGTGCCTCAGGCCGCTGAGCCGGAGTCGGCTGTGCGGGGAAGGCCGATGGAACGGTTCTCCTCCATGACCCGGTAGCCGGCGCTTGTGTACAGGTTCATGGCCACCTCGTTGCCGCCCCACACGGTGAACATCAGCGCCGAGTCGCCGGCCGCGAGCGTGGCCTGCTCGCCGGCCGCCATCGCGGCCCGCCCGTACCCCTTGCCGCGGTGCTGCTCGTGGACGTGCAGCGCGTAGCCGTAAGTGACGTCGGGGAGGAAGCCGTGCTTCAACCAGCCGGTGCCGATCTGCTCGCCCGCTGCCTCGAGCACCAGGAACGTGTTGTCGGGCGTCGCCAGGCCCTCGGGGATCAGCTCCGCGAAGTCGCGGTCGGACTTGCGTACGGCCTCCTCGGGGCTCAGGGTGCCCGCCCGGACGATGTCGCCGACGTAGGCGACCTTCTCGGAGGCGAGCCACTGGGGATATTCGGCCTCGGTCATCGGCCGTGCCGTGACGCCGTCGAGGGGTTCCGGCGGGGAAGTGATGAGGCGCATCCTGGTCTGGCCCCGGACGGAGTAGCCGTCGAACAGCTCTTCCGCGGGTTCGATGAGCCGTACGTCCAGCCGGCGTGCGCCGCGCTCCGCGCACCAGACCTCGGCCCAGGCGCGGGCGGCCTGCTCATGCCCCCGGTCGGCCTGGGGCGCGTCGACCCGGAGATCGCCGATACGGCCTGCGAGCGTGCCGTTGTCGTCGGCCACAGCCACGGCGACGTATCCCACCCGGGTCCCGGCGTCCGTGATTTCGGCGACGGTCCAGTCGCCGATGCCATCGCGTACGCCCTTGAGCTTACGCTCCGCCGCAGCCGCACCGAGCCCTGCGGCAGCGTACGAGGCGCGAAGCCGCCGCTCGAAGTCCTTCTGCCATTCCGTGCTGTCACCAAGGGCGCTGAATTCCGTCACCTGATCACACTAACCACGTGTCATGGACCTGGGCTTGTGTTTTCGGTGTTGATACACCCCCATAATTCGCTTAGCACCCAAAGGACTTGCGGGAAGCGGCCGAATGCGTGTCGGGACAAGTCGATGCGGTCCACTGGCCTCTCGCGTCCCGACCCGTACCGGCAACTGACCGACCTGCCCGATCCGATTCGGTTGATCTGTCAAGCGGCGACAGGTAGGCGGGCGGTCTCGGGCGGTGGGAAGGCGGTTGCTTCGTCTCTTCGATGCCGCGCTTGCGGCCGGCTTTCCTCAGCAGTGACCGCAACTGGGGGCGGGTGAGTCTGGCGGCCTGGGCCCGGGTGGGGGCGGCGGCCAGGATGACGCGGGCGGCGGGTAGGCACAGCCCTTCGCGGGTGTCCTGGAAGGCTCCGAGGAAGCCGGGGAAGTACTCCCGCAGGTGGGAGCGGAGCTTGTTGCTGGCCTGGGTGCGGTCCCAGACCGCGTCCTGCTGAGCCCGGGCGAGCACCGCGATGGCCTGGACGAGTTCGCTGTCGGCTGGCAGTTGCCGGGGGACGGCCATGTCCGTGCGGAGGATGTTCGCCAGGACCATGGCGTCGAGGTGGTCGGACTTCTTGCGGGCGACCGCGTGACGCTCCCGGTACCGGGCAGCGGCCATCGGATTGATCGCGTGGACGGGCCGTCCAGTTGCCCGCAGGCAGGCGACCAGCAGCCCGCGGGAGGTCTCGATGGCCACCGGGATCGGCGTGTCCGCGGTGTCGCCGTGGGCGGTGAGGAGGTCGAGGAACTGTTGCAGGCCCGTGGCGTCGTCGTCGATCCGGGCCCGGCCTAACAGGGTTCCTTCGTGGTCGACCAGGGCGATGTCGTGGTGGTCGCTGGCCCAGTCGATGCCGCAGAACACTTTCATCGTGTGGTTCAGGTCCTCTCGATCGGGGGCGGGTTGCTGCTGGTCGCAGCCGTGCGGGGGCACGCGTCTCCCTAATGGAAGGGCTCGATGGCCCTGCATCCGATTAGCCGTTCGTGACCCCAGCGGTCCGCAGGGCCCTCGGTCTGTGAGGGAGCTCGTGCGGCTCCTGGCTCTTTGAGAGGTGACCCCTGCGAACGGCTCGGACCACGGACTTCAACGATCTGATCATCGGACTGGATACGGCATGCTCGTTGTGGTGGTAGCGGACGGGGCCGGGGGCCGGCTCTTGTCCAAGGGCTCAAGTCCCGGGGGTCTGCTGGCGACTTCCCCGGCACCGACCGCTACCACCACAACGCATGAGATGAGAAGCCGGAGGCCGCAGTCTTTTTCCAGACCTCGTGGGGCCGGGTAACGGGTAGCGATCCACCGGCTTCATGGCCCATTAGGTAACGGGGAGCAGGTCCAGGGTGCAGAAGAATGTGCTGAACGGCGGAGCCTCGTCCGCCTTCGGCCGGCTCGGTGATCTCCATCGGCGGGACTCCTACCCGTACGCTCGTTGGGTGTCAACCCCGTCCCTGCGCCCGGCTGTTCGTCCTTCGCGGCGCGGCTGACGGTCACCGGCGCGCGGTTGCGGTCCTGTCACAGGCCACAATGGACCCATGTCCCGACGCACCTCACGCCCCCGGCGGCCTTCCGCCGCGAGCGCCCGTACCACTTCCGCGGCCGAGATCACCGCGGCCTCGCCATGTCCGTGCGGGATGCCCGCCGAGTACGGCGCGTGCTGCGGGCGGCTGCATGCCGGGGCCGCCGCGCCGACCTGCGAGGCGCTGATGCGTTCGCGGTACTCCGCCTTCGTCGTCCATGACGCCGCCTATCTGCTGCGCACCTGGCACCCCGATTCCCGGCCGGAGGTCCTCGACCTCGATGACCCGGGGATGCGCTGGGAGCGTCTGGAGATCCTGGGGGCGACGGAGGGCAGCGCCTTCCACACCACGGGCACGGTCACCTTCCGGGCGCACTTCACGCACAACGGCCGCGCCGGCTCACTCCATGAGAAGAGCCGCTTCGTCCGGTACGAGGGCGCCTGGGTCTACGAGTCGGCGCTCTTCACCGACTGAGAAGCACGGCTCCGGCCGCCGCGCGAGTTCGGACCACCCCCCGTGCCGGACCGGTGCACCGGGTCACACCGGTGCGCCGGCCCGGGCTGCCGGGGACAGCTCCTGAGCCAGGTCCTCCGCCAGCAGCCGCTTCGCGATGACATCGACCGCGGCGCGCAGCCGGGCGTCGTCCGGGCGCTCGCCGGCATGGTCCAGCTGGTCGTTGAGCCATGCCGCCCAGGCGTTGGTGATGGTCGCCGCCTCCCTGTTGCCCGCCTCGGTGTGCGCGAAGAGGCGGCCGTCCCCGGTGATATAGCCCTCCTCGATCATCCGGTCGAATACGGGCACCAGTACCTCCGGCGGAATCCGGTGCCGGGCCGCGATCAGCCCGAGCCCCGCGTGGCCGACCATCCGGGTGAACAGCTCGACCTGCATCACCGCCCAGGCGCCCGCGATGTCGAGCCGGGTGTCCGATTCGGCGATGATCCGCCGGGCCGTGTCCGGATCCACCCGCTGGAGGACCTTGGCCACCGAGAATTCGAGCAGCCGGGCCGAGTCGCCGGCGCTCGGTGAGGCGAAGCCCTCACCCATGTCGGTCGAGCCGGCCCGTACCGTGTCGCGCAGCGGCACCTGCTTCAGGAACAACGCCACGACGAATCCGAGCAGCGCGACCGGCACCGTCCACAGGAACACCGTGTGCAGGGTGTCGGCGTACGCCTGGGCCAGCGGCGCCGACTGGGCGCCGGGCAGCGAGTGCAGCCCCTCCGGGCTTTGCGACGCCTTCACCAGCACCGCCGGATTCCCGCCCGCCCGCGCCGCCGCCGCGATCCCGTCCTTGAGGTTCGGGCCGAGCGTGTTGGCGTAGATCGTGCCGAACACCGCGGTGCCGAAGGCGCTGCCGAGCGTGCGGAAGAACGTCACGCCGGAGGTCGCCGTGCCCAGGTCCGAGTAGTCGACGGTGTTCTGCACCGCGATCGTCAGCACCTGCATGGACAGGCCGATGCCGACCCCGAGAACCAGCATGTACAGCGACTCCAGCCACGTCCCGGTGTGCGGCCCCATCCGGGAGAGCAGGAACAGACCGACCGCCATGACCAGCGAGCCCACGATGGGGAAGATCCGGTAGTGGCCGGTCTTGCTGACCACGTTGCCGCTGAAGATTGACGCGGCCAGCAGACCGAGGACCATCGGCAGCGTCCGGACGCCCGAAAGGGTCGCCGAGTCCCCGTCCACGTACTGCAGATACGTCGGGAGGAAGATCATCGCGCCGAGCATCGCGAACCCGACGATGAAGCTGAGGATCGAGCAGACCGTGAAGACCGGGTTCCCGAACAGCCGCATCGGCAGCATCGGTTCCTTCGCCCCGAACTCGACGAAGCAGAAGATCGCGAGCGCGGCCAGCCCGAGGGCGAACAGGCCGATGATGACGGGGGAGCCCCAGGCGTACTGGTTGCCGCCCCAGCTCGTCGCCAGGATCAGGGAGCTCGCCCCGACCGTGACCATCGCGATGCCCGGATAGTCGATGACCGGGCGCCCCGCCGCCTTCACGGACGGAATGGTGCGGGCCGCGGCGATGACCACCGCGATCGCGATCGGCACGTTGACGTAGAACGCCCAGCGCCAGCTCAGATGGTCGGTGAAGAGGCCGCCCAGCAGCGGCCCGATCACCGTGGAGACACCGAAGACGGCGCCGATCGCACCCTGGTACTTGCCGCGGTCGCGCAGCGGGATCACATCGGCGATCAACGCCATCGAGGTGACCATGAGCCCGCCCGCGCCGATGCCCTGGAGACCACGCCACACGATCAGCAGCGTCATGTTCGTCGCGAGACCGCAGAGGAACGAACCGGTGATGAAGATGATCGCCGAGAGCTGGAAGATGACCTTCCGGCCGAACAGGTCGCCGAACTTTCCGACCAGGACCGTCGCCACCGTCTCGGCGAGGAGGTACGCCGTGACCACCCACGACATATGGGCGGCGCCCCCGAGGTCCGAGACGATCGTGGGCAGCGCGGTACCCACGATCGTCTGGTCCAGCGCCGCCAGCAGAATGCCCAGCACGATCGTGGCGAAGACGATGTTGCGGCGGCGCGGATCGAGCAGCGGCGGCGCGGCGGCACTCTGCGCGGCCGGGGCGGTCTCGCTGGCAGTGGTCACGTTTGCACCCTCACACCCCGCCCTGTTACCCGCATGCGGGGGACGCCCGGACGTGTCAGGCCGGCAGATCCCGCAGCGACGCCTTCATCCGGGTCACGAACGCCGCCCGCACCGGCTCCGCCACCCGGTCCAGCGAGAGATACGGATTGAGGTCCTCCAGCTCGACGAGCAACAGCTCGCCGTCCGCCGTCCGGCACGCGTCCACCCGCTGGATGCCGTGGTCGAGGGTGTTCCAGTCCACGAAGGACCGGGCGAACTCCAGATCCGCCGCACTCGCCGCGTACGGCTCCAACACCCAGCGCCGTTCCGGGTGCGGCGCGTGCAGCGCGTACTGGAAGTCGCGGTCGACGAAGTAGAAGGACACCTCGTAGCGGAAGTCGATCCGCGGCTGGATCAGCTGGGTGCCGTCCGCCTCGGAAGACAGCTCGGAGGACAGCTCGGAGGTCCGTACGAAACGCAGCCCGACCGAGTCCGCGCCCAGCTTCGGCTTGATCACGTAACCGTCGGCCTCGGGCAGCAGGCCCAGGTCCGCCGCCCGGTCAACGGTGGGAATCACCGGGTACCCGGCGCGGCTCAGATCGACCAGGTACTGCTTGCCCGCCATGTCGCCCCGCCCGGTCAGCGGGTTGTAGACCCGTGCGCCCAGTTCCTGGGCCCGTGCGCGGAACGCGTCGTACGCCTCCTGGTAATGGAGCACCGGGCCGCTGTTGCGTATGACGGCCATGTCGAAACCGTCCAGCAGCGCGGCGGCGTCACGCGGATGGCAGAGCGCCGTGTCGAAGTCCTCGCGCAGGCGGGACGTCAGAAAGATGTCCTCGTCGCAGTAGCGGCGCCCGCGGGCCTCGTAGGCGAGGTCGGTGACGAAGAGGAGGGACTGGCGGGGGCCTGCGGCCATGGTGTTTCCCCAAAGGGTGGGTGAGCGGACGGGTCGTCAATAACCTTGGCGGCGTTGCCCGTCAACGACCCTGGAGCGTCATGACGTCTGCCCCGAAAGAGTCGCTCACCTCGCAAGAGCCGCCCGTACCCGACATTCTCTCGCCCGCCTTCGCCGCCGATCCCTACGGGGCCTACCGGATCATGCGCGAGAGCGCCCCGCTGATCAGGCACGACGCCACGAACAGCTACATCATCTCCCGCTACGAGGACGTGGAACGGGTCTTCAAGGACAAGGCGGGGGAATTCACCACCGACAGTTACGACTGGCAGATCGAACCCGTCCACGGCAGGACCATCCTCCAGCTCAGCGGCCGTGAGCACGCAGTGCGCCGGGCCCTGGTCGCCCCGGCCTTCCGGGGCACGGACTTCCAGGAGAAGTTCCTCCCGGGCCGCCGCCCCGTCCGAGTGGGCAGCCGATACGGGCAGGAGGGTTGTCCGTGGACCGGTGGATCATGTGCGGCGTCTTGCACCCGGCGTCCATCGGTGCGTCGAACGGGGCGGCCGGCCTCGAACGTCCCTGCCGCCGCCTGCCCCGTGCAGCCCCCGGCGGCGCGGGCCGGTCGGGCGTCCGGTTTCCGGTCGGTGAAGCCGTGCATCCCATGGTCGGTCGCCCTCAGGTCTTCGGGATGCCGACGCAGCGGGTGGGGCCCCAGGCGAGACCGACGTCGCCGGCCACCGTCAGCTTGCGCGTCATGAACGCCCTCACGGGATTGCCGTAGCCGGAAACCGGCCTCAGGAACATGGCGTCCCATGTCACCGGGGTCGTGCGCGGTTCGGCATCGGAGCGGCCCGCGTGGATGGTGCGGGTGCCGTCCGCGATCGGGGTCTCGAAGTCCGCGTCGGTGCCCCCGGCGCTCTTCCAGCGGATCAGCGCCTTCTGAGGAAGACAGGCGTCGCACTTCCTCCTCGCAGGGCGGTGCGGCGCAGGTGCGACAGCGGGGGAGTCACCAGGAGCTGCCGGGGCGCACCGCCAGCAGGGGATGGTGGGCGGCCAGTGTCTTGTTGGCGCGGGCCAGCTCCGACAGGGCCTGTTCGCGGTCGGCCTGGTCCTCGATGCCGAGCCGCGGACCGCGGAACCTGCGGACCTCGCGCGCGGCGCACTCGGCGTCGAACTCCGCCGCCAGGATGTGTGGCGGGATGCAGGACCCGATCAGTGCGGCGACCCGGTCGGGGATCGGCACGGGGACGAGCAGGTGCGAGGCGGTCATGGGGGTTCCCTCTCGAATGGTGGCCAGGAGGTCGGTCGGGTGCGGCCGCCGGGTGGGCGGCCGACTCCTCCATGTGTACGGGACGCAGTTCCGGGTTTCTCGTTGAGAACGTCTCCGTGTGGCAACCGTTTGGGAGTGACCGGGTATTTCGCCTTACCCACAAGTAAGTTGACGCGCCGTGAAGGCCGTGATCCGGCTCGAAACCGTTCTGCGGGACTGCTACAGGGCGGATTCCTGACTCCGGGACTGCAACTGCAGCGCTCGTAGTACCGCCTCGGTGGAGAACCTGCTCTCGGGGTCGATCAGTTGCTCGCCGAAGATGGACTCGAGGTTGCGCATGCGGTAGCGGACGGTCTGCGGGTGCACGTCCAGCAGTTCGCCCATGTGGGCCGCGGTGCCGCGGGTGTCGAGCCAGATGCGCAGGGTCTCGACCAGCCGCTCCCGGCGGGTGGCGCTGATTCCGGCGATGGGTGCGAGTTCCCGCTGGGCGAGCTGGTCCACTAGGACCGGGTCGGAGAGCAGCCACAGGGTGATGAGGTGGTCCTCGCAGAGGATGAACGGCGCGTCGTCGATGACGCCCGCGTCGACGAGTTCGAGGATTCTCCTGGCCCAGCGGATCGAGTCCGAGGCCAGGGCGATGGGGACGGTCAGCCCGATCGCGGCGTGAGCGTCGAGGAGCGACAGGTCGAGCATGCTTCTTCGCGCGTCGTCGAGTGGCCCCGGGATGAGTAAGTGCGGCTGTGGATCACTGAGATCGGCCAGGACATCGCGGTCGGCACTGACCCGGTCCAATCCGGCGGGAGCACGCACCGCGACAAGAGTGACCTCCTCGGGCAGCGCCCATCCGGTCTGCTCGCACAGCTCGGCGATGGCGGAACGGGGGACGGGGCGCCCGGCCAGGATCAGATGCAGCAGGCGCCGGCGCATGGCCTCGCCCTGCTCACCCGTCTGCGACTGGACCTCCAGGAAGCCCTCGCGGGAGAGCGATTCGAGCTCGTCGATATAGGTGAAGAGCGCGTCGGCGAAACTGAGCATCAGGGTCGGCGAGAAGTTGTAGCTCCGGCCCACCTTCTTCGCCCGTCGCAGTGCGACACGGGCGCCGAGCCGGTAGGCGCCCTGAAGCGTTTCCATGGTGCGGCCTTCATAGGCCTCAAAACGTCCGAACCGACGGCACATGTCGTCGCGCAGCGAAGTCGATGTGGACGGTTCGGCGACCAGGTCCACGAACGAGGAGAGGCTCTGTTCGACACCGACGCGAATGGCCTGGCCGTTGGGCCCGCTGAGCAGGCGTGCGTACTCCGGATAGGCCCGGGTTACCTCGACGCCGATCTCCTTGATGAGGCTCGGCAGTTCGGGCCGCATGATCGTGGCGAACTCTTGGGGGAGCGGCCCCAGCGGATCTCCCGTGTCCAATGGCGAAATGACTTTTGGCATGGCTGTCCCCTTGCTCTCCGGCGCCCGGTGGGGGTGAGGCAGTGGGGGAAAGCACTCCCACGAACCGACAGGTGCGTACCAAGTACGCGATGAAGATAGTCCAAGCCAGCGACTGTGCACATCACTTACGCAAGATCGAAGTGCATGGGGCACACATCTCGGCCCCGTTGTGGCGCTCCGGTGCAGGTGGGGCGCCACTGCTCACTTCCGGACAATGTTTTTCGGACATTTACTCTCGACGGAACAAGGAAGTAACCGTCGGTAATGCGGACGCGTGTGTCACGAGGGGGCGTGGAACGGGGGATTCCGGCCGCCCCGCGGGTGACCTGGGTGCCCCGGGCGAACCGGAGCGCCCTGGGGCCGGCCGGGCGGCCCGGGGTGTTGCGTCGCGTCGCCTTCATGGGCCGGCCGGTATGCGGGTCCAGGACGCTTGCTGGTGCGAGGCGAATGAAAGCGAAGGGAAATTCCTCGCGCTCATCAAATTTATCCAGCAGGACTTGGCCGTGCATTTGAGAGTCGTGGGACGGGCGGATATCCGGTCGGGTGGCCGTGCGCTCGTGCGCTCGTGCGCTCATTGGCTCCCGGGTACCGGGGCGGAGTGCCGGGCGCCGGGGGTGCCGAGTGGTCCACTCGCGTGCCGCGCCGGAGCCCCGTGGGTGCGGGATGCCGGTTCCGTCTGTCTCCGTGCAGTTCAGCGCTGCTGCGACCGAACGCATCCGGCCCGCACCCGGTGTCGAGATCGTCGATCTTACCGGCGAGTACGCGAGTGGGCGGCGCCGCACGCGGCGACAGTGACTGTGCCCCAGGTGAGTGTGTGGGGGCGTCGTGGGGCGGCGCCCCCCGCGCAACTACTCACTTTCGTATAGAAAATCGCGGCGATCTGCTGAGTTATCGCTAAGACGGAATGCGTTTATCGAGAGGTGCAGGGAATTTCTGCGCCGGGTATTGCAGCGTTGGGCTACTGGCTCGTAACGTTCGATCCGCACGGAGTTCGATCACGCAGTCGAGTCCTTCGACTTCTGCGTTCCACGAAGTGAGCCGCCCTCGTACCGAGCCCATTACCGGGTGCGGTGCGAGGTATTCGGGCACGTCCAACTCCACCCCCACCGGAGGTTAGTTCCGTGAGAACGATCACCAAGCGCTCCCTGTTCGCCACCGCCGTCGCAGCCGCCGCTCTCGGCCTCACCGTCACCTCTGCCTCGGCCACCGCTCAGGCCACGTTTACCATCGTCAACCCGAACGCGAACGGGTCGTTCACGGCCTCGCTCAAGTCGGGGACGACGGCGGACCTGCTGGACACCGTCACCAACCAGTCCGTGACCTGCTACTCCGCGACCGCGACCGGAACGGCCACCAACGGCGTGCACGCGAACGGGACCAACCTGGTGCAGATCGCCACGGCCACCTTCGGCAACGCGGTCTCCGACCCCTGTGACGGGCCGCTCGGTTCCTCGTTCAGCGCCGTGTCGACGTCCGCGATCAATCTCAACGCCACCAGCTACGCCGGCGGGATCACCTCGGGCTCGCTGTCGAACGTGCACGTGACCCTCACCGGAGACACCCTCTTCGGCGTGTGCACGGCCAAGATCTCCGGTACCGCGAGCAACGCCAAGTACAACAACGCCACGGGTGAGCTGTCCATCACCAACGGCGCCGGTCTCACCGTCTCAGGCGTGAGCAACTGCGCCTCGCTGATGAACAACGGTGACGCCGCCAAGTTCTCGGCCGTCTACAAGGTGGCCAAGCCCCTCACCGTCACCTCCCCGTGATCCGGTAGTCGTCCCGATGGCCGCGGGCTGCGTGCCGGAGTCGTCTCCTCCGGCGCGCAGCCCCCGTCCGGATCGGGACGCGTGCGTTTTCCCAGATGACCAGTCAGCTCCGATACGACGGCAGGTTCCGAGATGATCTTCAGGGCGCTCCGCACCCGGCGTACGGCGCAGGCCGGCGCGGTCGGTGTCGTGGCACTTCTGGCCGGACTCATGCCTGGATCGGGGGTGGCGAGTGACACCCGTGTGATCGACGCCGACATCGGGTACACCTGCGCATTCGGCTCCGGGGCCCGGCAGGTCGCGGTGAACGTCTCCGCTGAGTTCCCGACGAGTTCCCCGGTCGGCACCGCGGTCCGGCCCGAACAGGTGCGGCTCGGCCTCACCCTCCCGCACGCGGCACTGACGGAGCTACCCGCCGACGGCACCGCGCAGGTGTCGGGTTCCGCCCGGCTGGCGACGGCGGTGACGCAGAACGGGACCCCGACCGATGTGATGTGGCAGCAACTCGCCGTCGAGGAGGTCTCCGCGGCCCCCGACGAGGACGTGGTGATCGAGGCGGCCGGCGAGGTGCCGACCGTGACCCCGCGTTCCGCGGGTGACATGGTCTTCACCGCCGGAGCTCTGGATCTCGATCTGGTGCTGCGGTCCGGCGACACGACGGCGCCGGACCCCGTGGTCGTCTCGCTCTCCTGCACCGTCGACCCCGACCAGCAGCCGGAACTGGGCACGGTCAGGGTGCCGGCCCCGATCGGCGAGGCACCGGACCCGCTGGCCACGCCGGGCGGACCGGGACCGGCCGTACGCGAGCGCGCCGCGGCGCCCGTTGACCCGTCGGTCGCCGGGGCGGGGGACTACGACCCGCCGGTGCCCGCGGACTGCACCCTCATCTACGGTCCCGTCGAGACCCCGGCGCGTGGGGCCCACGGCTATATGGCCGGGTACTCCAACGTGAACAAGCAGAAGGCCGCCATGGTCTTCAAGGATCCGGGCCACCTGAGACTCCAGCTGAACTCTGCCACCGCCGCGTACATGTGTCCCGAAGGCAAGAGCCTGACATGGCTCAAGTCCGAGGCGACACTCGACTACGACGGCAAGCCCCAGATGCCTCCGGCCACGTCCACGTTTCTGACCTTCGGCTTCATGCCGACCACGGCCACGCTCGAACTCGAACTCACCGAGCCCGCCCGTATCGACACCCTCGCCGAAGGGCCGGACCCGGTCACCAGGCGGCGCCCCGAAACCACCACCTCGACGCAGGAGATGAACCTGCGGCTGTACGACGTGAAGGTGAACGGGACCCCGCTGGACGTCGGCCCGGCGTGCCGCACCGTCCGGCCCGTGAAGCTCGTCCTGACCGGAAAGGGCTCCACGGGAAGGAATCCGGCGACGGAGGGCTACACCGTCAAGACCGGTGGTGCCCTCACCGGATTCGCGGACATCCCCGCATTCTCCGGCTGTGGGGCCACGGAGGACCTGGACAACGTCTTCACCGCTGCCGTCTCCGGAAAAGGCAACTTCACCAAGATGATGCAGGGCGCCCTGTGCGTGGACGAGGTACCGCTCAACTGCCCCGAGCCCCCCAGGCCCCTTCCGGAACGCTGAACCGACCGAACCACCCGCCCGTTTCACCACCCTCAAGAAAGGCCGGACGTTCAATGAGCGCTGCCCCGAAACTCTTCAGACCCGCTCTTCTCGGCGCGCTGGTGGCCGTGGCCGTCGGCATTCCGCTGAGCACCTCGCCCGCGAGTGCCGCCTCCGCCCAGGCGATGAACGGCAACTGGGCGCCCTTCAACCGGTGCCCGGTCGACGACCCGGCCATGCTGGCAGCGGACGGCTCGGTGAACATCGCGATCTGTGTGGCCTCGCACTCCGCGAGCGGGGCCATCAAGCTCGGCAACACCGAGGCGACGACCGGTGCGAACGATCTCCAGTTCGGCGTGGTCCGCAACGCGCAGACGGGTGAGTCCAAGATCGTGGCGCCCGCCGGCGGGGCGATCGTCGGAGACCCGGCGGACATCCCCGGCGGCCTGCTCGGGCTCATGTGCCCCAGCGGCGTGCCCGTGGTCTCCGGAATCTGCAACCAGTTGGCGGACAACACCCTCAACCGGGTAATCGCCACGGTCGAGTCGGCGGGCACTCCTGCCAACTTCGATCTGACCGCGGGCATGCAGAGCGGCAAGACGATCGTGGACATTCCGGTCCGGATCCATCTGCAGAACCCGTTCCTCGGCTCCAAGTGCTACATCGGCACCACCTCCAACCCGGTCGTGCTGCGTCCGCAGAACGTCACGGTGCCGGCGTTCGGCAACCAGCGCTTCGACGCCAACGGCGCCGCGAACACCCGGGGTGCGCTGAACCGGGTCGCGCTGACCGGTAACTCCCAGGGGGACAGCGCCTTCGCCGTCCCCGGGGTGAGCGGCTGCGGTCCCCTGACGCTCGGCGAGCTGAACTGGGCGGTCAACCTGAAGACGTCGCTGCCGTCGGCGGCCGGGAAGAACCACCTGGTGCTGAACGACACCGCCACCTACACGGCGGGCCTGGCGACTCCGGGCAGTTCCGCGCCCCACGCCGGCCAGGCGCTGTCGGACAACTGGCACCTGGGTGTGGCCCAGTAGGTCCAGCGGTGACACCCGTGTCCGTTCAGTGAAGTGTGCTCATTCCTCCGCCCCGCCCGGATCTTCTTCTCCGGGCGGGGCGGATGTACGCGTAAGTGAGTAGCGCGCAGGCCGAGGAACATGCCGCAAGGGCTCACTTTTCGATAGCCGCCGCTGTCCTCCTGCTCACTTCTCTACAAATTGAGCTCGGCTGTCGATTGCTGATAAAAAAGTTCAGGAAACGCTATTGCGGAGGCAGGTTACCGAGCCGTAGCGTCCCGGGTGAGCAGCATGGAAACGCGTCCGTAACTGCTCGTGCGACGCACGTGGAGTCCAGGTCGCGCCCCCCTTGGACTGGATTCCGCACCGGGAATGCCGCAGCCCCGAAGCCCCTGTCCAGGGGTGGCGCTCCCGCTGTCGGGGCCCTTCGGCTCCGGCCCCCATGGAGCGGGGGGACCCCGGCTCGCACGCCGGAGATCTTGCGCAGATTCCGACAAAGCCCGGGAGCGGCTTTGTCACTCGGTGACAAGTGATCCACGCCGAGCACCTGGTTCGTCGATTTCCGCTGTTCAACGGCTTGTCCTGGCGGTTTCGGCGGACATAACGTGCGCCTCCTGGTGCATGTGTGACGAGCCGCCATTGGATTTCTCAGAGCCGGAGCGCTGACAGATGACTTCGTTCACCGACACGTCGAGGGAGGGCCGATGGGAATCGAAGTAGTGGTTGAAGGCCTTACGAAATCCTTCGGTAAGCAGAACATCTGGCAGGACGTCAGCCTCACCCTGCCCGCCGGCGAAGTGAGCGTGATGCTCGGTCCTTCCGGCACCGGAAAGACCGTCTTCCTGAAATCCCTCATCGGTCTGCTCAAGCCGGAGCAGGGGCGCGTGCTCATCAACGGCGTCGACATGGTGAACAGCTCCGAGCGAAAGATCATGGAGACCCGGAAGCTCTTCGGTCTCATGTTCCAGGACGGTGCGCTCTTCGGATCGATGTCCCTCTTCGACAACATCGCTTTTCCCTTGCGTGAACACACCCGCAAGAAGGAATCGGAAATCCGCCGGATCGTCATGGAGCGGATCGATATCGTCGGCCTTCTCGGTGACGAGGACAAACTGCCCGGCGAGATATCCGGCGGTATGCGCAAACGGGCCGGCCTGGCCCGCGCGCTCGTCCTGGACCCGCAGATCATTCTCTGCGACGAGCCGGACTCCGGACTCGACCCGGTCCGCACCGCCTACATCTCCCAGCTGCTCATCGATCTCAACGCGCAGATCGACGCGACGATGCTGATCGTCACCCACAACCTCGACATCGCGGCCACCGTCCCGGACAACATGGGCATGCTCTTCTGCCGCAACCTCGTCACCTTCGGGCCGCGCGAGGTGCTGCTGACCAGTGATCTGCCTGTCGTCTCCCAGTTCCTCTCCGGCCGCCGCGAAGGACCCATCGGCATGTCCGAGGAGAAGGACGCCGCCACACTCGCCGCCGAGGAGGTCAACGGCTACGGGCAGGGCATCAGTTCCGCCAACGCCGTGCGCACCGTCGTACCGCAGCTGGAGCCCTCGCCGGGCCTGCCCGTACGCCAGGGCGCGCTGCGCCGCCGGGAGCGGGTCATGTCGATGATGGGGCAGCTGCCGGAGGCCGCCCGTACGGCCATCCTGAACAGCTACAGCCCGGCCGCCGGCGGTGGACGCCCGTGACCGCCCCCATGCCGGTGCGGCCCCCCGATCCGCCGATGGACCGGGTGCCGGAGAAGGCGCCCGAGAAGGCGCCCGAACAGAGACGCCCGACCCGGCTGCTCGCCCCGCTGCGCGAGACGGGAAGGCTCTTCACCCTCGCCGGGACCGTGTGCCGCGAGACCTTCCGTCGGCCCTTCCAGGTACGGGAGTTCATCGAACAGTTCTGGTTCGTCGCCAGCGTCACCATCCTGCCCGCCGCCCTCGTCTCCATCCCGTTCGGCGCGGTCATCGCCCTCCAGGTCGGCTCCCTCACCCAGCAGCTCGGCGCCCAGTCGTTCACCGGCGGCGCCAGCGTCCTCGCCGTCATCCAGCAGGCCAGCCCGATCATCGTGGCGCTGCTGGTCTCCGGGGCCGCCGGCTCGGCCATCTGTGCCGACCTCGGATCGCGCAAGATCCGTGAGGAACTCGACGCGATGGAGGTCATGGGCGTCTCGCCCGTCCAGCGCCTCGTCGTCCCGCGGGTGCTGGCCACCATGCTGGTAGCCGTCCTGCTGAACGGACTGGTCTCCGTCGTCGGCACCCTCGGCGGCTACTTCTTCAACGTGATCCTCCAGCACGGCACCCCCGGCGCCTATCTGTCCAGCTTCTCCGCGCTGGCCCAGCTGCCCGACCTGTACATCAGCGAGATCAAGGCCCTGATCTTCGGCTTCATCGCGGGCATCGTCGCCGCCTACCGCGGCCTCAACCCGCGCGGCGGACCGAAGGGCGTCGGGGACGCGGTCAACCAGTCCGTCGTCATCACCTTCATGCTGCTGTTCTTCGTGAACATGATCCTCACGGCGATCTACCTCCAGATCGTCCCCGCGAAGGGGAGCTGACCGATGTCGATGCTCAGCTGGCTCGACCGATCCGGTGACCAACTCACCTTCTACGTACGGGCATTGTTCTGGATCCCCAGGACCCTGCGCCGCTATCTCAGGGAAGTGCAGCGGCTCCTCGCCGAAGTCGCCTTCGGCAGCGGCGGCCTCGGTGTCGTCGGCGGCACCATCGGCGTCATGATCGCGATGACGCTGGCCACCGGCACGGTCGTCGGCCTCCAGGGGTACGCGGCGCTCAACCAGATCGGCACCGCCGCCTTCACCGGGTTCATCTCCGCCTACTTCAACACCCGGGAGATCGCCCCGCTCGTCGCCGGACTCGCGCTCTCCGCGACCGTGGGAGCGGGCTTCACCGCCCAGCTCGGCGCCATGCGGATCAACGAGGAGATCGACGGCCTCGAGGCGATGGGCGTGCGGTCCATGCCCTACCTCGTCACCACCCGCATCATCGCCGGGGTCGTCGCCATCATCCCGCTCTACGCGATCGGGCTGCTCTCCTCGTACGTCTCCTCCCGTTACGTCACCGTCCTGTTCAACGGGCAGTCGGCCGGCACCTACGACCACTACTTCAACCTCTTCCTGTCCCCGCAGGACGTGCTGCTGTCGGTGCTCAAAGTGCTGATCTTCAGCGTGATGGTGATCCTCGCGCACTGCTACTACGGCTTCCACGCCACCGGCGGACCCGCCGGCGTGGGGGTGGCGGTCGGCCGGTCGGTGCGCAACGCGATCGTGCTGATCAGCGTCACCGACTTCTTCCTCTCGCTCGCCATCTGGGGCGCCACGACGACGGTGAAGGTGGCCGGCTGATGAATACCCGGACCACGACCACCCGCCGCAGACTCGCCGGAGTGGCCCTCCTGCTCGTGCCCGCCGTACTCATCTGGGTGTCGGTAGCCGTGTACAACAAGGACTTCACCGACGACGCGACCGTGACGGTACGGACCGGAAGCGTCGGCAACGAGATGCACGACAACGCCGACGTGAAGCTGCGCGGAGTCGTCATCGGGCAGGTCCGCGGCATCGCGGCCGACGGCGAGGGAGCCCGCCTCACCCTCGCGATCAAGCCCGGCCAGCTCGACCGCATCCCGGCCGACGTCACCGCCCAGATGCTGCCCACCACCCTGTTCGGCGAACGGTTCGTGGCACTCGTACCGCCCGCGGTGCCCTCCGCGCGGACGCTGCGGGCCGGAGCCGTCATCCCGCAGGACCGCTCCAGCAACGCCATCGAGCTGGAAGAGGTCCTCGACAACGTCCTGCCACTGCTGACCGCCGTGCAGCCGGAGAAGCTCTCCGCCACCCTCAACGCGGTCTCCCAGGCACTCCAGGGGCGCGGCGAGAAGCTCGGCGACACCCTCGTCAGGCTCGACGCGCACCTCCAGAAGTTCAACCCCCAACTCCCCACGCTCAACGCCGACATCAAGGAACTCGTCAAGGTGAGCAGGGTGTACGGGGACGCCGCACCGGACGTCCTGGACGCGCTCACCGACTTCACCACCACCAGCGGCACCCTCGCCGACCAGCAGGCGGAACTCGCCGACCTCTACGGCTCCACGACCGCTTCCGCGCAGGACCTCACGACGTTCCTCCAGGAGAACAAGGACAACCTGATCCGGCTCTCCGCCACGGGCAGGCCGACGCTGGAACTCCTCGCGAAGTACTCCGACGAATTCCCCTGCACGCTGCGGACGGTGACCGGATTCGTCCGGGCGATGGACAAGGCGCTCGGCAAGGGCACCGGACAGCCGGGTCTCCACGTCACCGTCAAGTCGGTGAAGTCCAAGGGCAAGTACGTGCCCGGCAAGGACACCCCGGTCTACGACGCGACCGGCGGACCGCACTGCTACTCCGTGCCCTACGTCGGTACGGACGCGCCGACGGCCGCCGGACGCGTTTCCGCGTTGCCGCCGCTCGGCGACGAGGCGGAAGCCGACCAGCAGGCCGGCACCGGTCCCGAGGCCACGGACACCTCCCTCGGCATGCCCAACTCCCCGCAGGAGAGCCGGCTCGTCAACGAGCTGGTCGCTCCCTCACTGAAAGTCCAGCCGCAGACCCTGCCCGACTGGAGCAGCGTGCTCATCGGTCCGGCCTTCCGCGGTGCGGAGGTGAAGCTCAAGTGAAGCGCCGCTCCCTCGCGGGACCGCTCGCGAAATCGATCGTCTTCATCCTGGTGACCGTCCTGGCCACCACCGTCCTGGGGCTGTCCATCGCCAACACCGGGGTGGGTGACACCACCACCTACAAGGCGAGGTTCACCGACGCCACCGGGCTGATCGTCGGCGACAGCGTACGGATCGCCGGCGTCAAGGTCGGCCAGGTCGAGTCCATCAAGGTGGCCGACAAGCGTCTCGCCGAGGTCGGCTTCGCCGTCCGCAAGGGACGCAGCCTCCCCGCCTCGGTGACCGCCTCGATCAAGTACCTCAACATGGTCGGCCAGCGCTACATCGATCTCGACCAGGGCACCGGACCGGTCGGCAGGAGCTTCGACGCCGGAGCGACCATACCGCTCTCGCGCACCACACCGGCGCTCGACCTGACCCAGCTCTTCAACGGCTTCCAGCCGCTCTTCGAAGGGCTGTCACCGCCCGACGTCAACCAGCTCGCCGGCTCCATCGTCCAGGTGCTCCAGGGCGAGGGCGGCACCGTCGACAGCATCCTCCAGCACGTCGGCTCACTGACCACCACGGTCGCGGCCAAGGACAAGGTGATCGGTGAGGTGATCAAGAACCTCAACACGGTCCTCAAGACCGTGAACGACCGGGAGGCCGGCTTCAACGACCTCGTCGACACGCTCCAGAAGCTCGTCACGGGCTTCTCCGGCGACCGCAAACCGCTCGGACAGGCGGTCACCGCGATGGGCGCGCTCACCACCGTCACCGCCGATCTGCTCCAGGACGGCCGCAAGCCCCTCAAGGACGACATCAAGCAACTCGGGCGCCTCTCGGACCAGTTGGGCAAGGGCACCCCGCAGATCGAGAACTTCCTGAAGAAGACCCCCGCCAAGATGGAAGCGATCGGCCGCCTCGCCTCGTACGGCTCCTGGCTCAACCTCTACCTCTGCGAGGCCAAGGTCAGCGGTGTGAGCACCGAGGACGGCAGCACGCCGCCCACCGGCATCGCGATCACCCAGCCGAGGTGCCTGGCATGAGAATCAAACCCCTGCGGGAACGCAACCCCGTCGCCATCGGCATCGCCGGACTCCTCGTCCTGGCCCTCCTCGGCCTCGGCGCCTACCGCGCCGACTCGCTGCCCTTCATCGGCGGCGGCACCACCTACACCGCCGACTTCACCGAGTCGGCCGGACTCGACGACGGCGACGAGGTAAGGATCGCCGGCGTCAAGGTCGGCGAGGTCACCGGAGTCTCGCTCGACGGCGCCCAGGTGAAGGTCAGCTTCCGGGTCAAGGACGCCTGGATCGGCGACTCCTCCACCGTGGGCATCGCCATCAAGACACTCCTGGGCGACAAGTACCTCGCCGTCGACCCGCTCGGCACCGGGCCCCAGGACCCGGACCGGCGCATCACCGCGAGCCGCACCACCTCCCCGTACGACGTCACCCAGGCGTTCAACGGACTCGGCGAGACCATCGGCGAGATCGACACCAAGCAGCTCGCCAAGAGCTTCGAGACGATCTCCGCCACCTTCAAGGACTCGCCGCCCGACGTGAAGAGCGCCGCCGACGGACTCTCCGCACTCTCCAGGACCGTCTCCCAACGGGACGCCCAACTGGCCACGCTCCTCAAGGGCAGCAAGCAGCTCACCAAGACCCTCGCCCACAAGAAGAGCAGCTTCGAGACCCTGCTGGAGGACGGCAACCTGCTCCTCGGCGAGATCCAGGCCCGCCGCGACTCCATCCATCTGCTGCTCACCGGCACCCGGGACCTCGGCACCCAGCTCACCGGCCTGGTCGCGGACAACGACAAGCAGCTGAAGCCCACCCTGGAATCGCTCGGCCGGGTCACCGCCGTCCTGGTGAAGAACCGCAAGAGCCTCGACAAGGTGCTGTCACTGGCCGGCTCCTACAACCGGCTCGTCGGCAACACGATCGGCAACGGCCGCTGGCTCGACAACTACGTCTGCGGGGTCGTCCCGAGGGACTACCTCCCCGCCGGCACGCCCCCGGCGACCGGATGCATGCCACCCAAGCAGCAAGGCGGCCGCTGACATGAGACTCACGCGCATCGTCGGCATCGGCGCCGGGCTCGTCGTCGTGGCCGTCGCGGCCACCTCCGGTGTGATGGCCATGGACGACGAGGGGAAGACGACCGTCACCGCCTACTTCGACCAGGCCACCGGGGTGTACGCCGGATCGGACCTGCGGATACTCGGAGTGAAGGTCGGCACGGTCGAGTCGGTGCGGCCGAAGGGCAAGGAGGTCGAGGTCAGGCTCCGCGTCGACAAGGGCGTCAAGGTGCCCAAGGACGCGCATGCCGTCGTCGTCGCCCCCAGCCTGGTCGCCGACCGCTACGTCCAGCTCGCCCCCGCGTACAACGGGGGACCGGTGCTCGCGGACGAAGCCCAACTGCCCGCGTCGCACAACGCGACCCCGGTCGAGGTCGATCAGCTGTACGCCTCCATCACGGAGCTCTCCACCGCGCTCGGCCCCGACGGCGCCAACGCCGACGGCGCGCTGGCCAAGCTCCTGGACACCGGCGCGAAGAACCTCGACGGCAACGGAAAGGCGATCGGGGACTCCATCGAGCAGTTCGGCAAGGCGACGAAGACCCTCGACAAGAGCAGCGGGAACCTCTTCGACACCCTGTCCTACCTGCAGACCTTCACCACCATGCTGAAGGACAACGACGGCAACGTCCGCGCGGCCGAACAGCAGCTCAACTCGGTCACCGGATTCCTCGCCGACGACAAGTCGAACCTCAGCGCAGCCCTGAAGGAACTGGGCACCGCCCTCGGCCAGGTCAAGACCTTCATCAAGGAGAACCGCGGCGTCCTGAAGGCGAACGTGGACGCCCTGGTGCCGATCACCCAGACCCTGGTCGACCAGCGGGCCTCGCTCGCCGAGTCGATGGACACGCTGCCGCTCGCCGCGGACAACGTGATCAAGGCCTACGACCCGCTGAACCGCACCATCAACGGCCGCACCAACCTCAACGAACTCTCCATGGGCGGACCGCTCATGGACGAGTCCGCCGGCCTGACCGGACTCTCACCCGTGGACACCGACCGCCAGAAGGCGCTGCCCGCGCTGCCGCTGCCCGCCGTGGGCACCGTCTACGGCACCCCCGAGAAGACCACCACGCAGAAGAAGGGGGCGAAGCGATGAGCCGCGTCCTGCGCCGACCCGGCGCCCGCGCGACCGGCGTCGCCGCCGTGCTCGCGGTGGGCATCGGCCTGGCCCTGGTCGTCACCACGGTCGACCTGCCGACGTTCACCGGCATCGACCAGGTGCCGCTGCCCGGCGGCGCGGACCTCGGCGACCACCCGTACGAGATCACCGCCGAGTTCGGGGACGTGCTCAGCCTCGCCCCGCAGTCCTCGGTGAAGGTCAACGACGTGGCCGTCGGCCGCGTCACCAAGATCGCGCTGGCCTCGGGCAGTTGGAACGCCAAGGTCACCATGCGGGTCAACGGGAAGATCAGACTCCCCGCGAACGCGTACGCACACCTGGAACAGTCCAGCCTGCTCGGCGAGAAGTACATCCAGCTCTCGCCCCCCGCTTCCGGCACCGCCAAGGGCGCCCTCGCCGACGGGGACCGCATCCCGCTCACCCGCACCAACCGCAACCCGGAGGTCGAGGAGGTGTTCGGCGCACTGTCGATGCTCCTCAACGGCGGTGGCATCAACCAGCTCAAGACCATCAACGCCGAGCTCAACAAGGCACTGGCCGGACAGGAACCCCAGATCCGCTCCATGCTCAGCCGGGTCAACACCCTCGTCACCGACCTGGACGACCACAGGGGGGACATCACCGACGCCCTCGACAGCGTCAACCGGCTGTCCGCCACCCTCGCCACCCGTGAACAGGACGTCGGCACGGTCCTCACCAAGCTCAGCCCCGGTATGAAGGTCCTGGAGAAGCAGCGCGGCGCGCTCATGACCATGCTGCGCTCGCTCGACACGCTCTCCACCGTCGCCGTCGACACGGTGAACAAGAGCAAGGCCGACACGGTCGCCGACCTCAAGGCCCTCGCCCCCACCCTCAAGGCCCTCGCCGACTCCGGCCAGGACCTGCCCGACTCCCTCCAGGTGCTGCTGACCTACCCGTTCACCGACGAGGTGCTGCGCGGCGTGAAGGGCGACTACCTCAACGTCTACCTGGATGTGACGGCCATGCCCGGCACCCAGATCATCCCGCCGCTCGACCCGGCCGGCGGCACCACACCCCCGGTCGTCCAGGGCAGCACCGCCCAGAAGTCCGGCGCGGCACTGCCGCTGCCGCTTCCCTCGGTCACGGGGCCGGCCACGAAGGGGAGCAACTGATGATCACCCTGGCCATCCGGCTCAAGAACATCGCCTTCCTGATCATCGCGGTGCTCGTCCTCGGCTACCTCGGGGTGCGCTACGCCGACCTCGGCCACTACATCGGCATGCGCAGCTACTACACCGTCAAGGTCCAGCTCCCGCAGACGGGCGGCCTGTTCACCCACTCCAACGTCACGTACCGGGGCGTGTCCGTGGGCCGGGTCGGGCCGATCGAGCTCACCGACGACGGGGTGGAGGCCGAACTCCGCATCGAGAAGGACTCCCCGCCCATACCGGACGCCCTGAAGGCCGTCGTCGCCAACCTCTCGTCGGTCGGCGAGCAGTACATCGATCTGCGGCCGACCCGCACCGAGGGCCCGTACCTGGCTAACGGCTCCGTCATCGACCAGGCCGACACCACGATCCCCGCCCCCGTCACCGACGTACTCACCAGCGTCGACGACCTCGCCGGCTCCGTCGACCTGGAGTCCCTGCGCACGGTCGTCGACGAATTCGGCACCGCCTTCGAGGGACGCGGCGACGACCTCCAGGTACTGCTGGACACCGGCAGCGACTTCGTCCAGGCGGCCGACGACGCACTGCCCGTCAACACCCGGCTGATGATCGACGGCGAGACCGTGCTGCGCACCCAGGCGGAACAGGGCGACGCGCTCAAGGGCTTCGCCTCCGGCGCCAAGGAACTGGCAGCGGAACTCAAGGGCTCCGACACCGATCTGCGCAAACTGATCGCGGTCGCCCCCGACGCCACCGGCCAGATCAGCGGACTGCTGCGGGACCTCGACCCGAGCTTCGGTGTCGTCGTCGCCAACCTCCTCACCACCTCGGACGTCGCCGTCACCCGGCAGCGCGGACTGGAGGAACTGCTGGTGAAGGTCCCGGCCGTCGTGGCCGCGGGCTCCAGCGCCGTCGACGAGAACGGTGCCAGGTTCGGCATGTCCGTCACCTTCTTCGAGCCGCTGCCCTGCACCTCGGGCTACGGCGGCACGACGTACCGCAACGGGCTCGATCTCACGGCCGGCCCCAAGCTCAACACCAAGGCCCGCTGCGCCTCGTCGCCCGGGACGGGCATCAACGTCCGGGGCAGTGCGAACGCGCCGAAGGGCGGGGCCCTGCCCCCGCCGGCCAAACCCGGCTCGATGCTCCTCGGCGACGAGAGGACAACGGACCGGCTTCCCGGGGCGCTCGGTGTCACCCCCGACGCGGCCCCGGCAACCGACGGCATGGCCGGCCTGCTGGGTCTCGGCCAGGAAGGCGGCTCATGACATCGCGTACGAGGACATCGATGGGCTGGGCCGCACTGCTCGCCGCCGTACTGATCTGCGCACTCGGCGGCTGGTCGTACGCCCAGGCGCGCGGCGACGACGACCTGGCGTACGCCAAGAGCCGGGACACCGCGCTGGCTGACGGGAGACAGCACCTCGCCCGGCTCAACACCCTGGTCGGCAAGGACGCCAAGAGCGTGGACGCCGGTCTCGGCGACTGGCTCGACTCCTCGACCGGCCCCCTGCACGAACAGCTGAAGCGCACCCGGACCAAGGACGCGAGCGAGCTGACGAAGTCCGGGTCCACGGCGCGCGGGAAGGTCACTGATGCCGCGCTCACCGCGCTCGACGAGCGGACCGGTACGGCACAGATGATCGCGACCGTCGATGTCCAGGTCACCCCGCGCACCGGAAAGGGCGGCACCGAACGCAAGCGTTTCGAGGCCACCCTCGCCCGGACCGCGGACGGCTGGAAGGTCAAGGCGCTGACGGCGATACCGGTCGGGAGTGGCACATGAAGCGGCAGGGAGGGGCGACGGTCGTGACCACGGGGACGGATGTGGAGGACGTCGGGGAGCTCGGGGCGACCGCGGACGAGGAACGCCCGGACGGCATGGACGAGCCCGCAACGGACGAGCCCGCGAGGAGTGAAGCCGGGAGGAGCGAGCCCGGGAAGAGGGGGGCCGCGGAGAGTGAGACCGCTACGGACGAGCCCGCATCGGGCGCGGGCCCCCGCAGGCTGCGCTTCGTGGCAGGGGTACTGATCGTGGCGCTGCTCGCGGCAGGCGGCGGACTCTTCGTCATGGGCCGTCAGCTGCGTGACACCCCCGCCACCTCCAACGCGGCGCTCACCGACAGCGAGGCGACCACCCGGGTGGCGGGGGATGTCACCAACGCGCTCGGCAAGGTCTTCTCCTACAGCCCCTCGGCCACCGCCGTCACCAAGGAGTCCGCGAAGCAACTCCTGGCGGGCAAGGCGCTCCAGCAGTACGCGGCGCTGTTCGGCCAGGTCGAGAAGCAGGCCGCCGACCAGAAGCTCACCCTGACCACCCATGTCGTACGCGCCGGAGTGACCCGGCTGACCCACGACAGTGCCCATCTGCTCGTCTTCCTCGACCAGGTCTACGAGCGCCAGGGCAAGGCCGCCAGCACGGCGGCGGCGCAGCTCTCCGTCACCGCCCAACTGCGGGACGGACGCTGGACGATCGTCGAGATCACCTCCAGATAGCGCAGTACGGAGGTACGGCAGCAGCGGAACACAGCACCGCACGACAGCACCGCACGACACAGCACAGGGCCGGCAGGGAGAGGCAGCAATGGCACGGGTACGGATGACGAGGAATCCGCTGGTGGCGGCAGCGATCGTGCTGACGGTGGCGGCGGCCGGTGCGGCGGGCTGGGGCGGAGTGTCCCGGTACCAGGCATCGCACGACGACTCGGCGGCGTATGCGCAGACCCGCGACGACGCGCTCGCCGCGGGCGAGCAGGCCGTGCAGAACATGAACACGCTCGACCACCAGGAACTGGCCAAGGGACTGGACAGCTGGGAGGACTCCACCACCGGCGACCTGCACCAGCAACTCGTCGACGGACGCGATGCGTTCGTGAAGCAGATCCGGGAGGCGCAGACGGTCAGTACGGCCAAGGTGCTGTCCGGCGCGGTCACCGAGCTCGACGACCGGGCGGGCAGGGCCGGGGTCATGGTGGCGCTGCGGGTGACCGTGACCGCACCGAAGGGCAAGCCCGCGGTGAAGGAGAGCCGGATGCTCGGGCAGCTCACCCGCACCTCCGAGGGGTGGAAGCTCAGCGCCCTGGGCCAGGCGCCCGTCGGCAACACGGCCGGCTGACGCCACCGACTCCCACCCCGCACCGAGAGGACCCCCGGACATGTCGACGACCCGTCATCTCGTCAACCGGCAGCGCCGCCTGGCCACCGTCGCCGCAACAGAACGCACCGCCACGACCACCACCGCGCCCAGGCCCGTGGAGCCGGAGAGCGAGCCCGGCGAGGCCGGGGAGGGAAGTCTCACCGCAGCCGGCGGCCCCGGCCCCGACCCCGGCGCCGAGGCCGAACCGGAGGGGAAGCCGGAGCCGGACAAGGAGGCATCACGGTCCGGGCAGCCACTCCGTCTCCGGCTCTCGCTGCCCGCCCTCCTGTGTGTCCTGACCGTGCTCCTCGGTTCCTTCGCCGCATGGGCGTTCACCTCGGCGGGCAGCCTGCGCGACGAACCCGGCCGGCAGAACACCGCCCTCACCGACATCAGCCGCACCAGCGAGGTGAAGGGGCAGATCACCGAGGCGGTGGGCGCGGTGTTCTCGTACGACTACGCTTCGCCGGCCAAGGCCGACACCGCGGTGAAGACCTATCTGGTGGGCAAGGCGGTCCAGCAGCACAAGGACATGCTCGCCGAGGTACGGGCGCTGGCGCCCAAGCAGAAGCTCGTCCTCACCACGACCGTCACCGAGAGCGGTGTGCAACTGCTCGACGGCGACCGGGCCCGGCTGCTGATCTTCGCCGACCAGAGCAACACCCGTACCGGTAAGTCGCAGGAAACGACCTACGCCGCGGCGATGTTCGCCGTGGACGCGGTTCGCCGGGGCGGCACCTGGCGGATATCGGCCATCGACACGTTCTCCCGGTGACCCGGGGGAGAGGAGAGCACGCGTGAGGTTCAACGGCACCATGCGCCGCGGACTCGGCGGCACCGCAGCCGCCGTCGCCGCGATGGCAGCGCTCACCGCCTCCCAGGCACCGGGGCTCGTCGCGCAGCAGGAGACGCGTGAACAGCACCAGGAGACCGACGAGGTCACGTGGTCGCAGGCACCCAACGACGACTCGTACCACACCGAACTGCCGCCGCTGAAAAGCCCCGAGCCCCCGAAGCCGGGCGTCAAGCAGAGCCCGGTCGTCGCCGCGTCGTGGGCCGAGGCGGGGATCCCGGCCACCGTGCTCGCCGCCTACCGCAAGGCAGAGGGTGCACTGGGACGCAGCGACCCGGGCTGCGGGCTGCCGTGGCAGTTACTGGCGGCCATCGGCAAGGTCGAGTCCGGACACGCGGCCGGGGGCAGGGTCGACGCCCACGGCACGACGCTCTCCCCGATCCTCGGACCGGTGCTCAACGGCGCGGGATTCGCCAACATCCCGGACACCGACGGCGGGGCGTACGACGGGGACAAGACCTTCGACCGGGCGGTCGGCCCGATGCAGTTCATCCCCTCGACCTGGGCGCACTGGGGGAGGGACGGCAACGGCGACGGGCGCAGCGACCCGAGCAACGTCTACGACGCGGCCCTGGCCGCCGGTGCCTATCTCTGCGCCGGACCGCGCGATCTGAGGGTACGGGCCGACCTCGACCGGGCGATCCTGAGCTACAACCACTCGGACACCTATCTGCGCACCGTGCTGTCCTGGCTGGAGTTCTACCGCAAGGGCACCCACCCGGTCACCGACGGCACGGGGCCGGTGCCGGACAGCCCCGGCGCCGGAAGCCCGAACGAGCCCAAGCACCCCGTGGGCGGCTCCGGCGGCGGCATCGAGGTCGGCCCGCAGCCCGGCCACACCAAGGCCCCGACCTCACCGGGTTCCCCGGACCCCGGCACGGAACCCTCGCCCGGCGCCTCGGGTTCCCCGGACCCCGGCGGTTCCACCGACCCGGGCTCCTCGCCCGATCCGACCGACAGTGGATCCGCCACCCCCGATCCCGGCACCAGCCCCGACCCGACGACCAGCCCGGACCCCGAACCGAGCACCACGAAGCCCGATCCGGGCTGCGCGACGGACTCCCCGTCGCCGGACCCTGGCGACACCGCGGGGGCCACGGAGTCACCGGCACCCGATCCCACCACGACCCCAGAGCCCTGCACCACGCCCACCGTGCCGCCGTCCGCCAACTGATCCCGGCCGTCCGTTCAGCCGTTCCGTCCCTCCGGCCGATCGAGTCCGTTCAGCCGACCCGTCCCTCCGGCCGATCGAGTCCGTTCAGCCGACCCGTCCCTCCGGCTGATCGCGCTCGTTCAGCTGCCCGCCGACAGCACCTCGGCCAGGTCGTACCGCACCACCTCTTCCAGCTGCGCGTAGGTGCAGCTGTCGGGGGTGCGGTCCGGCCGCCACCGGCGGAACTGGGCCGTGTGCCGGAACCGGTCACCCTCCATGTGGTCGTACGCCACCTCGCAGACCCGCTCCGGACGCACCGGCACCCACGACAGGTCCTTCTTGCCGGACCACCGGCTCGGGGTGCCGGGCAGCCGGGCGCGCTCGTGCGCCTCGGCGTCCTCCCAGGCGCCCCAGGGGTGGCCGGGGAAGTCCGTGAGCAGCGGCTCCAGTTCGGTGACGAGCTCCGCGCGGCGCTTCATCGGGAACGCCGCGCAGACCCCCACGTGCTGGAGGACGCCCGCCCCGTCGTACAGACCGAGCAGCAGCGAGCCGACGACCGGGCCGCTCTTGTGGTGGCGGTAGCCCGCCACCACGCAGTCGGCGGTCCGCTCATGCTTGATCTTGTACATCACGCGGGTGTCCGGCCGGTAGGGCAGATCGAGCGGTTTCGCGACGACCCCGTCGAGACCGGCACCCTCGTACCGCTCGAACCACTCCTGGGCGACGGCCGGGTCGGTGCTCGCCGGAGCGAGGTGAACCGGTGCCGAGGCGCCGGACAGCGCGGCCTCCAGGACCGCCCGCCGTTCCGACTGCCGTGTGCCCAGGAGTGAGTCGTCGCCCACCGCGAGGACGTCGAAGGCGACCAGACTGGCCGGGGTCTGCTCGGCGAGCAGCCGCACCCGGGAGTCGGCGGGGTGGATGCGCTCGCTGAGCCGGTCGAAGTCGAGCCGCCCCTCGTACGCGATCACGATCTCGCCGTCGATCACACAGCGCGCCGGGAGGTTGTCCCGGACCGCGGTGACCAGCTCGGGGAAGTAGCGGGTGAGCGGCTTCCCGGTACGGCTGCCGATCACCACCTCGTCGCCGTCCCGGTGCACGATCGCCCGGAAGCCGTCCCACTTGGCCTCGTACTGCATGCCCGGCGGGATCCGGGACACGGACTTGGCGAGCATCGGCTTCACGGGCGGCATCACCGGCAGATCCATGCCCCGATTGTGGACCGTCCGGCGACCGGAGTCTCCCGATATGCGGCATATGTGCGCCCGGCCTACCGTGGCCGACATGGCAGCAGCGGGCAAAGCGGTGGAGCTGGACGCGGGCGGACGGGCCGTCCGCCTGTCCAGCCCGGACAAGGTCTACTTCCCGGAGAAGGGCTACACCAAGAGGGACGTGGCCGAGTACTTCCTGGCCGTGGGCCCCGGCATCACCCGCGCCCTGCGCGACCGGCCCACCACCCTCCAGCGCTTCGTGGACGGGGTCGAGGGCGAGTTCTTCTACCAGAAGCGGGCCCCGAAGAACCTGCCCGAATGGATCCCCACGGCCCGGATCGCCTTCCCCAGCGGCCGCCTCGCCGACGAGATCTGCCCCACCGAGCCGGCCGCCGTCATCTGGGCCGCCAACCTCGGCACGCTCACCTTCCACCCGTGGCCCGTCCGGGGCGGTGACACCGACCATCCCGACGAGCTGCGCATCGACCTCGACCCCCAGCCCGGCACCGACTACGCCGACGCGGTACGGGCCGCCCACGAGCTGCGCTCCGTACTGGACGACCACGGCCTGCGCGGCTGGCCCAAGACCTCCGGCGGCCGCGGCATCCATGTCTTCGTCCCGATCGAGGCCCACTGGACGTTCACCGAGGTCCGGCGGGCGACCATCGCGGCGGGCCGCGAACTGGAACGCCGGATGCCGGACCGGGTGACCACCGCCTGGTGGAAGGAGGAACGCGGCGAGCGGATCTTCGTCGACTACAACCAGACCGCCCGGGACCGCACGATCGCCTCCGCCTACTCCGTACGCCCCCGCCCGCACGCCCCGGTCTCGGCACCCCTGCGCTGGGAGGAGATCGACGACGCCGAACCGCGCGACTTCGACATCCGGACCATGCCGGCGCGGTACGCGGAAGCGGGCGATGTGCACGCGGACATGGACGAGCACGCCTTCCGGCTCGACCAGCTGCTGGAGCTCGCCGACCGCGACGAGAAGGAGCGCGGGCTGGGCGACATGCCGTACCCGCCGGAGTACCCGAAGATGCCCGGCGAACCGAAACGGGTCCAGCCGAGCCGCGCCCGGCACGACGAGGACGGCGATGTATGAGCGACCCCGCCCCCGACCCGGCTCCGCCCGGATCCGAGCCCACCCCGCCGCACGGAGCGCACGGCCGGCCGCTGAGCCGACGCCAGAAGTGGGTGTCGTACAAGGATTCCCCCTACTTCCCGGCGACCGTCCTGCTCCTCATCCTCGCGGCCGCCGCCGGGCTCTTCGCCGGCTCGTACACGTACGCGATGGCCAACCCGACCCCGCACCAGATCCCGACCGCCGTGGTCAGCCTCCAGGAGACGGCCCGCGGCAGGGCGTTCGTCACCGCGATGGACGAGGCGCTCGACACCTCTCTGCACGTCCACCGGTACGACACCGGCGTCCAGGCGCGCGAGGCACTGGAGGAACAGGAGGTCTTCGCGATCGTGCGGCTCCACGGGGCGGGGGTGTCACTCGATGTGGCCGGCGCCTCCGGAGCCGCCGTCGCCCAGCTGCTCACCGAGTCCGCGGTGAAGGTGGGGGACAGGCTCGGCGTCCCCGTCTCCGTCACGGACGTCAAACCGCTCCAGAAGGGCGACCCGCGCGGACTCGCGCTCTTCTACATCTCGCTCGCCGCCGTCATCGTCGGCTTCGTAGGCTCCATCCAGCTGAGCGTGCACGCCCGCGCGCTGACCCCGCTGGAACGGATCGTGTTCACGATCGCCTACTCGATGCTCGGCGCGTTCTCCATCGCCGCGGTGGTGGACTGGTGGCTGGGCGCCGTCGATCTGCCGTTCCTCGAGTCCTGGCTGATCCTGGCGTTCACGATGTTCACCTCGGGCATGGTCTTCACCATGTTCAACACCCTGATGGGGCGCTGGGCCATGCTCCCGACCTGGGGACTGATGGTGCTCCTGGGGAACCCGTCCTCCGGCGGAGCCGTGTCCTGGCCGCTGCTGCCCTCGCTGCTGGGACACATCGGGCGCTGGCTGCCCCCGGGTGCCTCCGTCAACGCCCAGCACACCGCCGTCTACTACCAGGGGCATCAGCGGATCTTCCCGTTCCTGGTGCTCGCGGCGTGGTCGCTGGTCTCCTGCACCGTCTTCTGGGTATGGCGCCACCGGCACCCGGGAGGCCGCGACCACATGCCTCAGCATGCGGCCGCGGCCACCTGAACCACTCCCGGAACGTCGTGACTACAGCTCCTGGATCCGGATGTCCCGGTAGGAGATCACGTCCGAGGTGCTGTGGACCTGGAGCCCGATGTAGCCGGAGGCGTACCGCCGGCCGTCGGTGCCCGGGTCGTCGTCCCGCGGCGGCTCGAAGAGCTGACCGCCGTTGTTGTCGAACTCATTGAGCAGAACACCGTTGCGGTAGATCGAGTAGTGCTGGTCCACCACCCGGATCTCGTAGTCGTTCCAGGTGCCCTTGGGGGTGACCCCGGCGCCGCCGAGACCCACCCGGTCGAATCCGTAGACCGAACCGGTCTTGTACATGTCGCCGTCCGGCCGGTCGTTGATCTGGATCTCATGGCCGTACTTGATGGCGACCCACTCCGGACTCGACTCCTCCGGATTGTCGTGGACGTTCGGGAACCGCACGAACACACCGCCGTTGGCGTTGCCCGTACCGGGGGCGTCGTCCCGCCACTGGAGCTTCAGCGAGAAGTCCCCGTACTGCCGGCCCGGGAACCAGAGCATGCCCATGCCGTCCACCGTGGTGGAGCTGGTGATCGAACCGTCCGCCTCGTTCAGCGCGAACTGCCCGCCACCGACCTGCTGCCACTTGGCGAGCGACGCGGCCGTGCCGTCGAAGAGCTTGCGATAGCCCTCGTCCTGGCCCGGCTTGCCGATCCCCGACTGCTTGGCGGCCTTGTAGATCTTCTTCTGCTCGCGGGCGTCGACCACCCCGGCGGTGAACAGCTGGTCGAGAACCTTGTCGACGTGCTTCAGGAACAGCGCGTGCGACGACCAGTCCTTCTCGTCCTCGATCAGCTCATTGATCGTGCAGCGGTTGCCGGTGATGCGGTTGGGGACCCCGGTGTCGACGGTGCCCACGATGACGGTGAGCCGCTCGTCGAACTCCGGGCAGTTCGGCGCCGGTACGCCGCCGCTCTGCGCGACGGTGAACGCCACCCGCTTCGCCTCGGAGGTGTTGCCCGCCTTGTCCGTGGCCCGGTGGGCGACGGTGTGGTAGCCGACGCGGTCGACGATGACCGTGCCGGAGTAGGCGAGGTAGGGGCCGCCGTCGAGGGAGTACTCGATCTTGTCCACCCCGCTGCCGGCGTCGGTCGCGGTGACCGTCACCTTCGCGCTGGTCAGGTAGGCGCCGTCCGAGTTCTTGTCGCCCGCGACCTTCGCGGAGGTCTCCGGCGGCGTCGTGTCCTGCGTCGGCGGCTCGACGACGGTGAAGTCCACCGCCTTCTCCGCGGCGGCGTTGCCCGCCTTGTCGGCGGCGCGGTAGCGGACCTTCTGGGCCCCCACCTCGTGGACCATCACCGGCCCGGTGTACGACTGCCAGGCACCGTCGGCTCCGAGCGCGTACTCGATGGTGTTGACGCCGGACCCGGTGTCGGAGGCGGTCACGGTGACCGTCGCCATGCCCAGGAACCGCCCCTGAACGTCCTTCTCACCGGAGACGGTCGCCGAGGTCTCCGGCGGCGTCGTGTCGTCCGTCGGCGGTGCGGCGACGGTGAACTCCACCGTCTTCCCGGCGGCGGCGTTGCCCGCCTTGTCGGTGGCGCGGTAGCGGATGGCGTGCGCGCCGACCTCGTTCACGACGACGGGCGCGGTGTACGGCTGCCAGGCACCGTCGGCCCCGACGGCGTACTCGACGGTGTCGATGCCCGAGCCCTCGTCGGTGGCCGCGACGGTGACCGTCGCCTGACCGATGTACGCGCCGTCGGCGTTCTTGTCGCCGTCGACCTTCGCCGACGTCTCGGGAGCGGTGGTGTCCTCGGTGCCGCCCCCGTCGGTCACGGTCAGGATGCCCTGCATCGCCTCGTGCCCCGGCATGGTGCAGTGGTAGAAGTACCGGCCGGGGGTGAGCGTGACCTCCGCGGTCTGCTTGCCGCCCCGGTCGTCGCCCGGGTTGGCCAGCAGGTTCAGGGGTACGTCGTTGTTGAACTCCGGGTCCGAGACGCTGAAGGTCAGCGTGTGCGGCATACCGGAGGTGTTCCCGGTCCCCACACTGTTCTCGAAGACGATGGTCGCCTTGCCGGCCACCGCCGTCTTCGGCGCGGACAGATAGTGGTCGATGGGGTTGCCCGCCGTCCAGGTGAGCACCTGGTCGGCCGCCGCCTCGACCGGGGCCGCGGTACGCCCGTAGGCCGCCGTCGAGGTCAGTCCCAGCACCATCAGGAACGACCCCAGCAGGGCGAGTAACAGCCGGGCGGGCCGCGACCGCCTTCGGAAGAAGATCGAACGGTGTCTCACTGCACTGCCGCCTTCCTGGCCAGGTCCTTGACGGCCGGGGTCGGTGCGCCGCCCTTGTACGTCACGCGCCACAGCGCGGACTTGGAGTCGGAGGTGAAGAAGCCGCGCCCGTAGTCCAGGACGTACAGCGAACCGTCCGGGGCGAACTTCCAGTCCATCAGGTTGCGGATGCCGTCCGCGCCGACCGGGATGATCTTCTTGAGGGACTCGGCGTGCGTGGGCAGTCCGCCCTTGCCGGCCGTCTTCGGGTCGGTGAGCACGGCGTGCCGCGGCTGGGTGTCGTCGTAGAAGTCGCCGACGAACCACTTGCCGTCCCAGTAGGAGGGCCATTTGCCGGCGCTGGTGCTCGCCGGGTCGTACCGGTAGACCGGGCCGTTCATCGTGGCCTGGCCGCCGCCCCTGAGCCAGGGCAGGAGCTCCTTCTGCTCCTCCACCTTGTAGCTCGGGATGCCCTTCGCGTCGCGCGGGTAGTCCACGCCGCCGCCCTGCGGGGAGTACCAGATGGTGTTGGAGGTGATCGGCGGCAGGTTCACCAGACCGTCGTTGTTGGGCGACTCGTTCTTGGGGTGGTCGCAGTCGTACCAGCCGAGCGGCTTGCCCGGATCGGGCAGATTACGGTCCCGGTAGGGCTGCTTGTTGCCCATGCAGTACGGCCAGCCGTGGTTGCCCGCCTTGGTGATCGCGGCGAACGTGTCGTACTTGGCCGGGCCCCAGGTGGTGCTCGGGGCGCCCGCGTCGGGGCCGACCCAGCCCGCGTAGAGCGTGTCGGTCGACTTGTCGACCGAAATCCTCGCCGGGTTGCGCACACCCATCACATAGATCTCGCCACGGGTCTTGCCGCCGCCCTCGTCCGGCTCCTTGCCGGTGAAGAGATTGCCCTCCGGCAGGGTGTAGGTGCCGTCGTCCTGGGGGTGGATCCGCAGGATCTTGCCGTTGAGGTTGTTCGTGTTGCCCGCGGTGCGCCGGGCATCGGCGAACGAGACGCCCTTGTAGTTCGGCGCCGGGTTGTTGCCCGAGTACCCGTCGCTGAAGCCGGAGGAGTTGTTGTCACCGGCCGCGATGTACAGGTTGCCCTTGGAGTCCCAGGCCATGCCGCCGCCCGCGTGGCAGCAGCTGTGGATCTGGACCGGCCAGTGCAGCAGCACCTTCTCGGAGGAGAGGTCCAGCTTGTTCGTGGCCAGGTCCATGGTGAACCTGGAGACCTGACGGACCGCCATCTGCTTGTCGCGGTCGATCTTTTCGTGGGGTGTGTAGTGCAGGTACACCCAGCCGTTCTTCCCGAAGTCCGGGTCCAGTTCGATGCCGAGCAGACCCTCCTCGACCTTGACCAGTTCGTCGCCGCCGCCCTTGTTGCCGAACACCGTCAGCTCTCCGGCGAGGGTGACCTTCTTGGTCTTCGGGTCGTAGACATGGATCTGGCCCAGGCCCTTGCCGACGTTCGGGTCGGCCCAGTCGGTGACGACCGGCACACTGCTGTCGGCGCCGCCGCGGCCGATGTACAGCACACGTCCGTCGGGGGCGGTCACCAGCCCGTGCGGTTCGCCGATCTGGTCGTTCGTACCCGGCTGGTTGGGCTGAGTGACTCGCTCCGCCTTGTAGTTGGAGGTGATCGTCGCCTTGCAGTCGGCCTGGGAGATCCGGGTCGTCCAGTCGAGCGCGCCGCGCAGGTGGTCACGGAAGTCGGCCTCCGCGAAGCTGTCGACCGTACCGCCCATCGCGGTGTAGAAGGACCGGCCGCCGTCGTAGTCACGGCACCAGGAGACCGGGTGGTCCCAGCCGTTGGCGCTCGCCCCGGGCTGGTAGGTGATCTCCCGGACCCGAGCCACGGTGTGCACGTCGCCGGACGGATTCTGCTTCCAGTTCAGCCACTTGTCGGGACGCTTCCACTCCAGCGGGAGGTTCTTGGTGGCCGGATGCTGCCGGTCGCCGATCTCCACCGTCGCACGTTGCACGGAGGTGGGGCTGCCGGCCGCCGGGCGCGCACCTACCAGTCCGGTGAACCAGTCCGAGTACGGCTCGGTGCGCGCCGCGTCATGGATGCCGAGGAAGCCGCCCCCGGCCTCCATGTACGCCTCCAGACCGGCCTCCTGCTCCGGGTCCAGGACATCGCCGCCGCCCGTCAGGAAGACGACGGCGTTGTACTTTCCGAGCTGCTTGCCGTTGGTGAAGACGGCGGGGTCGTCGCTGGCCACGGTCTTGAAGCGGCCCGCCTCCGGCCCGGTGAGCCCGATCTTCTCGATCGCCGCGATTCCGGCGTCGACCGGCGGGGACTCCTCGGTCGCGGAGGCATGGAAGACCAGTACCTTCACGTTGGCGCCGCCGGGCGGCGACGGCAGGGACAACGTTGTCGCCATGGACTCCTGCGGTCCGGGATACGGCCTGGCACTGGCGGCATTGCCGCCGAGCAGGGACGCGGTCAGCGCGCCGGCCGCTAAGGCCGCCGCGAGTCCGCTTCGTGATCTGGACCTGTGATGTGGTGTGCGCTGCATGTGGTCACCCACCCCTCTTTGGTCACTGCAACAGCGCATGAAGCTAGACCTCTTTTCGCGACTCGCCAATAGCTATGGCAGTAATGAAACGAACTTTGTCCTTAGTGTGGATAAACAAAGATCCCCGGGCTACGGTATGCCCCGTCCCCGAGCTCACCTGTGCCCGACGGCGTCGACCACCGTGACCTGCGCAGCGCTGCGCCGTGTGCCGCAGTTGTCTTGGGTTTCTCCGCAACACCCGTCTGAAAGTGGGGAGTTCGACATGGACCGAAGGAACTTCAACCGGCGGATTCTGCTGGGCGGCGGGGTGGTGGCGGCGACCGGCGTGACATCGTTGTCCCTCGGTGCGATCGAGGCCACCTCGGCCGAGAACCCTCCCCGGACGGCACCGGCGGGAGGTGTGGTCCGCCATCTCAAGATGTACGCGGAGAAGCTGCCGGACGGTCAGATGGGATATGGGCTGGAGAAAGGCAAGCCCTCGATCCCCGGCCCGCTCATCGAGATCAACGAGGGCGACACCCTGCACATCGAGTTCGAGAACACGATGGACGTGGCGGCCAGTCTCCATGCGCACGGCGTCGACTACGACATCGCGAGCGACGGCACACGGATGAACAAGAGCATCGTCGAACCGGGCGACACCCGTACGTACACCTGGCGCACCCATGCCCCGGGCCGGCGCAAGGACGGCACCTGGCAGCCGGGCAGTGCGGGTTACTGGCACTACCACGACCATGTCGTCGGCACCGACCACGGCACGGGCGGCATCCGCAAGGGGCTGTACGGGCCGGTGATCGTCCGGCGCAAGGGCGACATCCTGCCGGACAAGACGATCACGATCGTCTTCAACGACATGATGATCAACAACAAGTCTGCCGGAAAGGGCCCCGACTTCAAGGCCACGGTGGGGGACCGGCTCGAAGTCGTCATGATCACGCACGGCGATTACTACCACACGTTCCACATCCACGGTCATCGCTGGGCGGACAACCGTACGGGCCTGCTCACCGGCCCCGACGACCCGTCCAAGGTCATCGACACGAAGATCGTCGGACCTGCGAACTCCTTCGGCTTCCAGATCATCGCGGGCGAACACGTGGGCGCCGGCGCGTGGATGTACCACTGCCATGTGCAGAGCCATTCCGACATGGGCATGGCTGGGATGCTGCTGGTCGCCAAGCCTGACGGGACGGTGCCGGGACACGAGGCGCACGCCATGACATCGCCCTCCGCTTCAACACCCGGTGCGAAGACCCCGGACACGAAGGCATCGGGCTCCAGGGCATCCGGCGCCAAGCCCCCGGAGCCGAGGACCTCGGACGCCAGGACATCGGACAGGGCCGCGGCGCACGACGGCCACTAGCTCTCCGTCCCCGGGGCCGGCGCCCCGGCCGGTCCCGCCTCCGCGGCAAGGCGCTGCTGCTCCTCCTCGACGATGCGGCGGGCCAGCGACCCGTCCGACACGTCCACGGCGTCCGGCGTCGTCTCGGCGACGTCGCTGCGCCGTGCGTACGCGTCGAACAGCCGCTCCTTGCGGGCCAGGATGTCGAGCATGCGCTGGTCGACGCTGTCCGCGGCGAGCAGCCGGTGCACCTGGACCGTGCGTATCTGGCCCATCCGGTGGGCGCGGGCCACCGCCTGGTGCTCCATCGTCGGCTTGATCTGCGGCTCGCAGAGAATGACGACCGAGGCGGCCTGCATGTTGAGCCCGATCCCGCCGGCCTGGATCTGGCTCAGCAGGACCGCATGGCCGACCGCCGCCGAGAAGCCGTCGATCAGCTCCTGGCGCCGGGCCGCCGCCAGACTCCCCGACAGCGGGCCGAACACCTCCTCGCCCAGGGCCTGCCGGACCGTCTCCAGCACCTCACGGAAGTACGAGAACACCACGACCTTCAGTCCGTTGCCCGCGGCCTCCGCGACCAGCTCGCGCAGCCGGTTCAGCTTCGCGGAAGTGCCCGGACAGGCGTACGCGGCCCGGCGCATCCGCATGAACTGCCCGGCGCTCACCGCCTCGCGGTAGGCCAGCAGATCTGCCGCACTGAACTCCTCCCACTCGTCGACCTGTACCAGCGCGGGGAGTTCGGTGAGGACGTCCTGCTGATTGCGGCGCAGATACGCGGGAGAGACGGCCCGGCGGAACGCCTGCGAACCGGCGGCGCCGTGGCTGCTGCTGATCGACGGGGCCAGTTCGGGCTGGAGCTGACGGACGAGGCTGCGGAACTCCTCCACCCGGTTCTCCATCGGCGTACCGGTCAGGAACAGCACCCGCTCGGTCCGCTGCGACCAGCCGGACACCGCGCGGGAGCGGCGGGTGGCGGGATTCTTGACGTAGTGGGCCTCGTCGACCACGAGCATGCCGGGCCGTATGCCGCAGTCGCCCGCGACGGGCAGGGTGTGCAGGGCGTCGAACGTGGTGAGGGCCACCCCACCGCTCTCGCGCCACTGCGCGAACGCGTTCTGCCGGTCCGGACCGTGCACGGGCAGCGCGTGCAGCGTGGAACGGGCCCGGACCTCCCGCGTCCAGTTGATCAGCACGCTCGCCGGACAGACCACCAGGAAATGAGTCTCCCCCCGGGCCGCGAGATGGGCCAGCGCGGCGATGGCCTGGACGGTCTTGCCGAGCCCCATCTCGTCGCCGAGGATCACCCGCTTCTGGGCGAGCGCGAAGCGGGCACCGAACGACTGGTAGCCGCGCAGCGACACCCGCAGCCGGGCGTCGTCCAGCCGAAGCCCGCGGACCCGGTCGGCGATCCCGGACGGCAGGAACCCCTCCGCCGCGTCCCGGTCGGGACCGGTGCCGGACATCTCGGCGAGCAGGCTGTAGTACTCGGCGGACCGCACCTCGAAGTCGACCCAGGCCGCGACCTCGGAGTCCGGGGAGCGCAGCAGATCCACCGACACCTGGCCGAACAGCAGCGGGAGTTCACGCTCCGCCGCATCGGCCATCACCGCCTGGACACCGGCGACGGCGGCCAGCGCCCGCAGCCGGTCCGGCCGCCCGGTGAAGAGCATCCGCAGCCGCCCCCTCGCGGGCGCCGCACCGGCCAGCAGCGGATCCAGCCGCTCGGTCAGCCGACGGGCCGCGTCCACGGCCCGCCGCACATCCGGTCCGGCCTCGACCAGCCGGTACAACGCGGTGACCAGGGCGGTCGTGGCGTCGTCCGGGGTGTCCACAGCTATCCGCACCGTGACCGTGTCCCGTACCGCGTGGGCGATCTGGCCCGCCGCGGCGAGCGCCTGGTCGGCGGTCTGCGCGCCGACTCCGGGGATCTGGCGGAGCTCGTAGCGGTTCGCCCCGTGCACCTGCCCGACGGTCGTGAAACCGGCCTGCTCGACCGCGCCGATGCGCAGCCGGCCCTCGGTGACGTCCTTGAGCCGGGACACCGGGATGGCCGACAGCTCGCCGTGGACGAGGGCGTCCAGCAGGGGATCCAGGGCCTCCCGCACGGCGTCGACGGCGCGGCCGTGATCGCCCAGCACCTCGCGCGCCGCGCCCAGCAGCCCGTCGGCCCGCGCCAGCAGTTCCCTGGCCGCCCGCCCGGTCGGCGTCCCACTCTCCGTGGACCCGGCCTCAGTCATGTACGTACCTCTGTCCCCCGCAGTCTCACCGCCGCTCCGTCCGGCAGCCGGCCGGAGCGACTCATATCGTCCCATGCGCCGCTGACAACCGGGACGGGCGCGGCAGCTCAGGGGGCGGGCGGCCGCCGCATCACGGGAGGTCCACAGGCGTCGGACGGCGCCAGGAAACACCGTGTTCATGTCCGGTCCCACATCATGGGAAGCGAGTTGTGGGCCGGATCCGGTCCGTGGCAGGCTGCAGCCCGTCACCACCGACGAGCTGAAGGGAGCAGTGCCATGGCCGGCCGCCGAACCGCGACCCCCGCCCACGCCGCTCCGGTCCCGCTCGCCCTCACGCTGCGCCGTCACATAGACCTGGCCCGCGTGTCCAGCGCCGCCTGTCGCTGACCTCTCCGCCCCTTCCGCACCGCTCTACCCCCTCCGGCCGCCCGTCTCCCGCGTCGCCCCGACGCGGCACGGGCCCCTTGCGGTACGCGCTGCCCGGATCCGGGACGTACGCGCCATACCCACCCCCCGCTTCGCCGATCCTCGGGAAGACTCCATGACGCATGCCGTCCTGCCCCGGACGCTCTGGTTCACCCGCTGTCCCGTACCCACCGCCACCGGCATCGCCGCCGACCGGCATTGGCTCACCGACGAGTTCGCCGCCGACGGCATCGCCGTGCGCTCCCTCCAGGAGGCCGCCCCGGACGCCGACCGCGCCACGCACTACACCCACGCCCTGCCAGGACTCTTCCGGGAGGGCGGCAACGTCCCCGCCCTGTGGGCCCGTTCGCGCGGCGAGCGGACCCGGCTGGTCGGGCTCACCTGGATCGAGGAACGGCAGACGGTACTGGTCGCGCCCGGCTCCGGAATCCGCGGCGCCGACGCACTGCGCGGGCTGCGGCTCGCCGTGCCGGAGCACGACATCGCCATCGACTTCTGGCGGGCCATGGCGCTGCGCGGCTTCGAGGGCGCGCTCGCCTCCGCCGGTCTCTCGCTCGACGACGCGGTGCTCGTCGACGTACCGGCCGCCGGACACGAGGGCCAGTGGGCGGCCGGACTGGCCGCCCTGCGGCGCGGTGACGTCGACGCCGTGTACGTGAAGGGCGCCCTGGCCGTCGAGGCCGCGCGTCGGGCCGGCGCCGAGGTGGCCGTCGAGCTCGATGAACTGCCCGACCGCCGGTTCCGCGTCAACAACGGCACCCCGCGCCCCATCACCGTTCACCAGCAGCTCCTCGACGACCGTCCCGACCTCGTCGACCGCTTCCTCGCCGTGCTGCTGAGGGCCGCCGACTGGGCCGCCGGACAGCCCGCCGAGGTCGACCGCATCCTCGGCGCGGAGACCGGGGCGGGGGCCGACGGTGTCGCCGGGGCCTACCGGCCCGGCACCCACCTCACCCTCCACCCCGACCTGTCGGCCGAACGCCTCGCCCTGCTCGCCGAGCAGGAGACCGGGCTGCGTACCCACGGATTCCTGCCCGAGCCCGTGGACGTCGCGGCCTGGGCCGACCCCGGGCCGCTGCGGCGCGCGACCGCACTGGCCCGCCGAACCTCCGCACCATGAGCCCAGAGGACCCCTCATCATGAATCTCCCCGGATCACTGCGTACGAAGATCGCTCCGGCGCTCCTCACGGTCACCGCGCTCGTCGCCCTCACCGCCTGCGGGGCCTCCGGGTCCTCCGGGTCCTCGGGGGCCGACAGTGCCGGCAAGGGCCCCGGCGGCGGTTCCACCGTGACCGTCCGCATCCCCGACCCCGGCAACTCGGGTGTGCTCGCCCTCGGCAAGAAGGACGGCAGCCTGGACAAGGCCCTGTCCGAGGTGGGCGCCCAGGTGCGGTGGACCGGCAGTGCCGGTCCCTTCGCCCCGGCCGCCCAGGCGATGAACGCCGACCAGCTGGACATCGCCACCGGCTCCATCACCTCCGGCATCACCTCGCTCGCCCAGCGGCCCGGCTTCAAGTTCTTCACCGCCGTCGCGCCGGACGCGGCGGGGGAGGGCATCCTCGTCAGGAACGGCTCGGGGATCGGCTCGGTCGCGGATCTGGTCGGCAGGAAGGTCGCCGTCAACCAGGGCGGCACGGGTGAGTACCTGCTGCTGAAGGCTCTCGCCAAGGCCGGCATCCCGGCCGACAAGGTCACCCGGGTCTATCTGCGGCCCGATCAGACCGCGGCGGTCTTCAACGCCGGAAACGTCGACGCCTGGGCCGTCTGGGCCACCTACGCGGTCGCCGAGATCGGCAGCGGGAAGGCGCACTTCGTCGCCGACGGTGCGGCGATCGGCTCCGACAACTACAGCCTCAACGCGGTGCGGACGGGCTTCGCCGAGCAGCACCCGAAGGTCGTGAAGGCCCTCTACCGGTACCTCCACGAGGCCAGCGCCAAGGAGAAGCGGAACCCGGCCGCGTACCTCAATGTCTTCACGGACGCCGGCCCGACCGCCGTCACCGGAAAGGCCAAGGCGGTCCAGACGGAGTTCACCGCCAAGGGCGGCACGGTCGAGCCCATCGGCGCGCAGGACACGAAGCGCTTCAAGGACGTCGCCGCGTTCTACGCGGAGCAGAAGGTCACCAAGGCCGAGGTCGATGTCGCCGCGCACCTCCTCGACACCGGGAAACTGACATGAGCGACACCACCACCACCACCACCGCGGCGCCGCCCGCACCCGTCCGGCCACGTGCCGAGCCGAGCGCCGTCGAGGCCCCGCCCACAGGGCTCGTCGTACCGCGCCCCCAGCTCCGCAGGGCCCGCGGCCGGGGCTACGCGCTCGCCGTCCGCACCATCGGCCCGGTGGCACTGCTGGCCCTGTGGTGGGTGGCCTCCGCGACCGGACTCCTCACCCCCGACGTACTGGCATCTCCTACCGAAGTGCTGCGTGCTGTAGGGGAGTTGTGGAGCAACGGGCAGTTGCCGGACGCCCTCACCACCTCCCTCACCCGCTCCGGACTCGGCCTTCTCATCGGTCTCGCCGCCGGTCTGACCCTCGGCATCACCACCGGCTTCACCCGGCTCGGCGACGAACTCCTCGACTCCTCGCTCCAGACCCTGCGCACGATCCCCTTCCTCTCCCTGGTACCGCTGTTCATGGTCTGGTTCGGGATCAACGAGACGGCGAAGGTCCTGCTCATCGCCGTCGCCACCACCTTCCCGATGTACGTGTCGACATCGAGCGGGGTGCGCAACACCGACCCGAAACTCATCGAGGCCATGCGGAGCTTCGGCATGGGCCGGTTCGCCCTCGTGCGCGAGGTGGTCCTGCCCGGCGCGCTGCCCTCCCTGCTCGCCGGGCTGCGGCTCTCCACGACACTCAGCGTCATCGCGCTGATCGCCGCGGAGGAGATCAACGCCACCGCCGGCATCGGCTATCTGATGTCCCAGGCCCAGAGTTACGCCCGCACCGACATCCTCGCCGTCTGCATCCTCGTCTACGGGCTCCTCGGACTGGCCGCCGACATCCTCGTACGGCTGCTGGAACGCGTACTGATGCCGTGGCGCACCCCGCAGGGAGTGGCCCGATGACCGCCGACGCGACCGCCGCTCCCGCCGTACGGGTACGGGGCCTGCGCCGCGTCTTCGGAGACCGGGCCGTCCTCGACGGGCTGCGACTCGACATAGCCCGGGGGGAGTTCGTCGCCCTGCTCGGCGCCAGCGGCAGCGGGAAGACCACACTCCTGCGGATCCTCGGAGCCCTCGACGGCGCCGACGGGGGAGAGGTGCTCGTTCCGGAGGCCCGCACCATCGTCTTCCAGGAGCCCCGCCTCGTACCGTCGAAGACGGTCCTCGCCAATGTGACGGTCGCGCTGCCGCGCAGCCGTTCCGCACACGGGCTCCGGGCACTTGCCGAGGTCGGTCTGGAACGTCACGCCGAGGCCTGGCCGGCCACTCTCTCCGGTGGCGAGGCCCAGCGCGTCGCACTGGCCCGGGCCCTGGTACGTAAGCCCGAACTCCTGCTGCTCGACGAGCCGTTCGCCGCACTCGACGCCCTGACCCGGCTGAAGATGCAGGACCTGGTCGGTCAGCTGTGCAGCAGACACCGGCCGGCCGTTCTGCTGGTCACCCATGACGTCGACGAGGCCGTACGGCTGGCCGACCGGGTCGCCGTCCTGCGCGACGGGCGGCTCGTCACCGACGAGAGCGTCGATGTCGCCCGGCCGCGCGACCCCGGCGATCCGGCGTTCGCGGCGCTGCGCCGCCGCCTGCTGGACGACCTCGGGGTCGAGACCGCCCCGAAACCCACCCCCTACCCCGACCGTGCCGAAGCCGGAGTGATCTGAATGACCCTGACCATAGGTGTCCACAGCAGCAACCCGTCCCTCTACCACCTGTACCACCTCTCCCGTCTGGGCTTCGCCCAGGAGGAGCTGGCCCCGCTCGGCGAGACCGTCGTCTTCCACCCGTACACCAACGGAGCGCGTACCGGTGAGCTCCTGACCAGCGGTGTCATCGACTTCGGCGGTACCGGATCGACCCCGCCGATCACCGCCCAGGCAGCCGGCCACGACATCGTCTACACCGCGGTCTCCGCCCCACGCCCCGAACACGGCGCCCTCCTCGTCCCCGAGGAGAGCCCGGTGCGAACGGTCGCCGACCTCAAGGGCTCGACCGTGCACCTCGCGATCGGCTCCTGGCAGACCCATCTGATAGCCAAGGCCCTCGACGACGCAGGGCTCTCCTACGCCGCCGACATCACCGCCGTCCGCAGCACCGACGACAGCGAACGACTGGTGCGCACCGGCGAGATCGCCGCCTGGGTCGCCCAGGGCGAACGGCTGGCCGCCGCCCGGCGTACCGGCGGTCTGCGGACCCTGATCCGCACCGGTGACGTCATCAGCGACCGCTCGGTCTTCTTCACCCGCCGCGACCTCGCCGAGTCCCGGCCCGACGTCATCGAGGCACTGACCCGGGCACTGCGGCGCGCCGACGAATGGGCGGCGGCCCACCCCCGGCGGGCGGCCGAGATCGCCTCCGCCGACCTGGGCGGATCGGCGGACGACTGGGAGACAGCGCTCGAAACCCTGCCCTGGACGATCGAGCCGGTCACGGACGCGTTCATCGCGGAGCAGCAGGAGGCCGCCGACATCTTCCACCGCACCGGCTTCATCGACCGGCCGGTCACCGTGGACCACGCGCGTGCCCGTAAGGCCGCGGATCAGGCGGTATGACGCGATGGCGACCGAAGTCCTCTGGTACATCATCCCGCGCGAGGGCGCCTATCCCTGGGAGCCGGAGGGGCGGCGCCCGGTCGACCTGGGCTACCTCGCCCAGCTGGCCGGAACGGTTGAGCGGCTCGGCTACAGCGGTGCGCTGCTCGCCACCGACCTGTACGACGTCTGGCCGCTCGGCAGCGCGCTCGCGGCCTCCACCAGCACCCGCTTCAAGCCCCTGCTCGCCGTCCACCCCGGACTCATCTCACCGACCCTGCTGGCCAAGATGGCGCTCAGCTTCGACACCCTCTTCGGGGGCCGGCTGCGCTTCAACGTGGTCAACGGTTCAACCAAGTCGCTGCAGGAGTACGGCCTCCATGTGGAGCACGACGAACGGTACGAGCTGAGCGCCGAGTACTGGTCGATCGTGAAGCGGCTGACGGCCGGTGAGGTCTTCGACCACAAGGGCCGCTTCTACGACCTGAAGAACGCCGGCGCCTCCTTCCGCGAGCTGAAGCCGGTGCAGGACTCCCACATCCCGCTCTGGTTCGGCGGCTCGTCCGACCCCGGCATCGAGATGGCGGCCGAACACGTCGACGTGTTCCTGACCTGGGGCGAGCCCCAGCACCTGCTGAAGGAGAAGCTGGTGAAGGTCCGGATGCGGGCCGCCGCGTACGGCCGCACGCTCCGGGTCGGGCTGCGGCTGCACCTCATCGTCCGGGACACGGAGGACGAGGCATGGGCCGCGGCCGACCGGCTCCTCGACGTCACGAGCGACGCCACGTACGCGCGCCGGCTCGGTGACGGGGCGGGCGAGGACGGGGTGGGCTGGCAGAGGCAGTTCCGCCAGCACGGCGGGAAGGTTCCCGCGCGCGCCCGGGAACTGGAGGTGCACCCGAACCTGTGGCCGGGCATGAGCCTCTTCCGCCCCGGTCCCGGAACGGCCGTGGTGGGATCCACCGCGCAGGTCGTCGAACGGCTCGAGGAGTTCGCGGAGCTGGGCGTGGACACCTTCATCCTCTCCGGCAATCCGCTGCTGGAGGAGGCCCACCGGGTGGCCGAGACGGTGCTCCCCGCCCTGGGCATCACCCGCTGAACGGCGGTCGGCCGCCTCCTGCGGTGTACGGCAAAGGTGTGCGGCAACGGTGTACGGCAGCGCGGTCCACAGCGGTGCGGACCGCGCTGCGGTTGTCCGTACCCGGTGCAAGACTCGGACGCACCAGGAAGAACCTGATGTGTCCGAGAACGGGACCACCGAAGGAGCGCACCATGCTCACCACCCGTTTTGTCGACGGAGCCCCCAACTGGATGGATCTCGGCACCCCGGATCTCGATGGGGCCACGGCCTTCTACACCGCCCTCTTCGGCTGGGAGTACGAGGCCGGAGGTCCCGAGACCGGTGGCTACGGGATGTTCTCGCTGGCCGGGAAGACGGTCGCGGGTGCGATGACGGTCACCGAGGAGCAGGCGAAGTCCTCGTGGTCGGTGTACTTCCAGTCGGGGGACGCCGATGCCACCGCGCAGCTCGTGGAGCAGTCCGGCGGGACGGTGCCGTTCGCTCCCATGGACGTGCTGGAGTTCGGCCGGATGGGCGGATTCACCGACCGGGGCGGGGCGTACTTCGGTATCTGGCAGCCGAAGCAGCTTCCGGGACTCGGGGTCGTCGGGGACACCGGCAGCCTGTGCTGGGTGGAGCTGTACACCCCGGACGTCCCGGCCGCCGCGGCGTTCTACGGTGCTGTCCTCGGGTGGGAGAGCAGCCAGATGCCCTATCCGGGCGGCGGTGGCTCGTACACCATGGTCCGGACGGCAGGCGGCGACGAGAGCGGCTTCGGCGGGCTCGTCCCGCTCGGGGCCGTACCGGTACGGGCGGTCGTGGGGCCGCACTGGCTGCCGTACATCGAGGTCGACGACTGCGACGCCACGGTGGCGGAGGCCGAGCGGCTGGGTGGCAAGCTGACGCTGGAACCGCTGGAGATGGAGGGCGTGGGCAGGTTCGCCAACGTCACCGATCCCCACGGTGCGCCGTTCGCCGTGATCAAGAGCGCCGAGACGCCCGCCGGCTGACCCGGCGAAGGCCCGCGGCCGATGGTTGATGGATCGTTGATCAGTCGTTTATCGCGGCACGGCACTGTGTGCGTCATGCTGATCAACACCCCGACCGACCCCGCTCTCGCCTGGCAGGAGACAGCGCTGTGCGCGCAAGCGGGGCCCGAGTTCTTCTTCCCCGCCCCCGGCAGCTCCACCCGGGAGGCCAAGCAGCTCTGCAACGCCTGCGAAGGGCGTCTGGCCTGCCTGGAGTACGCCCTCGACAACGACGAGCGCTTCGGCGTGTGGGGCGGTCTCTCCGAGAAGGAGCGGGACCGGCTGCGCAGAGTCGGGCGCGAACAGGCGTGAGCGCGCCCTGCGCGTGCAACCAGGGGACCGAGGTGGCGGCCTGAGCCGGGCGCTGAGTCGGCGGCCGCTCGCGTCAGGACTCGACGTGGAACGTCTCGCCGTACATCTTCCAGGTCAGCGGCGGCTTCATCCCCAGGTTGCCGTCGTACAGGAACTCCCGCTGCGCCGTGTCGATGCGCGAGGTGTCGTGCTGGGTCTTCTTCGACTTCATCACGACACGCGCGGCGTCCAGGAAGGCGTCCAGGTAGACCTTCTCGTCGCCGCCCTCGTCGACCGTGTCGGCCTCGGCCAGCGCGGTCTTCCGGATTCCGTAGAAGGCGTCCGGGGCCGTTCCGGGGCCGTGCAGCACCATGGCGTCGAAGTAGATGAACTGGCCCAGGGTGCCGAGCCCGTCCAGTTTGGCCAGCCGGACGGCCGGCCCGAAGTACTGCTTGTCCCTGATCCGGTCCTGCGCGGCGCGGAACGCCGGGTCGGCGGCCGACTTCTTCCATGCGGCGGTGAAGCCGGGGTCGAGACCCTTGTGCGAGGCGGTGCCGTCGACCTTGCGCAGGGCCGGGACGAAGTGCGTCAGCGGGCTGTCCGGGTGGTCCTTGGTGAACGCCTCGACGAACGTGAGCATGTCGTGCGTACCGGAACAGAATCCGACGATCCCGGCCGTGTAGCCGGTGCCGTCGTTGTTGTCGCGGATCGTGGCGTACTGACTGCGCCAGTCCAGCGTCGAACTCTCCGAGGTCGCCAGCAGTTTCCAGGCGAGCTCACGCATCGCCGGCGCGTCCAGTCCGGCCGGCATCGCCTCGACGCGCTCGTCCAGCTGCCGGCGTTCCTCTTCGTTCGCGGCGGCGTACGGGTCGGGGCCCACGGACGAGTCGGCAGGGTCCGCCGCCGTCGGGGATTTCTCGGGCAGTTCGGGATCGCCGCCTCCACTGTTGAAGAGTATGGAGGCGGCGATGGCTATCGGCGCGGCGAACAGAACGAAACGCGTCACAGGTTTCACGGGCACAGAGTACGGTCCCCGCGCCCGCGGTGAGGGGGCACCCCACCTGCACATCCGCGGGGGCGGGCTGCCAGCGGCCCGGCCCCGCGGGGGACACGCGGTGCGGGCCGTCAGGCCTGGGCGCGGGCCGCCATCCGCACCTTGCGGGCGGCCAGCTTCGCGTCGAACTTCGAGGCCTCGGCGTCCAGTCCGTTCATGTACAGACCGAGCTCCTCCTGGGCCTTCAGGCCCTCCGGGCCCAGACCGTCGATGTCCAGCACCTTCAGGTACCGCAGCACCGGCTGGATGACGTCGTCGTGGTGGATCCGCATGTTGTAGATCTCGCCGATCGCCATCTGCGCGGCGGCCCGCTCGAAGCCGGGCATGCCGTGGCCGGGCATCCGGAAGTTCACGACGACATCGCGCACGGACTGCATGGTCAGGTCGGGTGCGAGCTCGAAGGCCGCGCCGAGGAGGTTGCGGTAGAAGACCATGTGCAGGTTCTCGTCGGTGGCGATCCGCGCCAGCATCCGGTCGCAGACCGGGTCGCCCGACTGGTGGCCGGTGTTCCGGTGGGACACCCTGGTCGCCAGCTCCTGGAAGGCCACGTAGGCCACGGAGTGCAGCATCGAATGCCGGTTGTCGGACTCGAAGCCCTCCGCCATGTGCGCCATCCGGAACTGCTCCAGCTTGTCCGGGTCCACGGCACGCGACGTGAGCAGGTAGTCGCGCATCACGATCCCGTGCCGGCCCTCCTCGGCCGTCCAGCGGTGCACCCAGGTGCCCCAGGCGCCGTCGCGGCCGAAGAGCGAGGCGATCTCGTGGTGGTAGCTGGGGAGGTTGTCCTCCGTCAGCAGGTTCACGACCAGCGCGATCTTGCCGATGTCGGTGACCTTGGACTGCTCGGACTCCCACGCCTCGCCGTCCTCGAAGACGCCGGGGAAGTTCCGGCCGTCGGAGAACGGCACGTACTCGTGGGGCATCCAGTCCTTGGCGACCTTGAGATGGCGGTTGAGTTCCTTCTCCACCACCTCTTCCAGCGCGTACAGCAGTTGGGCGTCGGTCCACGCCTGCGAACTGCCGAGGTGGGGAGAGGTGATCGTCACGGGTGGCTCCTGGGGACGGGAGAATTACCTACGGCTTCGTAGGTTACGAGACCGTAGGTTAAAACGGCGGTAAGGCCGGAGCCAACCTCGTCTGGGTAATGATCGGTTACGCAATGCCATATATGCAGGTCAGGCGCATATGTGGAATGTCAGGTCGAGTGTGGGGAAGGCGCTCGGAAGGAGGAAAAGCCGGGCCCGGCCCCCGGCGGCGGTGGGCTCCGAACAGTCGGCGTACTCGGAGCGCACGCGCACAGGGGGCTCGGCCGAGAGCCGGGCCATCAGGTCGGGGCTCGGCAGCCGGGGAGCGCCGCAGCGCCGACGTGTGGCTGCCGGCCGCCGCGGTCGACGCGCAGGGCGGGGACTGGGGGCTCGCCCCCCGCTGACGGCATCCGGTGGCTCCAAGACGTGGGCATTACTGCACCCACAGCCCCCACGCCGCCGCCCACGTGCGCTTCCCCTGTAGTTCCCCCGTCCCGCAGCTCACATCCCCGCGCGCACCTCCTCGGCCGTGGTGTCCCGGAGTTCGCCGTCGAGCAGCAGCCAGCGCGTGATTCCGAGTGATTCCAGGAACGGCACGTCATGGCTCGCCACGATGAGCGCTCCCTCGTACGAATCCAGTGCCGCCGTCAGCCGGCGCACGCTCGCCAGATCCAGATTGTTCGTCGGTTCGTCCAGCATGAGCAGCTGAGGCGCCGGTTCGGACAGCAGCAGTGCGGCCAGAGCCGCACGGAACCGCTCCCCGCCCGACAGGGTGCCCGCGGGCCGGTCCGCCCGTGCCCCCTTGAACAGAAATCGGGCCAGCCTCGCCCTGATCGCGTTGTCCGTGGTAGCCGGTGCGAACCGTGCCACGTTCTGCACCACGCTCAGCCCGTCGTCGAGCACGTCCAGCCGCTGCGGCAGAAACCGGGTCGGGAGCTGTACCGCCGCCTCGCCGGACACCGGTTCCAGCTCACCGACCAGCGTCCGCAGCAGCGTGGTCTTGCCCGCTCCGTTCCGTCCCACCAGCGCGATGCGCTCCGGACCGCGCACCTCGAACGAGCCCCGGACCCTTGCCCCGTAAGCCAGTTCCAGATCGCGCAGCACCAGTACACCGCGGCCCGGATGGACCTTGGTGTGCGGGAGCTCGACCCGGATCTCGTCGTCGACGCGCACCGCTTCCACGGCGTCGTCCAGGCGCTCCTTCGCCTCGGCCAGCCTGTCGGCGTGCATGATGCGGTGCTTGCCCGCCGACTCCTGCGCGGCGCGTTTGCGGGCGCCCATGACGATCTTCGGTTCGCGCTTCTCGTCGCTCATCCTCTGTCCGTAGCGCTTGCGCCGGGCCAGCTTGACCTGTGCCTCGGCGAGTTCGCGCTTCTGCCGGTGCACATCCGCCTCCGCGACCCGCACCATGCGCTCGGCCGCCTCCTGCTCCACGGCGAGCGCCTCCTCGTACGCCGAGAGGTTCCCCCCGTACCAGGTGACCTCGCAGCCCCGCAGATCGGCGATCTGGTCGACGCGCTCCAGGAGTTCCCGGTCGTGACTGACGACGACCAGGACCCCGTTCCACGCGTCGACCGCGGAGTACAGCCGCTCACGTGCGTACAGGTCCAGGTTGTTCGTCGGCTCGTCGAGCAGCAGCACGTCCGGCCGGGCCAGCAGCAGCGCGGCCAGCCGCAGCAGCACGCACTCCCCGCCGGACATCTCGCCGATGGTGCGGTCGAGCCCGAGGTGCCCGAGACCGAGCTGGTCGAGCGTGGCGCGGGCCCGCTCCTCCACATCCCAGTCGTCGCCGACGGCCGCGAACCGCTCCTCGGTGACGTCGCCCGCCTCGATGGCGTGCAGCGCCTCACGGGTCGCGGCGATACCCAGGGCCGCGTCGACCCGCAGCGCGGTGTCCAGGACCAGGTTCTGCGGCAGGTAGCCGATCTCGCCCGCGGCCTTGACATGGCCCCCGGCAGGGGTGAGGTCACCGGCGATCAGCCGCAGCAGGGTGGACTTGCCGGCGCCGTTGACACCGATGAGACCCGTACGGCCGGGCCCCACCGTGAGATGGAAGTCGTCGAACACCTCGCTGCCGTCGGGCCAGGCGAAGGAGAGGGACGAGCAGGTGATGTGTGTGAGTGGAGCTGACAAAACGGAATCTCCCGGTTGCGAGGAAGGTCAGGGGCAACGGGATGAGACACCGGTCACTGGCATTCCACGGAAGGATTCCGGAGGGTGTGGAGGAAGGCCCTGGTCACGGAGGACGGCTCGAAGAGCTGAGGTCACACTCGGGCACGCGGACATGTGAAGACATGAACCGGCGCGCAACACGGTGTCTCAAGACCTCAGACGAGCAACGTCCTACTCCGATCGACGACGACAAGGACATGGTGAACGCTACGCCGGGCCCCGGCGCGGGGCAAACGAATTAACGGGATCCGGTCCCGCGGCGCCGCGCCCACAGGGGCCGGGTCAGCGGGAGCCGCCGAGCAGATCCGTCAGACTCCGGTCCAGGTCCAGGAACCGGTGCTCGGCACCGACGGGCACCAACTGCTGCGTCCGCCGCAGGAATCGGCGCAGGTCGGCCGTGCGGACGTGCACCATCGCGATGCCCTCGGGGGCGTGGAACTCCAGCACCGTACGGTCGTACCCGAAGGGCCTGATCCGTACGTCACCCACACCCGCCCGTTTGTCCATTCCCGCCGTGAGCAGTTCCCGGGAGAACTCCCAGGACACCTCGGTGCCCTCCAGTGTCGCGGGTGCGGGGAAAGCCATCCGGATGGCGAAGGGATCGGTGCGGTCGTACTGCAGGACAGCGGGAAGCGTCTCCATCTGCGGCGCGGATGCCACCATGCGGGCCTGAACGGACTGCTCGATAACGATGGACAAGACCTGCTCCCTTTCGCGACCGGATGAACGGGTTCCCGGCACTGATACAGACGACGGAAGTCGCCCATCCGTGCACCCGGGGGACACGTGAGCTGCGTCACCGCGCACCGTCCCCCACTGCCTGATCATGTGCCCGCGTCCGGTCGGCGCACCCTGGACGGCGCGCGGTCCTTCGGTTAGCTTCCAGCGCCATGAGGGCCAAGGGAAAGACGACGCGCCGACTGATGTCACTGGGACTGTGCGGGGCGGCCCTGGCCGCCGCGCTGGCCGCACCGGCGGCTCACGCGGCACCCGGGGAACGGCACCGGCCCGGTGACCGGCCAGTCTGGACGCCCACCGCCACCGGAACCGACGCCCGCTTCCGCGGCCTCGCCGCCGTGAGCAGCCGCACCGCGTGGCTCGCCGGCACGAAGGGCACGGTGCTGCGCACCTCCGACGGGGGCCGGCACTGGCGCGACGTCTCCCCGCCCGGCGCGGCCGAGGCCGGGCTGGAGTTCCGGGACATCGAGGCCTTCGACGCCAGGCGCGCGGTGGCACTGTCCATCGGCGAGGGCGAGGCGTCCCGGGTGCTGCGCACCGACGACGGGGGAGCGACCTGGACCGAGTCGTTCCGCAACGGCGACGCCCGCGCCTTCTACGACTGCCTCACCTTCTTCGACAGCCGGCACGGGCTGGCCATGAGCGACCCGGTGGACGGCCGGTTCCGCATCCTGTCCACCGCGGACGGCGGCCGCAGCTGGGACGTGCTGCCCGGTACGGGCATGCCCCCGGCCCAGGACGGTGAGGCGGGGTTCGCGGCCAGTGGTCAGTGCCTGGTCAGCTCGGGGCCCGGAGACGTCTGGCTGGCGACCGGCGGGGCGGCCACCGCCCGCGTCCTGCACTCCGGTGACCGCGGGCTCACCTGGACGGCGGCCGAAACGACCCTCCCGGCCGCTGACCCGGCCCGCGGGGTCTTCGGACTGGCGTTCCGCGACCGGACCCACGGCATCGCGGTCGGCGGCGACTACCGCCCCGACCAGGAATCGCCTCGCGCCTCGGCCGTCACCGACGACGGCGGCCGAAGCTGGCGCCGGTCGGCCGCCGCACCCGCCGCCTACCGCTCGGGCGTCGCATGGCTGCCGCACAGCCGGTCGTCCGCGCTCGCCGTCGGCCCGGCAGGCACGGACCTCACCACGGACGGCGGGCGCACCTGGCGGACGGTCGGCGCCGGCTCGTACGACACGGTCGACTGCACCGCGGACGGCGGCTGCTGGGCAGCCGGTGAACAGGGACGTGCGGCCCGGCTGACCGGTTTCTGACGGTGCATGGTCACAGCTGCCAGGGGTGACGGGACAGCCTTAGGCTGGTTGGCACCATGACAACGCTTGAGATGCCGTCCGACGAGGCCGGGGCGCGCGCCGTCCAGGACTCCCTGCGCGCCCGGGTGGTGCTCGACGAGCCGGGGCCGCCGCCCGGCACCGGCCGGGTGACAGGTGTCGACGTCGCCTACGACGACGAGCGCGATGTCGTCGTGGCGGCGGCCGTCGTGCTCGACGCGGCCACCCTGGACGTGGTGGCCGAGTCCACCGCCGTCGGCCGGGTCACCTTCCCGTACGTCCCCGGGCTCCTGGCCTTCCGCGAGATCCCCACCGTGCTGGCCGCGCTGGAGTCCCTGCCGGTCGACCCGGGGCTCGTCGTCTGCGACGGATACGGGCGGGCGCACCCGCGCCGCTTCGGGCTCGCCAGCCATCTGGGGGTGCTCACCGGGCTGCCGGTCATCGGCGTCGCGAAGAACCCGTTCACCTTCTCGTACGAACAGCCCGGCCCCCGTCGCGGTGACTGCTCGCCGCTGCTCGACGGGGACGAGGAGGTAGGCCGGGCGCTGCGTACCCAGGACGGCACCAAACCGGTGTTCGTCTCCGTCGGCCACCGCACCGGCCTCGACAACGCCTGTGCGCACACCCTGCTGTTGGCCCGTGACTTCCGTCAGCCCGAGACCACCCGACGGGCGGACGCGCTCTGCCGGCGGGCGCTGCGCGAGGCGACCGCCTGAGGACGCTGCGGGCGGGGGCGGTCACCGGCGTCCGGACGTCTGAGTCTCCGTACGGATAGCGTCTGCCGATCATGATCGGCACTCTGGACACATGAACGCACCTCGCACACCCGCCCGAACCGCACCTCTGCACCCTGCCCAGCGTCGCGCCGCCGCGGGCATGCTGATCGGGGGTGCGGCGGCGTTCGTCTGGGCCGGGGCGATGCTCTACACCCTGGCCTCGTGGATTCTCTAGGCGACCGGTGCACGGCCCGGGACACGGCCGAGCGGCGCGTCAGCGGACCGCGGCCACCCGGAAGCCCAGCCCGGCCGCGCGCAGCCGTCCACCCAGCGCATCGCCCATCGCGACGGCCGTGGTCACCTGCCCCGACACCGTCGGCAGCTCGTCCAGCGCCAGGCACAGCGCGGACTCCGCGAGCATCTTCGCCGTCTCGTCGTAGCCCGGATCGCCGCCCGACACCTCGGTGAACACCCGGCGGCCGCCGCCCTCGCCGACGAACCGGACCGTGAACCAGCTGCGGTGCCTCCGCTCCGCGTCCGGGCCCGATCCGGGCTCGTACCGGTCCATCAGCCACGCCCGCGCGGCCGGCAGCTGTGCCGCGCCGATCAGGGCACCCAGCGCCGCCGTGCCGCCCAGCGCCACCGGCAGGTGCTTGACCGAGGCGTAGTGCCGGTAGCGGAAGTCGGGGCCGTAGCGGGGCAGCGCGCGGGCCGAGCGCTCCACTGTCCGGGCGTCCAGCGTAGGCAGCGGAAGCGCCCAGGTGCCGGTCTCCGCACTGAAGTGCGGTGCGCCGAGCGGGGCGCGGGCGCGGCGGCCGACCAGGCGCGGCTCGTGCAGCCGGCGCTCCTTCGCGGCGCGCAGCATCTGCGGTCCGCGGCCCATCGCGGTGAGCGCGGAGGCGAACGTACCGCCCGAGAAGACGGCATTGCTGCGGACGAAGCCGTCGATGCGCAGGGGTACGTCCTCGGGCAGCTGCTGGACCGTGAAGTAGACCCCGAGATCGTGCGGTACGGAGTCGAAACCGCATGCGTGCACGATCCGGGCACCGGTCTCGCGCGCCCGCGCGTCGTGCTCCAGAAACATCCGGTCGGCGAACTCCGGCTCGCCGGAGAGGTCCGCGTAGTCCGTCCCGGCCTCGGCGCAGGCGGCGACCAGCTGCTCCCCGTACCAGACGTACGGGCCGACCGTCGTGGCGACCACATGGGCGGATTCGGCGAGTTCGCGCAGCGATCCGGCGTCGTCGGCGTCGGCGTGCAGCAGGGGGAGGTCCGCGCAGCGTGGATCGGTGGCGGTGAGGTGATTGCGCAGCTGCTCCAGTTTGGCGCGGTTGCGGCCGGCCAGGGCCCAGCGGCAGCCGTCCGGCGCGTGTGACGCCAGATACGCGGCCGTGAGGGCTCCCACGAACCCGGTGGCGCCGAAGAGGACTACGTCATAAGGGCGTTGTGCCCCGTTCTGCCTGTTCACAAGTGCCTCCGCACGGGCCGGCGCCGATGTAGCAGGCAGAGGTTAGCGGAGGCGGTCGTGGCGGTGTACGGCCGGGAGGACTTCGTGGGGGAGGATCGACGAGAAAGGAACTAAGCGCTTGCTCGGCCCAAGGGGTTGTGCGGGGCACGGTACGTTCTTAGCATCATCGGTGTTACATCGGTTGTGTCATACCGCTGGGGGCTCGATGGCAACGACAGGGAACGGCGGGCACGGCCCGCGAGGCCCGCTCGCCGGGGTGCGGGTGGTGGAACTGGCGGGCATCGGCCCCGGCCCGTTCGCCGCGATGCTCCTGGCCGATCTGGGCGCCGACGTGGTGCGGGTCGACCGGCCCGGCGGCGCCGGGCTCGGCATCGACCCGGCCCGCGACCTCACCAACCGCAACAAGCGCTCTGTCCTCGTCGACCTCAAGGCCGAGCACGGCCCGGCCACGGTCCTGGACCTCGCCACGCGCGCCGACATCCTGATCGAGGGGTACCGCCCGGGCGTCGCCGAGCGCCTGGGGGTCGGCCCCGAGGCCTGTCTGGCCCGTAACCCACTCCTCGTCTACGGGCGGATGACCGGCTGGGGCCAGGACGGGCCGCTCGCCGATCGGGCCGGGCACGACATCGCCTACATCGCCCTCACCGGCACCCTCTCCATGATCGGGAAGCCGGACGAGCCGCCCACCGTCCCGGCCAACCTGCTCGGCGACTACGCGGGCGGCTCGCTCTACCTCGTCGTCGGCGTCCTCGCCGCCCTCCAGCACGCTCGCACCCCCGGCGGCTCCGGCCAGGTCGTGGACGCGGCGATCGTCGACGGCACCGCCCATCTCGCCATGATGATCCACGGGATGCTGGCGGCCGGCGGCTGGCAGGACCGGCGCGGCTCCAACCTGCTGGACGGCGGCTGCCCGTTCTACGGCTCGTACGAGACCGCCGACGGCCAGTACATGGCGGTCGGCCCGCTGGAGCAGCGGTTCTACGCCGAGTTCACCGAGCTCCTCGGCATCGGGGAAACGGCCCCCGACCGGGGCGACATCTCCCGCTGGGACGAACTGCGCGCGGTCGTCGCCGCCCGGTTCCGCACCCGGACCCGTGCCGAGTGGACCGAGGTGTTCACCGGATCGGACGCCTGCGTGGCGCCCGTCCTCTCGCTCCGCGAGGCCCCGCACCACCCGCACCTCGCCGCCCGCGCCACTTTCGTCGAACACGGCGGACTCACCCAGCCCGCGCCCGCGCCCCGGTTCTCGGCCACGCCCGCCTCGGTGCACAGCGGCCCGGCGCAGCCGGGCGCGGACACCGCTGCCGTCGCCGCCGACTGGGACGTACCGGGCCTGCGGACCACCCGGAAGGACACCGACTGATGCAGCGGCAGATCTTCACCGAAGAGCACGACGCGTTCCGCGAGGCCGTCCGCACCTTCCTCGCCAAGGAGGTCCTCCCGCACTACGAGCAGTGGGAGAAGGACGGCATCGTCTCGCGCGAGGCCTGGCTCGCGGCCGGCCGGCAGGGGCTGCTCGGCCTCGCCGTGCCCGAGGAGTACGGGGGCGGCGGCAACGCCGACTTCCGCTACAGCGCCGTCCTCGCCGAGGAGTTCACCCGGGCGGGCGCCCCGGGGCTCGCGCTCGGCCTGCACAACGACATCATCGGCCCCTACCTCACCGGTCTCGGCACCGACGAGCAGAAGCGGCGCTGGCTGCCCGGCTTCTGCAGCGGCGAGATCATCACCGCCATCGCGATGACCGAACCCGGTGCCGGTTCCGACCTCCAGGGCATTCGCACCACGGCCGAGGACAAGGGCGACCACTGGCTGGTCAACGGCTCCAAGACGTTCATCTCGAACGGCATCCTCGCCGACCTGGTCGTCGTCGTGGTGAAGACCACCCCCGACGGCGGCGCGAAGGGGCTCTCGCTCATAGTCGTCGAGCGCGGTGCGGAGGGCTTCGAGCGGGGCCGCAACCTCGACAAGATCGGCCAGAAGTCCCAGGACACCGCCGAACTCTTCTTCAACGACGTCCGCGTGCCCAAGGAGAACCTCCTCGGCGAACTGGACGGCGCCTTCATCCACCTGATGACCAACCTGGCTCAGGAGCGGATGGGCATCGCCGTCGCCGGGATCGCCGCCGCCGAGTACCTGCTGGAGATCACCACCGAGTACGTCAAGGAGCGCGAGGCCTTCGGGCGGCCGCTCTCCAAGCTCCAGCACATCCGGTTCGAGATCGCCGAGATGGCCACCGAGTGCGCCGTCACGCGTGCCTTCCTCGACCGGTGCATCGTCGACCACTCGGAGGGGACGCTCGACGCCGTGCACGCCTCGATGGCCAAGTGGTGGGCCACCGAACTGCAAAAGCGCGTCGCCGACCGCTGCCTCCAACTCCACGGCGGATACGGCTATATGACGGAGTACCGGGTGGCCAAGGCGTTCACCGACGGCCGCATACAGACCATCTACGGCGGAACGACCGAGATCATGAAGGAGATCATCGGCCGCTCCCTGCTCGCCTGACCCCCGCTCGCCCGCTCCCTGCTCGCCCGGCCCCTGCTGGGCCACCACCCCTCGCTGTGCCATACCGCCCGCTGTGCCCATCCCGTGGGCCGCCGTTCCCTCGCTGTGCCACACCCCCTGTTGTGCCACCACCCTCGAAAGGCAGCTGTCTTGAGCACCGAAGCGTTCGTCTACGACGCGATCCGCACCCCGCGCGGCCGCGGCAAGGCCAATGGGGCCCTGCACGGCACCAAACCGATCGACCTCGTCGTCGGCCTGATCCACGAGCTCCGCGGCCGCTTCCCGGGCCTGGACCCCGCGGCCATCGACGACATCGTCCTCGGCGTGGTCAGCCCGCTCGGTGACCAGGGCTCCGACATCGCCCGCATCGCCGCCATCGCGGCCGGCCTCCCGGACACGGTCGCGGGCGTCCAGGAGAACCGCTTCTGTGCCTCGGGCCTGGAAGCCGTCAACCTGGCTGCCGCCAAGGTCCGTTCGGGCTGGGAGGACCTCATCCTCGCGGGCGGCGTCGAGTCGATGTCCCGGGTGCCGATGGGCTCGGACGGCGGCGCCTGGGCGATGGACCCGATGACCAACTACGAGACGGGCTTCGCCCCGCAGGGCATCGGCGCCGACCTCATCGCGACGATCGAGGGCTTCTCGCGCCGCGACGTCGACGAGTTCGCCGCGCTGTCGCAGGAGCGGGCCGCCGAGGCGTGGAAGGACAACCGCTTCGCGCGCTCCGTCGTCCCCGTCAAGGACCGCAACGGCCTCGTCGTCCTCGACCACGACGAGCACATGCGGCCCGGCACCACGGCCGACTCCCTGGCCGCGCTCAAGCCGTCGTTCGCGGCGGTCGGCGAGATGGGCGGCTTCGACGCGGTGGCACTGCAGAAGTACCACTGGGTGGAGAAGATCGACCACGTCCACCACGCCGGCAACTCCTCCGGCATCGTCGACGGAGCGGCCCTGGTCGCGATCGGCTCGAAGGAGATCGGGGAACGGTACGGTCTCACGCCGCGCGCCCGGATCGTCTCCGCCGCCGTCTCCGGCTCCGAGCCCACCATCATGCTCACCGGCCCTGCACCCGCCACCCGCAAGGCGCTCGCCAAGGCCGGGCTGACCATCGACGACATCGACCTCGTCGAGATCAACGAGGCCTTCGCCGGCGTCGTCCTGCGCTTCGCCAGGGACATGGGGCTCTCCCTCGACAAGATCAATGTCAACGGCGGCGCCATCGCGCTCGGCCACCCGCTCGGCGCCACCGGCGCGATGATCCTCGGCACGCTCATCGACGAGCTGGAGCGACAGGACAAGCGCTACGGCCTCGCCACCCTCTGCGTCGGCGGCGGCATGGGCGTCGCCACCGTCATCGAGCGTCTCTGACCGTCCCCGGCCATCCCTGCTAACGGAGAAGAAGAGCAATGACCGAGAGCATGACCATCCGCTGGGAACAGGACAAGACCGGCGTCGTCACCCTCGTACTCGACGACCCCAACCAGTCCGCCAACACGATGAACCAGGCCTTCATGGACTCGATCGCGGCCGTCGCCGACCGCGCCGAGGCCGAGAAGGACTCCATCCGCGGCATCATCTACACCTCCGCCAAGAAGACCTTCTTCGCCGGCGGAGACCTCAAGGACATGATCAAGGCCGGCCCCGAGAACGCGCAGGCCGCCTTCGACACCGGCACCGCGATCAAGCGCTCGCTGCGCCGCATCGAGACCCTCGGCAAGCCCGTCGTCGCCGCCATCAACGGGGCCGCCCTCGGCGGGGGTTACGAGATCGCCCTCGCCTCCCACCACCGCGTCGCCCTCGACGCGCCCGGCTCCCGGATCGGCCTGCCCGAGGTCACCCTCGGCCTGCTGCCCGCGGGCGGTGGCGTCACCCGCACCGTACGGCTCATGGGCATCGCCGACGCGCTGCTGAAGGTGCTGCTCCAGGGCACCCAGTACACCCCGCGGCGCGCCCTGGAGAACGGTCTGGTCCACGAGGTCGCCGCCACCCGCGAGGAGATGCTCGACCGGGCCCGCGCCTTCATCGACGCCAACCCCGAGTCGCAGCAGCCCTGGGACGTCAAGGGCTACCGGATCCCCGGCGGAACCCCGTCGAACCCCAAGTTCGCCGCCAACCTGCCGGCCTTCCCGGCCAACCTGAAGAAGCAGCTCGCCGGTGCACCCATGCCCGCGCCGCGCAACATCCTGGCCGCCGCCGTCGAGGGCTCGCAGGTCGACTTCGAGACCGCGCTCACCATCGAGGCCCGCTACTTCACCGAGCTGGTCACCGGCCAGGTCTCGAAGAACATGATCCAGGCGTTCTTCTTCGACCTCCAGGCCGTCAACTCCGGCGCCAGCCGCCCCAAGGGCATCGAGGAGCGCCGCGTACGCAAGGTAGCCGTCCTCGGCGCCGGGATGATGGGCGCGGGCATCGCCTACTCCTGCGCCCGCGCCGGTATCGAGGTCGTCCTCAAGGACATCTCCGCGGAGGCCGCCGCCAAGGGCAAGGCCTACAGCGCGAAGCTGCTCGACAAGGCGCTCTCCCGGGGCCGTACGACCGAGGCGAAGCGCGACGAGCTGCTCGCCCGCATCACCCCGACCGGCGACCCTGCGGACCTCGCCGGCTGCGACGCCGTCATCGAGGCCGTCTTCGAGGACTCCGCGCTCAAGCACAAGGTGTTCCAGGAGATCCAGGACATCGTCGAGCCCGACGCGCTGCTCTGCTCCAACACCTCCACCCTGCCCATCACGGCCCTGGCCGCAGGGGTCTCGCGCCCCGCCGACTTCATCGGGCTGCACTTCTTCTCGCCCGTCGACAAGATGCCGCTCGTCGAGATCATCAAGGGCGAGAAGACCGGTGACGAGGCCCTGGCCCGCGCCTTCGACCTGGTCCGCCGGATCAAGAAGACGCCGATCGTCGTCAACGACTCGCGCGGCTTCTTCACCTCGCGCGTCATCGGCCAGTTCATCAACGAGGGCGTCGCGATGGTCGGCGAGGGCATCGAGCCCGCCTCTGTCGAGCAGGCTGCCGCCCAGGCCGGATACCCGGCCAAGGTGCTCTCCCTGATGGACGAACTGACACTCACCCTGCCCCGTAAGATCCGCGACGAGACCAGGCGGGCCGTCGAGGAGGCGGGCGGCAACTGGGCCGGCCACCCGGCGGACTCGGTCATCGACCGGATGGTCGACGAGTTCGGACGCCCCGGACGCAGAGGCGGCGCGGGCTTCTACGAGTACGACGAGAACGGCAGGCGCACCCGCCTGTGGCCCGGTCTGCGCGAGCATTTCGGGGACTCCGGGGGTCGTCCCCCGGGCGGTCACAGCACGAGGCCGGACGTCTCGTTCACCGACATGCAGGAGCGGATGCTCTTCTCCGAGGCCCTGGACAGTGTCCGGTGCCTGGAGGAGAACGTGCTGATCACCGTCGCCGACGCCAACATCGGCTCCATCATGGGCATCGGCTTCCCGCCGTGGACCGGCGGCGTGCTCCAGTACATCAACGGCTACGAGGGCGGCCTGCCCGGCTTCGTGGCCCGTGCCCGGGAACTCGCCGAGCGGTACGGCGACCGCTTCCTGCCGCCCGCGCTCCTCGTGTCGAAGGCGGAACAGGGCGAGACCTTCCACGACTGACGCCGGGCGCCGCGGGCCGTACTCACCTCCGAGCAGAGGCGGGTGCGGCCCGCGACGCCGCTCACTCAGCGGTGAACGCGGCCCGCAGCTCCTCCTTCAGCGACCGCTGGAAGGCGGTCACCAGTGCCTGGAGCACCATCGGCTGCATATGCGCCGACAGTGACTTCATCGCCCTGACGTGCTCCGGATCCGCCTCCCGCTCCCGGTACGGGTTCCACACCTCGTCCCGGAACAGCCGGGTCAGCTCTTGGGCGGCCGAGCGGGTGTGCTCGAGCAGGACCGTCCGGGCGGCCAGAATCGTCTCGTGCGCGATCGGCACGTCGAGCAGCTCCACACCGAGCCGCAGCAGCCCCGGATCCACCCGGTAGACGCCGTCGCCCGGATCGGCCCGTTCCAGCACACCCATCGCGGCCAGCCGGTCGATGTCCTCCTCCGCCAGCGTCCGCCCCGCGCGGCGTTCCAGCTCCGCCCGGGTCGCGTCCTGCGCCGAGTCCGGTGCCCAGGCAGCCACCAGCGCCCGGTGGATCGCCAGATCCTGCGCGCTCAGATCGGGCGGCAGCTGCTCCAGATAGCGTTCGATCGCGGCGAGCGTCATGCCCTGGTGCTGAAGTTCCTCGATCAGTGCGAGCCGGGAGAGATGGCCGTTCCCGTAGTGCCCCACCCGGCGCGGCCCGATCACCGGCGGCGGCAGCAGCCCCCGGGTGCTGTAGAAGCGCACCGTGCGCACGGTCACCCCGGCGCGCGCCGCCAACTCGTCGACGGTGAGCGTCGGCTCCTCGGTTCCGGTCGCCATGTCTGCTCCTCGTGTCCGACCCCGCGGCTGAACTGCCGGGCGCGTGCGTCAATCAGGTTCAACAGTATTGCTGTCTCACCATTGTTGTGAAAGTGTCCGGCAGCGACGAGGCGCAGTCCACCCCGGGTGCGGGCCCGCCCGGTCCGGCCGAAGGCGAAAGCAGGACAGCCCAGCAGGACGTCGCCCGGCGCCCGAGCCACGGCCACCGCAACCCACTCACGAGTATCGGTGTCAGTACCCGCTCGTACGCTGGTGCGATGACGAAGATCGTTTACGTGCGGGGGGACGCCACCGCCCCGCAGGGCAAGGGCGTCAAGCTGATCGCCCATGTCTGCAACGACCTGGGCGGCTGGGGCAAGGGCTTCGGCCTCGCACTCTCGCGCCGCTGGCCCGAGCCGGAGGCCCGGTACCGCACCTGGCACCGCGAACGGGCGGCCAACGACTCCGGCCTCGGCGCCGTTCAGTTCGTACAGGTGAGTCCGTACATCTGGGTGGCGAACATGGTGGGCCGGCGGGGGATGCGCACCGGCAGCAAGGGCGTGCCGGTGCGCTACGACGCCATCGATACGGCACTGGGCGAGTGGCCGGCCGGGCAGCCGAGCTGTCGTCTGCCACGGCAGGCAAGGTCAGTCGTTCTGCCACGGGAAGTGTCAGTGGGGCTGGAGTTCGGTGGGGAGGTCGCTGATCCGCTGCTGGCTCTCCTGCCGGATGGGACGGGCTGTGACATCGGGCCCGGCCCCTCCGCTTGCCGTGCTCGCTGCGTGGCGGGAAGAAGGGCCGATGCTGCGTGGGTTGTCACCGGGCGCGGACCTGGGCTTGGGACGCGTCGCGGCAGGTGCTTGTCAGCCGCGCTTGGGGTGGGCGGTGGCGGAGTAGGCATCGTGCCAGGTTGCCTTGGCACCGGAGTCGCCGATTCGGTAGACCTGTACGCCCGCACCGACTCCGACGGCGAGGGCCAGCACCGTAGCGGCGATGCGCATCGGCGTGCCTACTGTGCTGGTGGATGCTCCCGCCTTGGGGGTGCTGCGGGCGTCGCGGCGGTAGAACCACCACACCGCCGCCGACACGAGGAAGAGCCCAATGACCCAGGGGAGCAGTTCGTCCCCGAGTTCGGCGTGTTTACGCACCAGAGGATTGCGGTCCACGTGCCGTTCTAGCCACTCGCCGGCGTTGGTCGTCAGCGGCACGCTGATCAGGGACACCAGGGCGAGGGCTGGCAGTGCGAGCCCGAAACGGCGCATGACGGTGGGGAGGGCGGCGCACAGGATCAGGGCGAGGGCGGTGAGGGGTACCAGGATCACGACGACGTGCACGAACAGGACGTGCGCGGGAATGCCGTTGATCAGGTCGAGACCCACAGGGGGGCTCCTTCGGGGGATGGTGTTCAACGTGGACAAGGGACAAGCCGGGCTGCTGCGGCGGCTTCGGTACCAAGGCCGCCGCCTGCATGGGGAGGTGCCCGCTCCCTGCGTGCGGGGACGAGTCTGTGTCGCGCCTCATGCCCCATAGCGGCTGAATCCTGAGGTGCGCCATTCCTTGCCGTCGGGCAGGACGGCCAAGGCTTCGTAGCCGTCCAGTGCCTCAATCCAGTTCCGAGCGCCGCTGCCTCTGGCGAACGCTGCGGTGGCGTAGGTGTCGGTCATCGTGAGGCGGGCGCCGATGAGGGTGAGGGAGGCGAACGTGGTGGCGGGCGTGCCGAGGTGGGGGTTGAGGATGTGGCTGCCGCGTTCGGCGGTGCCGGAGGTGGCGATGGCCAGGTCGTGCGGGGCGGTGATGGCGGTGGCCAGCTCGCCGGGTCGCAGGGGGTGGGTGATGCCGATGCGCCATGGGGTTCCTGGGGCTGCCTGGCCGCGGAGTTGGAGGTCGCCGCCGCCGTTGACGCAGGTGTGGTGGGCGCCGGCCTCGTAGAGGAGTTGGGATACGGCTTCGGTGGCCCAGCCCTTGACGAGGCCGGAGGGGTCGAGGCTGCCTGCGGGGACGTTGCTGAACCAGCCGTCGCTGTCGTGGGCGGCCCGGGCGCAGAGCGAGAGGACTTCGTGGACTTCGGGTGGGCAGTCCTGGAGGCGGATCTCTCCCCGGTCGAGGCGGCTGATGTGGCTGTCGGGGCGGTAGGTGGAGAAGATGGCATCGACCCGGTGGAGGTGGCGCAGCGCTTCGGCGAGGGCTTGGTGGATGGCGGTGGTGGGCTCGTCGCGGATGTCGAAGGAGAAGACGGTGCCCATGACGTGCTCGACGTGGCGCAGCCCGCGTGCGGTGTCAGGCATGGGCTTGGTCCAGTGCGCTCTGGAGGGACTGGATGTAGCCCTGGCTGGTGTAGCTGGCGCCGGAGACGGCGTCGATGTGCGCGCTCTGCGCGCCGAGTGCCTCCTGGGTGAGGCGGGGCAGGGAGTAGGAGGCGATTTCCTGGTCGCGGCCGTTCTGGTCCGGGGCCTGGAGGACCTTGATCGCGGTGATTTTTCCGTTGTCGAGGGTGGCGGCGACCTGCACGGTTCCGTACTGGGTGTCGATGGGGTCCCCGGTGAACGTGCCTGTCCCGGGGGATGCGCCCGGCGAGGCGCTCGCGGGGGTCTGCGAGGTCGTCGGGGAGCGGGGCGTGACTCCGGCCAGTGCGGGGAGTTGGTGGGGTTTGAGGGCGAGCAGCGCGACGATCAGGGCGCTGATCCCGGTGGTGGCGAGGACGGCACGGCGCATGACGGTTCTCCTCAGAACGCGAACGACTCGTGGTGGATGCGCCGTGCCGGGACGCCGGCTTCGCGCAGGGCGGTGATCGCGGCCTGTGCCATGCCTGGCGGACCGCAGAGGAAGACGTCGTGCGCGGCCAGGTCCGGCACCAGGCTGCTCAGTCCCTGTGCGGTGAGCGGGGAGGAGTAGGCGCCGGGTTCGTCGAGGACGTAGTGCACGGTGGACCTGCGGCGGGCGGCTATCGCGTCGAGTTCACCGCGCAGGGCCAGGTCGACGGCTCGGCGGGCGCGGTAGACGAGAGTCACCTCGCCCGGCAGGCTCTCGAACAGGGCGCGCAGGGGAGTGATGCCGACGCCGCCGGCCAGGAGCAGGACCCGCGGGGCGGTGCGGCGGTTGGCGGTGAAGGAGCCGTAGGGGCCCTCGGCCCAGACCCGGGTACCGGGACGCAGACGCGCGAGTGCGGCGCTGTGGCCGCCGGCGGTCTTCACGGTGATGCGCAGGTGGCCGGTGTGCGCGGGGGCGGAGAGGGAGTAGGGGTTCGCGGTCCACCACAGTCCGCGGGCCAGGAAGCGCCAGCGCAGGAACTGCCCCGGCGCACCGCCCAGTTCCTCCAGGTGCGCGCCGGTGAGGTGGACGGAGACCACGCCCGGCGCCTCGGGGTGGATCGCGGCCACGCGCAGGCGGTGGCGCAGTCCGCGCCGTACTGGGACGGCGAACCGGTACCAGGCGACCAGCGCCGCGACAGTGATGAACAGGGTGTACCAGGCCACCTGCGCGGTGCGGTTGCCAACGAAGTCCGCCCCATTGGACAGCTGGTGGCCGAACGTGAGGAAGACCGCCAGGTAGGTGGCGAAGTGCAGGTAGTGCCAGGTCTCGTAGCTCATCCTGCGCCGGGCCGCCCGGGCCGAGAGGATTCCGGTGGCCAGGAACAGCAGGAACCCGACCGTGCCTTTGAGGAGATCGGGGTAGTGGAACACGAGCGTGCCCGTCTGGCTCACCAGGCCCGTGTGCGAGGTCAGTGAGTAGCCCCAGATGATCAGCAGAGTGTGGGCGAGCGCCAGGGAAACGGTGCAGCGGCCGCCCCAGGCGTGCCAGCGTGCCAGCCGGTCGGTGCCGACGGTGTGGTCAAGGAGCGGCACACGGGCCATCAGCGCCAGCAGCACCGCGCAGGCGTAACCGGCGAGCAGACCGGTGATGCGCCCCGCGCCGGTCAGCCAGGCGGCCGGGCCGACCACCGAGGTGGTGTCGGACCACCACAGGGCCAGCACCCCTGCGGCGCCCGCCCAGATCAGCAGTGGCGCCAGGAACGGGACGACGCTGCGGCGGGGGCGCCGGTGGCGCATCCCGCGGCTCGCGTACGTGGTGGTCGTGAACGTGGTGGTCACGGGGCTCCTCCGGATGGGACGTGCTCCGGTGATGGGCGGCCAGCCTCACAGCCCAACCTCTGTGAACCCTCTGAAACCGCGCCTGAGGCCCGTCCCGGCACCGATTCAGAGGAAACTCAGAGACTCGGCTCCCTCTGACACGGCCTGCGCCGGGGGAAGCTGGAGGAACCATGGAAGAGCCTTCTGCGACATCACTTCTGCACCGCCCCGACGGACAGCCCGTACGGGTCCTGGTCGTCGACGACGAACCCGACGTCACCGACGTCCTGTCCGGAGTCATGACCGCAGAGGGCTGGCAGGTGCGCACCGCCGCCGACGGCGCGACCGCACTCGCGACAGCCCGCGCGTTCCGGCCCGACGCGGTGGTCCTGGACTGGATGCTCCCCGACCTGGACGGCATGCAGGTCCTGCGCGCCCTGCGCCGCGAGTCTCCCGGCGTGTGCGTACTGTTCCTCACCGCCCGCGACGCGGTCGAAGACCGCATCGCGGGAATCACCGCGGGCGGCGACGACTACGTCACCAAGCCCTACAGCCTCGAAGAGGTCCTGGCCCGGCTGCGCGGACTCCTGCGACGGGCCGGCATGACCGCCGAGCCGGGCACGAACTGGCTCACCGTCGGAGACCTCGCCATGGACGAGGAAGCCAGAGAGGTCAAACGCGGCGGCACCACAGTGGAGCTGTCCCGTACCGAGTTCGAACTCCTGCGTTTCCTCATGCGCAACCCGCGCCGCGTGCTCTCCAAGGACCAGATCCTCGACCGGGTCTGGGCCTACGACTTCGGCGGGCGCGCCCACATCGTTGAGCTCTACATCAGCTATCTTCGCAAGAAGATCGACGCCGGACGCACCCCGATGATCCACACGGTCCGCGGTGTCGGCTACATCCTCAAGCCGGAAACCTCGTGAGACGCCTTGGGCCCCGCACCCTGCGCGGCCAGCTCACCGCCGGACTCGTCACCCTTCTCGCCCTCGCCTGCCTCGCCGTCGGCATCACCACCGCCCTCGCCCTGCGCGGATTCCTCATGGGACGACTCGACGAACAGCTCGCCGCCTCCGGCGGCCGGTTCGCCGAAAGCCTGGAACACGAAGCACGACCCGACGCCGACAACCGTCCCGACACCCGCGGCCAGGCCGAATCGACCTTCGGCGCCCGCCTCCTCGACGGCGCCGTCACGCAAGCCGCCGCGGTCGACGAGTCGAGCGACCGCCCCGTTCAGCTCACCGCCGGAGACCGCCACACTCTGGCCGACGTCCCCGTGGACGGCAACGGGCACAGCATCCGCCTCTCCGCTCTGGGGAAGTACCGCGTCACAGCCGTCCAGGGCGACGACCAGGACACCCTGATCACCGGCTTGCCCCTGCACCCCGTCGAAGAGACCGTCCACCGCCTCGAAGCGGTCGAAACCATCGTCTTCGGCGCCGCCCTGCTCGCCACCGGCGTCGCCGGAGCCCTGTGGGTACGAATCTCCCTGCGCCCCCTCCAGCGCGTCACCGCCCACGCGGCCGAGGTGGCCGCCCTGCCCCTCGCCAGTGGTGAGATCGCCATGCCCGGACCGCTCCCCGACACCGACCCACGCACCGAAGTCGGCCAGGTCGGCACCGCCCTCAACCACATGCTCGGACACGTCGAGGACGCCCTCACCCGCCGCCAGGCCAGCGAGGAACGCCTCCGCCACTTCGCCGCCGACGCCAGCCACGAACTGCGCACCCCCGTCGCCAACATCCGCGGCCACGCCGAACTGGCCCTGCGCCACGAGAGCCCCGTACCCGCCGCAGTCCACCACGCCCTGGAACGCATCGACAGCGAGTCGATGCGCATGAGCCGTCTCGTCGACGACCTGCTGCTCCTCGCCCGCCTCGACGCCGGGCGCCCCCTCGAACAGGAGCCGGTGGACCTGACCCTGCTGATCCTGAACGCGACGGACGACGCACGTGCCGCGGGCCCCGACCACCACTGGCTCCTAGACCTCCCCGAAGAACCCGTCACCATCACCGGCGACGCACACCGCCTCCAGCAGGCCGTCGGCAACCTCCTCGCCAACGCCCGCACCCACACTCCGCCCGGCACCGACGTGACCGTCACCCTCGCCATCGATCAGATTGGCGTCACGGTGGAGGTGAGCGACAACGGCCCCGGCATCCCCCGAGAGCTCCAGCCCGAGGTCTTCGGCCGCTTCGTCCGCGCCGACCACGCCCGCTCCCGCAGCACCGGAAGCACCGGACTGGGCCTCGCCATCGTCCACGCCGTCATCACCGCCCACGGCGGAACCGCGACCCTCACCAGCAGACCGGGACACACCACCTTCCGCCTCGCACTCCCCAACTGAACCGGGCGCCCTGCCAGTACACCTCGGCGGCAGCACTCTGGAACCTGTCGCAGAACTCTTAGCAACGTTCATTTGGGAGAGGTTGGCTGCAGAAGCTGACCTCGGCCGCTCAACCCCACGCCGCCCTCGTCGTGTCCTGGGCTGGCGCCGATCAGGTCCGCCAGGAAGGCATGGAATCACCGATGCGGCTCTCCGAGCTCGTTGGGGGTGCGGGAGGCCCGTAGTTCCTTGAGGTCGGGGATGTGGTTGTAGAGAGTGCCTCGCCTGAGTTCCGGGCTGATGCCGTCGCGCTGTACCACGCCAGCCCGGGTGGGACGTACGCGTCGGTGGCCAAGGACCTGGGCGTCAACCACGAGACGCTCCGCACCTGGGTGCGGGATGCCGAGCAGGCCGCCCGGCCCGGCGCCGGCGAGGCCAGCGCGATGGAGAAGGAGAACCGGCAGCTGCGGGCGCGAGTGAAGGAACTCGAGCTCGAGCGGGAGATCCTGCGGAGGGCCGCGAAGTATTTTGCGGCGGAGACCAGCTGGTGAGCAGCCGCTTCCAGTTCGTTGACGATCATCGTGGCGCCTTCGGCGTCAAGCGGCTGTGCCGGATCCTGGCCGTCTCGCGGTCCGGGTTCTACCGGTGGATCGCCGGCGCGGACGCGCGGGCCGGGCGGGTCAGGGCGGATGCCGACCTCGCCGAGCGGATCACCGCCATCCACGCCGAGTCCGACGGGACTTACGGCGCCCCGCGGGTCACCGCCGAGCTTCGCGACGCAACCCGACTCGGACCTGCAACTCGATCGAAAGCCTCGGCCGCTCCCGCCGCAACGGCGGCCGCCTCCCGCAACTGGGTCCACCCCGCCAACCACACCGAGCCGTGGCGCCACCCGAGCGATGCGGACTACCGGCCCCTCCAGCGCGACGTCCTGAGCAGCCAGGACGCGGCCGTGCTCTTCCAAGCGTCGTACGAGGGCTCCGTCTCCACCGACCCCGAGGAGCCGACCGCGGCCACCGTCGTGGGCCTGCTCGACGCCGGGCTCCTGGTCCGCGTCGACGACGGCACCGCCGTCCTGGCCGACGACGTCCGGTACGGACTCCGCCTCACCGACGCCGACGACGTCAGCACCTACTGACACACCTCATGGCAGAACCACTGACATCCAGTGGCAGACTCCGCTGACATCCCGATGGCAGACGACACGAGCTGGAGGCCTCGGTGCACATGCCGCGCATCGGCTGCGGACTGGCCGGCGGCACGTGGTCACGGATCGAACCACTCCTGGAACAACGGCTGTCGATCCAGGGGATCGGCATCACGGTGTACGACCACGACTGACCATCACACCCTTCCCCTCGCGGGGGCGAGGTCACAGAGAGACGGACACGGTCTCTTTGTTGCGGCGCCGCTAGGGTGGACCGGAACCGGCGGAGAACGGGGAGGGCCCATGGCCGCACGGAGTACGGACGAAACGCTGCTGGCCCGGGCGCTCGGCCGGACGCCGCCCTCTGATGCGCTGAGCGAGCAGATTCTCGACGCCGCGCGTGAGCAGTTCATGACCTTCGGGCTGCGCCGTTCCACCGTCGACGACGTCGCCAAACGGGCCAGGGTCTCGCGCGTGACCGTCTACCGACGGATCGGCAACAAGGACAGCCTGGTGTCCGCCTGCCTGTTGCGTGAGTACCGGCGCTTCGTCGTCGAGGTGGATCAGGCCGTCGCCGCACTGCCCACCACCGAGGACCGGATCGTCGAGGGGTTCGTGGCCGTCCTCGGCCATATCCGCGAACACCCTTTGGTCGGCGGCCTGTTGAGGCTGGAGCCGGAGATCATGCTCCCGTTCCTGACCGTGGAGAGCGGGCCGGCTCTCGTCGCCATGCGCGGCTACGTGGCCGGCCGGCTGCGCGAGGCCAGGCGTGCGGAGGGACGGCCGGAGGCCGATCCGACACCCGTCGCCGAGCTCATGGTGCGGATCACGGTCTCCTTCCTCCTCAACCCCGTCAGCTGCTTCGAACTCGACGACGACGAGCAGCTGCGGGCCTTCGCCCGCCGCTACCTGGTGCCGCTGATCGCCGTTGCCTAGGACGGGACTTCGCGGACGGGCCCTACGTGTGCTGACCCGCACGCCCGTTCAGCGGCGCCCCGCATGGTGAGGCCCGGCGCTCGTCGGGAAGCGGCTCCAGGGGCCGGCTGCCCGCCCAGTGCGGGCCCAGGTCGTCGAGCCGCCAGCCGAACGGGTAGGAACGCGGCTGCGGTCGTGAGGGCAGCCACCGGGGCCGGGCCGGCAGCAGGCGCACACACCGCGAGCGGGTCCGCAGCGTACCCGCGGCGGCCGACCGGACCCAGCGGGGCTGCGCCCGGAACCCCAGGGCCCGCAGCAGCGGTTCGTCCAGCAGTGCGAGCGAGAACCGCGCGATCACCGGACGCAGCGGGCGCGGGTACCAGCTCGCCATGATCCGGAACGTGGCGTTGGCCACCCGCCGGTTCGCCGGGTCGTACGCGAACATCCGCTCCTCGTAGGAGTCCAGCAGCCGCTCGAATCCCTCGTAGGTGTCCGGCGCGCCCTCGATGTCCATCATCGCCGCCATTTTCCGGCCCACCTCGGTCAGAGCCTCGGTCTCCACCGGGCACAGGGGTCGCCAGCCGAACCGGTCGATCCAGCGCTTCGGGCCGACGACCGTGGTCGCCAGGACATACAGGAAGTCCTCGTTGGGGATCCGGTACTTGCCGTGGATCCGGTTGAGATGACGGGCCGCCGCACGCCCGCGCTCCGAGTCGAAGCCGTCGGCGGCCATCTCGTACCCGATCAGCACCGTGTCGTCGTAGCGCTTCTGGCCGGACCGCTCGAACTCCTGCGTACGGTCCAGGAGTACGGAGATGCGGGGGACCCCGTAGTCCCGGAGGAACGCGATGCTCACACCCTGCCGGTAGTCCCAGGGGAACTCGTACTGCGAGATCAGCCGGAGGATCTCGGCGCAGTCGCGGACGGGGTCCATCCGGCGTATCTCGCGAAGTCGGCTGTAGCGGCCCATGGTGCGCCCTCCTGTCGGGTGGTGCGCGCGGCTTCTGCGGTCCAACTCCCGTGTCCTGAAGAAGATCTGACGGACACTTCGAACAGAGAATCAATGTTACAAATATTATCGACTTGTTGCATCAGTCGCGTCAACACCGCCGGTGCCGATCGAGCCGTTGCTGTTGCCTGCGGCCAGGGAAACCGCGGGCAGGGGGCCACAGGCAGGCCGCGGGCAGCCCACCGGGTGGCGGCGGCGTCGGGTCGACGCCCTGCCGCCGAGTGCCGGTCGGGCCGATGAGGGGCACCGGGCTCACGCCGGTGCGCGCGTCATGCCGAAGCGCGGTGGATGAGCTCCGTCGGGGTGATCACCGAAGACGGTTCGGCGGTCGCGTCGTTCAGCCGCTCCATCAGGATCCTGACCATCAACCTGCCCATGCCCACCACATCCTGACGGACCGTCGTCAGCGGCGGGTCGGTCGCCTCGGCCACCGAGTCCATGTCGTCGAAGCCGACCAGGGCCACATCCTGCGGCACCCGACGGCCGCGCTCGCGCAGCACCCGCAGGGCGCCCGAGGCCATCAGGTCGTTGGCGGCGAAGACGGCGTCCAGGTCCGGCCGTCTCTCCAGCAGTCCGGCCATGGCGCGGGCGCCGCCCTCCGCGGTGAAGTCGCCGTCCGCGACCAGCGCGGGATCGCCGTCGGGCAGTACGTCGAAGTAGCCGTCGATCCGGTCGAGCGCCGAGGTCTGGTCGCGCGGGCCCGCGATGTGCGCGATGTGCCGGCGGCCGAGCGAGACCAGATGGCGCACGGCCTCGCGGGCGCCGCCGCGGTTGTCGCAGTCGACATAGGGGACCGCGAGCTCGGAGGCGGTGTCCGGCCGCCCGGGGCGCCCGCCGTAGACCGTCGGAACCCGGAACCGGCGGATGACCGCGGGCAGTTCGTCGTCCGTGTGCAGCGAGAAGGCCAGCACCCCGTCCACATGGCCACCGGCCAGATAGCGGGTGACCCGGTCGAAATCCCCGCTCCCCTCCACCAGGAGCAGGACCAACTGGGAGTCGTACAGATTGAGTTCACGGCTGATTCCCCGGATGTGCTGGGAGAAGAAGGGGTCGGAGAAGATCCGGACCTCGGGTTCGTCGATGATCACGGCGACGGCCCCGTTGCGCCGGGTCACCAGCGTCCGGGCGGCGTGGTTCGGTATGTAGCCGAGCTCCTCGACCGCCTTGCGGACCTGCTCCACGAGCGGTTTCCGCACCCCGGCACCGCCGTTGACCACCCGGGAGGCCGTCGCCCGGGACACCCCGGCGCGGGCCGCCACGGCTTCCAGTGTGGGGCGTGCGTCGTGCGGGGCATCGGGGGTCGGACGCGGCAAGGGACGCTCCTCAAAGGCGCGGGAGGGGGCCGGAATCGGCCGGGGCCCGGCCGCACAGCACGAACCTCGCCAGCCTAGCGGCCACCGCGAATCGGTGATCCGGGTACCTGTCGCGCGGGCGCCGGCCGGGGTACCTTCCGCCCATGCCGACACGTGTGCGGGGCGCCCGCCTGACGTACAGACCGCCCGTCCCGGCCCCCGCCGGTGGTCCGCGCGGCCAGGGGGCTGGCCGGCTCCCGATGACGGCCTCCGCGCCGAGGGGCGGCGACCGGCGGGCCGGCCGTCGCCGGGTCCGTAACCTCGTGCTGACGGCCGTCGCCACCGCGCTGGCCGTCGTGCTGGTCACGGTGTCCGCCGAGGCCGCACGGATCCAGCCGCGTACCGGATTCGAATCCGCCGGCGGGGCACGCTGGACCGGCCCGGCCGAGGAACGCTCCCTGCTCGCGGCCGTCGACCGGCACAGCGACCGCGTCTCCGTGGAGCGCATCGGTACGACGAAGCAGGGGCGCCCGCTGCGGCTCGTCCGGATCGGCAGCCGGCACCCCACCGCGCTCACCGTGCTGCTCGTGTGCAGTCAGCACGGTGACGAACCCGCCGCCCGCGAGGCCTGTCTGACGGCGATCCGTGACCTCGGATACGCCAAGGACCGGGCGACCCGTGACTTTCTCGCCCGTACCGAGATCCTCGTCATTCCCACCGCCAACCCCGACGGTCACGCTGCCGGCACCCGGGGCAACTCCGACGGCATGGACATCAACCGCGACCACATCGCGCTGCGGACCGCCGAGGGCCGCGCCATCGCGGCGGCCGTCCGGGACCATCGGCCCGAGGTGATCTACGACCTGCACGAGTACGGCGCGACCCCGCCGTACTACGACAAGGACCTGACCGTCCTGTGGCCCCGCAATCCCAATGTCCACGACCGGGTGCACGACGAATCGAAGCTCCTGGCCGAGCACCAGGTGCGCCGGGCCGCCCGGGAAGCCGGATACGACAGCGGGCTCTACGGCCTCTGGACCGACCCCGTCACCGGCCGACCGGTCAAGCGGACCGCGGGCGACGGACAGGAGCGCATCCTGCGCAACGCGGCAGGCATCAAGCATGCGGTGGCCCTGCTCGTCGAGTCCCGCGCGGACCCGCTCACCGACGCCGAGCGGGCCGACCCCGCACGCAACAACCGACGCCGGGTGCAATCCCAACTGGCCGGACTCAAAGGTCTGTTCGCCTACGTCGAGGAGCGCCGCGGTGAGATCGGCGCCGCCACCGCCCGCTCCCGGGCACAGGGGTTCACCGACCGGGGCCCGATCCGCCTCGCAGGGGCCGACAACGAGCCGGCGGGGCCCGGCGCGACCCTCGCGCACCCGCCCTGCGGATACCGGCTGACGGCAGCCCAGTTCGCCCGGGTCTGGGACGAACTCGCCCTGCACGGCGTCACCTCCCGGCGTGACCGTGACGGTGTGTACGTACCGCTGGCGCAGTCCGCCCGGAAGCTGATCCCGCTCCTGCTCGACGAACACGCGAAATATCGCCTGACAAATGGTCGAGCCGACACCGCTTGCTGATCCCCGGGCGGGTGGGTTGCGTGTGGTAATGCCTACGGAGAGTGAAACTCCAGTTCCCCGAAAGGTGCCATTCGTGTCGCAGGACGATCAGAGAGCGGGCGGCAGGGGGCATCTGTCGGTGACGGCGGATCTGCCCGGCGACCCGACCCGGAGCCGGCGCCCCACGACCGACCGAGTGGTGTTCGGCGTCACCGCGCTGTTCACCCTCGCCTTCGTGATCTGGGGGGCCACTGCCACCGCATCGCTGAAGGGCGTCTCCAGCCTCTTGCTCAACGGCCTCGTGCACGACGGTGGTTGGGCCTTCATGCTGGCAGCCTCCGGATTCGTGGTCTTCGTGCTCTGGCTCGCCGTCAGCCGTTACGGAAAGATCTGCCTCGGCCAGGAAGGGGAGGAGCCGGAGTTCCGGACCGTGTCCTGGGTCGCGATGATGTTCAGCGCCGGTATGGGCATCGGCCTGATGTTCTACGGAGTCAGCGAGCCCCTGGCGCACTTCGTCCACCCGCCGCCCGGCACCCACCCCGCCGACGCCGCGGACGCGATGCAGACGGCGATGGCCACCACCCTCTTCCACTGGACGCTCCACCCCTGGGCGATCTACGCGGTGGTCGGTCTCGCCATCGCGTACAGCACCTTCCGGCGCCGCAGGGGGCAGACGATCAGTGCCGTCTTCGAACCGCTCATCGGCGCCCGGCACGCCCACGGCGGCGTCGGCCGGCTGATCGACATCCTCGCCGTCTTCGCCACGCTCTTCGGCTCGGCCGCCTCGCTGGGCCTGGGCGCCCTCCAGATCGGCAGCGGATTCCACGAGCTGAACTGGATGGAGAAGACCGGCACCGGGCTGCTCGTCCTGATCATCGCCGTGCTGACCGTGGCCTTCGTCGCCTCGGCGGTCTCCGGTGTGCAGAAGGGCATCCAGTGGCTGTCCAACATCAATATGGTGCTCGCCCTGATCCTCGCCGTCTTCGTGTTCATCGCCGGACCCACCATCGTCGTGCTCGACCTGCTGCCCACCTCGATCGCCGCCTACATCGGTGATCTGCCCCAGCTGGCCGGCCGTACCGAGGCGACCGGCAAGGGCGAGGTCGCCGACTGGCTCAGCAGCTGGACCGTCTTCTACTGGGCCTGGTGGATCTCCTGGACCCCGTTCGTCGGCATGTTCATCGCCAGGATCAGCCGCGGCCGGACGATCCGCCAGTTCATCGGCGGAGTCATCCTGGTTCCCAGCACGGTCAGCCTGATCTGGTTCGTGATCTTCGGCGGTACCGCCATCAAGCTTCAGGAGGCCGGGAAGCTGAACGGTGCCGAAACCCAGGAGGCCCAGCTCTTCGGCGTACTCCAGCAGCTCCCCGTCCCCACGGTGATGAGTCTGCTGGTGATGATCCTGGTCGGGATCTTCTTCGTGTCGGGCGCGGACGCCGCCTCGGTCGTGATGGGGACCCTGTCCCAGAAGGGCATCCTCGAACCGGCCAAGTGGGTCGTCGTCTTCTGGGGCGTCGTCACCGGTGCGGTGGGGGCGATCATGCTGCTGATCGGGAACGGGACGGGCGATGCGTTGACCGGCCTGCAGAACCTGACCATTCTGGTGGCCGCACCCTTCACGATCGTCATGATCGGCATGTGCGTGGCCCTGGTACGGGACCTGCGCGAGGACCCGCTCATCGTGCGCCGCGAGGTCGGGGTGGAGGCCGTCGAGTCCGCGGTCATCGAGGGCCACGCGAAGTACGACGGTGACTTCGAGCTCCGGATCGGCCCCGGCGGCAACCGGATCACCACCGAACACGGGGACAAGCCGGGCGGTTCGAGCCCCGCGGCCGACTGAGGGGCTAGCGGCCGAGAAGACCGGGGGCCGCGGACCTCCGGCCCCTCCCGTGCCCCGCGCGCGGCGGTTCAGCCCACCAGCCGGGCCGCCGCCTCCGCGCAGCCCAGGGCCACGGTCACCCCCGCGCCCCCGTGCCCGTAGTTGTGCACCAGGCGCCCGCCGCCGGGCAGTGGCTCGGCCTCGATGCGGACCCCCGCGTCCCGGGCCGGCCGAAGCCCCACCCGGTGTCCGATGATCCGCGCTCCGGCGATCTCCGGCCGGACCCGGGCACACCGCGCCACGATCTCCTCGGCCGTGCGGGGATCGGGCACGGTGCTCCAGTCGTCCGCCCCGGCGGTCCCGCCGAGCACCAGCCGGCCCGGCTGCGGGAAGAAGTACGTCGTCGCGCTCGACGCGGGGTCCGCCTCGGTGAACCACTCCTCGATCCCCGGGTTCTCCACCAGGACCAGCTGACCGCGAACCGGCCGCATCCCGGTGTCGGGGACCAGTTCGCGGGCGCCGAGCCCCGTGCAGTTGACCACCGTCGCCGCCTCCGCCGCCGCCTCGTCGAACGACGTGACCGTACGCCGCTCGACCGAGCCCCCGGCGGCCCTGATCCGCCCCTCCAGCCAGTCCAGATGGGCCGGCATGTCGAGCAGCGGCAGCCGGCACCGCAACCCCTCCGCGGTCTCCACCACATCCTTCAGCTCCCCGGCCCACGCCCCGAGCGCCGCGAGCCGCTCGCCCCGGTGCACACCGTCGACCAGCCGTACTCCGGTCTCCTGCGGACGGGCGGCCAGCTCCTCGTACCAGCGCAGCGAAGTCAGCGACCAGTCACCCACCCACTCCCGCGGCTCGATCCGGTAGGGCCACCACAGGGCGCCCGCCACCGCCGACGTCGTGGCCTCCGCGGGCTGCCGGGACCAGACCCGCACCCGGTGACCGCGCCCGGCCAGCACCACCGCCGTGGTGAGGCCACTGACCCCACCGCCCACCACGATCACTTCCGACACTGCCGCACCGCCGCTCATCTCTGCCCGGACCCCGTTCATGCCCGGACGCCAAGGACTCTCGCCCGGATCAGGACGGGCCCGCTCCACTTGATCCGGTCGATCCAGAGGAAGGACCCTAGCCGAGGCGCACGGGGAGGGCGATGCTCCGGGCGGCCGGTACGTGTGACGAGAAGGAGCGTGCCGGCGCACCGCCGACCGCCTCACCCGCGGCTCCCGTGCCCCGGCCCGGAACCACCTGCGCGAGGAGCTCCCGCCGCCGATTAGGATCGGCACCCTGATGACTGCCACCCTCGTCGCCAAGGACCTCGCCGCCGGACACGGCGACCGCACTCTCTTCGCCGAACTCGACCTCGTGGTCGCTCCCGGTGATGTGATCGGTCTCGTCGGAGTCAACGGCGCCGGAAAATCGTCGCTCCTGCGGCTGCTCGCCGGGCTCGACCAGCCGGAGGAGGGCGAGCTGCGGCTCTCCCCTCCCACCGCCACCGTCGGCCATCTGCCGCAGGAGCCGGAGCGGCGCCCCGACGAGACCGTACGGGAGTTCCTGGCCCGCCGGACGGGTGTCGCCGAGGCCCAGGCGACGATGGACACCGCCACCCAGGCCCTCGTCGACGGGGCGCCCGGATCCGACGACGCGTACTCCGAGTCACTGGAACGCTGGCTCGCCCTCGGCGGCGCCGACCTGGACGAACGGGCCGAGGAAGTCGCGGCCGACCTCGGTCTGACCGTCGGTCTCGACCTGCCGATGACCACGCTCTCCGGTGGCCAGGCGGCCCGCGTGGGCCTCGCCTCGCTGCTGCTGTCCCGCTACGACATCTTCCTGCTCGACGAACCCACCAACGACCTCGACCTCGACGGCCTGGAACGGCTGGAGCGGTACGTCTCCGGGCTGCGCGCCGGCACGGTCGTCATCAGCCACGACCGCGAATTCCTGATGCGCACGGTCACCAAGGTCCTCGAACTCGACCTCGCCCAGCAGCAGATCAACCTCTACGGCGGTGGCTACGCGGCCTACCTGGAGGAGCGCGAGCGGGCCCGCAGGCACGCGCGCGAGGAGTTCGAGGAGTTCGCCGACAAGCGGTCCGCGCTCGAGGGCCGCGCCCTGATGCAGCGCTCCTGGATGGACAAGGGCGTCAGGAACGCGCGCCGCAAGGCCGGTGACTCCGACAAGATGGCCCGCAAGTTCCGGAGTGAATCGAGTGAGAAGCAGGCCGCGAAGGCCCGCCAGACCCAGCGCATGATCGAGCGCCTCGATGTCGTGGACGAGCCGCGCAAGGAGTGGGAGCTGCGGATGGAGATCGCCTCAGCCCCCCGCTCAGGTTCCGTCGTGGCGACCTTGCGCGAGGCGCAGGTCGTCCGCGGGGACTTCGGGTTCGGCCCGGTCTCGCTCCAGGTCGACTGGGCGGACCGGATCGCCATCACCGGTGCCAACGGCGCGGGGAAGTCGACCCTGCTCGCCGCTCTGCTCGGCCGCCTCCCGCTGGATTCGGGGCACGCGAGCCTGGGTTCGGGTGTGGTCGTCGGCGAGGTGGACCAGGCGCGGAAGCTGTTCCACGGCACGGAATCCCTGCTGGAGGCGTTCTGTGCGGCCGTCCCGGACACGGAACCGGCCGATGTCCGCACCCTGCTCGCCAAATTCGGGCTGCGCGCCGACCATGTGATGCGCCCCGCGACCACCCTCTCCCCGGGCGAGCGGACCCGGGCGGCACTCGCCCTGCTCCAGGGCCGAGGCGTCAACCTCCTGGTCCTGGACGAGCCCACGAACCACTTGGACCTGCCGGCGATCGAGCAGTTGGAGTCGGCGCTCGACTCGTACACGGGGACGCTGCTGCTGGTCACGCACGACCGCCGGATGCTGGAGGCGGTCCGTACGACGCGCCGGGTCGAGGTGGCGGCCGGCCGGCTCACGGAGATCTGACAAGCCCGACTCCCGAGCCTGCCCCAGCTGCGTGGATCCCATCTCCGGGATCCTCCTGGCCCTCCCGCCCCGCCCCTCCGGCGTCTGAGGAGCGGGGCGGAGCCCCGGTCACGGGAAGGGGCGGGGTGGGGAGAAGGCCCGCCGCAGCCGGCCCCCTCCCCACCCCGCCCCGATGCCCGGGCGGGCTGCCGCTACCGCTTCTTGCCGCCCTGCTTCGGATCCAGCAGCCCCGCCCGTCGAAGCGCGTCGGCCATCGCCCCGTTGGCCGGAGCCGCAGTCGGCGCCTGGCGACCGCCACCGCCATTGCCCCCGCCGCCGCCGCGCCGGTCACGCCCCTGACCGCCCTGGCCGCCTTGACCGCCCTGGCCACCACGCGGCCCCGCACCGCCCTGGCCCTGCCGCTGCCGCGGCGGACGCCCGCCCCGGTCGCCGCCGGAGCCGCCGGAGCCGTCGGACCCGGCCCCCGCCCCGGAACTCACCGCGGTACCCGCCTCGTCATCCAGTCGCAGCGTCAACGAGATCCGCTTCCGCGGGATGTCGACCTCCATGACCTTGACCTTGACGATGTCACCCGGCTTCACGACATCACGGGGATCCTTCACGAACGTCCGCGACATCGCCGACACATGCACCAGGCCGTCCTGGTGCACTCCGATGTCGACGAACGCGCCGAACGCCGCGACATTCGTCACGACTCCCTCCAGCACCATCCCGGACGCCAGATCGCCGATCTTCTCGACGCCCTCCTTGAAGGTGGCGGTCTTGAAGGCCGGACGAGGGTCGCGCCCGGGCTTCTCCAGCTCCTTGAGGATGTCCGTGACGGTCGGCAGCCCGAACTTCTCGTCCACGAAGTCATCGGCCCGAAGGGACCGCAGCACACCGGTGTTGCCCACCAGTGAGGCGACGTCGCTGCCCGTCCGCTTCACCATCGCCCGCACCACGGGGTACGCCTCCGGGTGCACGCTGGACGCGTCCAGCGGGTCGTCACCCCGGATACGCAGGAAGCCCGCGCACTGCTCGTACGCCTTCGGGCCAAGCCGGGCCACGTCCTTGAGCCCCTTGCGGGAACGGAACGGGCCGTTGGCGTCGCGGTGCGCGACGATGTTCTCCGCGAGCCCTGAGCCGATGCCGGAGACCCGTGAAAGCAACGGCGCCGAAGCGGTGTTGACGTCGACCCCAACCCCGTTCACACAGTCCTCGACGACCGCGTCCAGCGAGCGCGACAGCTTCACCTCGGACAGATCGTGCTGGTACTGCCCGACCCCGATCGACTTCGGGTCGATCTTCACCAGCTCCGCGAGGGGGTCCTGGAGCCGACGCGCGATCGAGACGGCGCCACGCAACGACACGTCCATGTCCGGGAGTTCCTGCGAGGCGAAGGCGGACGCCGAGTACACGGAGGCGCCGGCCTCCGAAACCATTACCTTGGTGAGCTTCAACTCCGGGTGCTTGTCGCACAGCTCACCCGCGAGCTTGTCCGTCTCGCGCGATGCCGTGCCGTTGCCGATCGCGATCAGATCGACATCGTGCGCCCTCGCCAGCTGCTCCAGTTTCGCCAGCGACTGGTCCCACTTGTTGGCCGGGACGTGCGGGTGGATGACATCGGTCGCGACGACCTTGCCGGTCGCGTCGACGACGGCGACCTTCACCCCGGTACGGAACCCCGGGTCGAGCCCCAGCGTGGCCCGCGTCCCGGCCGGCGCGGCCAGCAGCAGATCGCGCAGGTTCGACGCGAAGACGCGTACCGCCTCGTCCTCCGCCGCCGTGCGCAGCCGCAGCCGCAGGTCGATGCCGAGGTGGACCAGGAGCCTGGTGCGCCAGGCCCAGCGCACGGTGTCGGCCAGCCACTTGTCCCCGGGACGCCCGCGGTCGTTCACCCCGAAGCGCCGGGCGACCATGTTCTCGTACGACGAGGGACCGGGCTCCCCGGACGGCTCCTCCGGCTCCAGAACGAGGTCGAGGACGTCCTCCTTCTCGCCCCGGAGCATCGCGAGCACCCGGTGCGAGGGCAGCGCGGTGAACGGCTCGGTGAAGTCGAAGTAGTCCGCGAACTTGGCGCCCTCCTCCTCCTTGCCGTCGCGCACCTTCGCCACCAGCCGGCCCCGCGTCCACATGCGCTCACGCAGCTCGCCGGTCAGATCGGCGTCCTCCGAGAACCGCTCGGTGAGGATGGAGCGGGCGCCGTCGAGAGCCGCCGCCGGGTCCGCGACCCCCTTGTCCGCGTCGACGAAGGCCGAGGCCGCGACGAGCGGATCCACCGACGGATCGTCCAGCAGGCCCGAGGCGAGCGGTTCGAGCCCGGCCTCCCGGGCGATCTGCGCCTTCGTCCGCCGCTTCGGCTTGAACGGCAGATAGATGTCCTCAAGGCGCGCCTTCGTGTCGGCGGCCCGGATCTGCGCCTCCAGCGCGCTGTCGAGCTTGCCCTGTTCCCGTACGGATTCGAGGATCGCCGCACGGCGGCCCTCCAGCTCCCGCAGATACCGCAACCGCTCCTCGAGCGTGCGCAGTTGCGCGTCGTCGAGCATCTCGGTCGCTTCCTTGCGGTAGCGCGCGATGAACGGCACGGTCGATCCGCCGTCGAGCAGCTCGACGGCCGCCTTCACCTGTCGCTCGCGTACGCCGAGCTCCTCGGCGATCCTGCCTTCGATGGACGTCGTCACGGTTTTACCGACTCGCCTTCTCGTACTGGCTGTGCTGGTCGGGCCCCGGGGTCCGCAGTTCGGACCGGCCCGGGGCCACTCGCCTGCATTCTGCCGGGTGGTCGGGCGTCGTGTCGCCCGACCACCCCGGATACCGGCCGTCGTCCGCCCGGACCGCTAGCCGTTCAGATCGGCCGGGAACGCACCCGCCGCCAGCGCCGTGCCGAGGAACCCGCGCCCCAGCTCGGTCAGACGGGCCACGCCCGCGCCGCCGAGATGCTCGTACGGAGCCAGGTCCATCCGGTCCGTGGCCTCCTCCAGGCCGGTCCGCAGCGCGATGCCCGCCTCCGTCAACTTGTCCTCGGCGGTGAGCAGTCCGCGATCGCGCAGCCGTGCGGAGGCGTCCTCCCAGTCGCCGCGGCACCATCCACGGGTGGCCAGGATCAGGCGCGGCGACATGCCCTTGCCGGTGGCGGTGTGGCTGACCAGGGCCTCGACCGGGTCGAGACCGGCCGCCAGGAGCGCGGCGAGGTGGGCGTCACCGCGGTGCTCACGCAGCAGCGTCGCGGCATGCCAGTACGCCAGGTGCGGCTGCTCGGGCACCGGGAGATCGGCGTGCGCCGCGTACAACGGCCGGGCGTGTCGCGTGCAGCCCTCGGCCGCGCGCAGTGCCAGCCGTGCGGCCTCGGCCAGTTCGGGGGAGGCGATGGTCTCCTCGCCGAGGAGCCGGCGCAGCGTCGAGTCGGCGGCACGCAGCCGCGCCGCCAGCACGGCCTCGGGTGTGGCGATGTCCCAGACGGCGGGCAGGTGCGCGGCCACGAGTGCGTGGTTGAAGTTGTAGAAGGTCGCGGTGACCGTTCCCGGGCCGACGGCACCCAGAGCGGCCGCACGTGCGACGAAGTACGCGGCGGAGGAGTCGGTGATCCCGATCCCCGCGAGTTCCTTGCCGAGGTCGGGGGAGAAGTAGATCGTGGAGTGCAACGGGTTGAGGGCGTTGTGGCAGCGGCGTCCGGCACGGGGCGGCAGAGTACTCATACCCGCACGCTACCGACTGGTCGGTACGGGCCGGAACTCCGGGCAACAGTGAAGTGCGTCGCAGCCCGCCCTGGCAGAAATGGTGGGGAACCCGTCATTGCGGCCATCCTGGCGGCGGCCCAGGATGGCAGGCATGAAGCTGCGATCCACTCGCCGTGAACCGTTGCGCGAGGTTCAGCACTGGATCACCGAGCACCCCGGCGACGATCTGTCCGTCGAGGCACTCGCCGCCCGCGCCCGGCTCTCGCCGCGCCACTTCGCCCGCGCGTTCCGGGCCGAGACCGGTATGACACCCGGCCGGTACGTCGACCTCGTCCGTCTCGAACAGGCCCGCAGGCTCCTGGAGAACACCTCCGACGGTGTCTCCGGTATCTCGCGGGCGTGCGGCTACGGAACGCCGGAGGCGATGCGCCGCGCGTTCGTCAGGGCGCTGGGCACCGCGCCCGCCGAGTACCGCAGACGGTTCAGCCACCGGCCGACGGGCGAACCCGCCGGCCTGCGTGCGGGCGAGTCCGTGGCCCGCCTCTGCTCCACCGAACCCGCCACCATCAGTCACTGACCCGAAGGCAGGCAGCCACTCATGCAGATCGCCATCGTCCTCTTCGACCGCTTCACCGCGCTCGACGCCGTCGGACCGTACGAGATCCTGTCCCGCGCCCCCGGCGCCGAGACCGTCTTCGTCGCCGAACGGACAGGTCCCGTGCGCAACGACTCCGGCAGCCTGTCACTGGTCGCCGACCGGACGCTCGACGACGTCCCGGTACCCGATCTGGTGATCGTTCCCGGCGGCCCGGGGCAGAGCGCCCAGATGGAGAACGAGACACTGCTCGGCTGGCTGCGCAACGCCGATGCCACCAGCACCTGGACGACCTCCGTCTGCACCGGCTCGCTGCTGCTCGCGGCCGCCGGACTCCTGAAGGGGCGGCGAGGCACCTCGCACTGGCTCGCCCTCGAGACACTGAAGGACTACGGGGTCGAGCCGACCGGTGAACGTGTCGTCATCGACGGCAAGTACGTCACGGCCGCAGGCGTCTCGTCCGGCATCGACATGGGCCTCACCCTGCTCGGCCGGATCGCGGGCGACCGGCACGCCCAGTCGGTTCAACTGCTGACCGAGTACGACCCGCAGCCGCCGTACGACGCCGGATCCCCCGAGAAGGCGCCGGCCGACATGGTCGAGGAGTGGCGCGCCAAGAGCCGCTTCATCCTGCGATAGCGGTCGGGCCCGGGGCGGCCGGACGAAACGGGAAGCGGTCACGCCGGGAACGGCCAGGTGAAACGGGAAGCGCTCACGCCTGGGACGGCCAGGTGAAGCTTGGCGCGCGCCGTTCCAGGAAAGCGGCGACCCCCTCCGCGGTGTCGCCGCTGCGGCGCGCCTGGTCCGCCCAATGGGCGTCCCGGTCCTCGCGCCCCGCGGCGAACTCCTTCGCGGCCGCCTGGGTCAACTGCGAACGGGACACCAGGACCCGTACATACGCCTCGACCCGCTTGTCCAGCTCGCCGGCGGGCAGCACCTCATCGACCAGACCGGTCCGCAGCGCCCGGTCCGTACCGATCAGCTCGCCGGAGAACAGCAGGTGCTTCGCCGTCGCCGGCCCCGTCAGCGCGACCAGCCGACGGGTCGACGACGCGGCGTAGACGATCCCGAGCTTGGCCGGTGTCACGCCGAACGACGCGCCCTCCTCGGCGAACCGCAGATCGCAGGCGGCCGCCAACTGGCTTCCCCCGCCCACGCAGTAGCCGCGCACCGCGGCGAGCGTCGGCCGGGGGAAGGCGGCCAGCGCCTCCTCGGCCGCCACCGCCAGACCCTGCGGGGCACCCGCGGGGTCGCCGAGCGAGGAGATGTCCGCACCGGCGCAGAAGGTGTCCCCGGCGCCCGTCAGTACCAGCGCACGCACCGAGGAGTCGGCGGCCAGCGCTTCGAGCAGCACGGGCAGCGACTGCCACATCGCGGCCGTCAGCGCGTTGCGCTTGGCGGGGTTGCTGATCACGACGGTGGCGACGCCGCCCGCGACGGTGTGCTCCAGCCGGGGTTCCGTACGGTCCATGCGCCGGATGCTATCCCTACCGTTCGAACCTATGATCAAGAAGGGGTCGCGAAGCAGGCACGCATCCCGAGGAGCTTCTGGTGGCCGATCCCGAACAAGAAGGCAGGAGGCTCAGCCGCAGTTTCAGCGGTCTCGCACTGCTCGGCGCTCTCCTGGTCGTCGCCGGTCTGGTCGGTCTCGTCTACACCGGCGTCGCGACGCTCACCTCTCGGACTCATCGCGATCGGTGTGGGAGGCCGCCGGATCGTCTCGATGGTCTCGGACCGAATGGCGCCCGCGGGAGGGGCGGCCCGGGGCGAGCGGGACCGGTCTTCAGGAGACGAGTCTTCAGGAGACGAGCAGAATCGGTCCGACAGCTGACGCACCCACAGTTATCCGGTCAAGTTCCGTCGATAGAAGTCGACTTCTGCTCAGTGGTACGGACCGGACCAACTACGCCCCGCACCCTGTACTCGACGTGCAGTCACCATCGAGTGGAGAGCGGGTACCGGTCTATGGAGAGCCGCGGGAGTGTCCCCGCCAGGCCCGTGTCGTACGAAGGGGTCTGGCGGTTCACCGCCCCGGCCACGGACGTCTCCGTACCCCAGGCCCGGCACGCCGTACGCGATCTGCTGGACCGCCAGGGCGTACCGCTGGACGAAGACATCGCCCAGGGGCTGCTGCTCATCGTCTCCGAGCTGGTCACCAACGCCGTGAAGCATGCGGCTCTGCTCTCCCCGGAGCTCGCCGTGGAGGTGGCTGTGGGTGCCGAATGGATCAGGGTGTCCGTCGAGGACAACCATCCCTACCGCCCGACGGCGCTGGAGACCGACTACGCGCAGACGGGCGGGCGCGGACTGTTGCTGGTCCGGGAAATCACCCGGGAGGCGGGCGGGGCCTGCGACGTGGCGCACACCGCAGGCGGCGGAAAGGTCATCTGGGCGGCGCTTCCGCTCACCGTGGGCCCCTGACCCCTCCGCCGCGCTTCCGCGCCGACGGCTGTTGCTACCAGCCCGCAGCCGGGCCGGTCAGCTCGCGGATCGCGGGCCGGGCGGCATCCAGTACCGTCATGAACCAGGCCGAGAACGGCGCCCTGGCATGCCGTTCGGCCAGCTCCTCCGCCGATACGAAGGCCGTCTCGCCCACCTCCTCCGGATCCGGCCGCAGCTGCTCCTGCGCCATGCCCACGAAGAGATGGTTGAACTCCTGCTCCACCAGACCCGATGCGGGGTCCGGGTGGTTGTACCGGACGGTGCCCGCCTCGGCCAGCAGCGAGGGGGAGATGCCCAGTTCCTCGTGCGTCCGCCGGGCGGCGGCGGCGAAGGGCGCCTCGCCCGGATACGGGTGACCGCAACAGGTGTTGGACCAGACGCCGGGGGAGTGGTACTTGCCCAGGGCGCGCCGCTGCAGCAGCAGCCGGCCCTGCTCGTCGAACAGGAACACCGAGAAGGCCCGGTGCAGTTGACCGGGTGCCTGGTGGGCGGCGAGCTTCTCCGCCGTGCCGATGGTGGTGCCGTTCTCGTCGACCAGTTCGAGCATGATCGCGTCTGCTGAGCCGTCCGACGAGGTGTTCGCCGCGGTGGCTGGTGTGGTCGGCATACCCATCCTTCGCTGTGGTCCCGGCCCCGTGCGCCGGTCCCGTCGAGTCTGCTCAAGTCTGCCGTACAAAAGCGGCTTGTCCGCACTTCGGGTCCTGGCATGTCCGGTCCTGCCGGGCCACGCGGGCGCGGCAGGACCGGACGGGCGCGTCAGACCCCGAACGCGGCCGGGTACTGAATCGTGCCCCGGGGAACCGGCCCGGAATCATCGAGGACCAGCGCCATCATCGCCTCGTCCGGCACCTCGAAGCCCGGCCGGATTCCGTACCGCGACGCGGGCACGAAGCCGAACCTCGGGTAGTACTCGGGATGGCCGAGCACCAGGACCAGTGGCTCCGGGCGCAGTCGCGCCGCATCGAGCAGGGCCCGCACGACGGCCTGCCCAGCGCCCCGGCGTTGGTGCTCCGGAGCCGTGGCCACCGGGGCCAGTGCCAGCGCCGGTGCGCCCCCGACCAGGCAGCGGGTCAGCAAGGCGTGGGCGGCCACGGATCCGTCGGCCGCCTCGGCGACGTAGGAGAGCCCGGGCAGCCATGCCTGGGGATCGTCGCGCAACGCGTCGACCAGACGGGCCTCCGCGTCCGTCGGGAACGCCGCGGCGTTGACCGCGTACACCGCGCCGGTGTCCGCCGCCGTCTCGGGACGGGTCGTCCAGCGGGTGGTGCCGTCACCGGAAAGGGGCTGCTCCGGCTCGCGGTCGTGCGGGGAGCGGGACGGTTCCTCGTGCTTGGATTCTTTGCTGTCGGTCAACGTGGGAAACCCTTGGGTGCATGGGCTCCGGCCGACGTGCCGACTCGGTGAGAGCCGGGGAGCGCTAGCCGGGGACCCTGGAGTCGGAACCGGACCGGATGGTGCGCCGGGCAGGCGCCGTCTCGGCGGTCATCAGCCCCAGCTCCTCTCTCGGACACAACACTCACGCGGGCAGAGGCTCGTACGCCTCCGCGAAAACCCTACACCGCCGGATATCTCGCCCCAGGTCAGCGGCAGAGTCTCGCCTCGTGCTCGGCATGCCCGCTGGGCTCCAGCTGGAAGGTGCAGTGCTCGACATCGAAGTGGTCGCCGAGACAGCCCTGCAGTTCGTGGAGGAGCTTCTCGTGCCCGATCGAGTCGAGCAGTTCCTGGTGCACCACGACATGGGCGGAGAGCACCGGCATGCCGGAGGTGATCGTCCAGGCGTGGAGGTCATGGACGTCCAGCACCCCGGGCAGGGCCGTGATGTGGTCGCGCACCTCACCCATGTCGACCCCCTTGGGCGCCGACTCCAGCAGAACGTTCAGGGTCTCCCTGAGCAGCCTCACCGTACGCGGAACGATCATGAGCCCGATGAGCAGCGAGGCGATCGGGTCCGCAGCCTGCCAGCCGGTGGCCAGGATGATGCCCGCCGAGACCAGCACGGTCATCGAACCGAGGGTGTCCGCGAGCACCTCCAGATAGGCGCCCCGCACATTGAGGCTGTCCTTCTGCCCGCGCATCAGCAGCGACAGCGACACCATGTTCGCCACCAGGCCGACCAGGGCGAAGGCGATCGTCAGCCCGCCCCTGGTCTCGGCCGGGTTGACGAAGCGATCCACCGCCTCGAACAGGAGATAGCCGCCGACCCCGAGCAGCAGCAGACAGTTGGCGAGTGCGGCGAGGATCTCGGCGCGGGCGTAGCCGAAGGTCCGGTTCGGTCCGGCCGGCTTGTTGGCGAAGTGGATCGCCAGCAGGGCCATGCCGAGGCCCAGCGAGTCGGTCGCCATATGGGCCGCGTCGGCGATCAGCGCGAGGGAGCCGGACAGCAGCCCCCCGACGATCTCCGTGACCGTCACGGCCAGCGTGATGCCCAGCGCGATCCGCAACCGCCCCTGGTACGCGGCGGCCGCGGTACCGGTGGGTGCGGGTCCGCCGTGCGTATGTCCGTGATCGTGCCCAGCCCCCATGGGGACGCCTCCCGGTCGTCTCGCGGACTCGGGCGCGATCGGCCCGAGCAATGCCAGTGAACTACGGGTGGGGGGTATCGGGCAACACGGTACTGAACACCGTTGCCAACTGCTCTGACCTGCGGAAATGACCGCAGGTCAGAGCAGTGGACCGGTCGGAGGGGCGGCTCATCGGGCGGACTCGGCGGGGTGGCGACGCAGTCGGCCCTGCCAGGCCGACGCGACCATCTCGCGCACCCCGCGCCGGGCCGCCCAGCCCAGTTCCCCGGAGATCCGGTCACAGGAGTCCGACAGTTCCGGCTCGGCCGCGCCCGCCACGTTGAAGTACCGCAGGCAGCCGGTGGACAGCCCGTGTGCCTGCCCGGCCGCCCGCACCAGCCACTCCCCGGCGAGCTTGGTCTCCCCGTACGGGTTGATCGGGACGCAGGGAGCCTCCTCGGTGATCAACTCCGCCTCCGGTACGCCGTACACCGCGGCCGAGGAGGAGAACAGGAAGCTCCGCACCCCGGCGGCCGCGACGGCCTCCAGGGGGACGGTCAGCCCGCCGATGTTCTCCCGGTAGTACAGGAGCGGCTTTTCGACGGATTCGCCGACCTGCTTCTTCGCCGCGAGATGGATCACACCGGTCACCGCGTGCCCCGCCAGCACCCGGTCCAGCAGTGCGCGGTCGGCCGTCGAGCCCCGGACCAGCGGGACCCCGGCCGGCAGCCGGTCCGGGTCGCCCGTCGAAAGGTCGTCGAGCACGACCACCCGCTCCCCGGCCCCCTCCATGGCCCGCACCACATGTGCCCCGATATATCCCGCTCCGCCTGTGATCAGCCAAGTCATGCGGGTCGGACTAGGTCCATCCCGCCGCGTTTTGTCAGGCGAGGCGGCCATCGACGATGATGATCGCGGGCGGCGCCGCATGATCCCGGTCCGCCCGGAACGGAGCATAAACGGGCAGTGAACTCCCGCTTCCGTTCATCCGATAGCCTCTGCCGACATGCCGCCGGCCCGCATCGGGCCGTGCCGTCGCGCGCCGACCCGTGTCAGCACCAAGGAGTGAGTTCGTCTGTCGACCGCCATTCTCACAGGTGCTCCGGTACCCGGATCGTCCATCGAGGCCGCTCTGCGGTCACTGGGCTTCGACGTACAGACCGCCGCCGATGTCAGCGAGGCCGGGCGGCTGCTGTCCGCCGTCCCCGCCGACCGCCGGGTCGCGCTCGTCGACCCCCGCTTCGTCGGCCATGTCCACGCCCTGCGGCTCGGACTGACCGACCCCCGTTTCCCCGCCGCCACCGTGCCCGGCGCGCTCACCGTGCAGCCCGAGGCGCGACCCGCGCTGGTCCGCGCCCTGAGCAGCACCGGCCAGGCCGTCGGTGAGGGCGCACCCACCGGCCCGCCTGACGCCGCCGCCGCGGTCGCCGACCGCACCGTGCCCGGCCGGCTCGCCGCCACGATGGGCGCCGAGGTGCAGCACCCGGAGCTCGGCTCGCTCGTCGCGGCCGTACCGGAGGACGAGGACGCACGCGCCACCGCGCTCTCCGCGGTCGCCGCCGTCGACGACGAGGCGGTCCGGCTGCGCAGCGCCGTGAAGGCCCGCGACGGCTTCTTCACCACGTACTGCATCAGCCCGTACTCGCGCTACCTCGCCCGCTGGTGCGCGCGCCGCGGGCTCACCCCGAACCAGGTCACCACGGCGTCACTGCTGACCGCCCTGGTCGCGGCCGGCTGCGCGGCCACCGGTACCCGCGGCGGGTACGTCGCCGCCGGCCTGCTGCTGCTCTTCTCCTTCGTCCTGGACTGCACCGACGGGCAGCTCGCCCGCTACTCGCTCCAGTACTCGACGATGGGCGCCTGGCTCGACGCCACCTTCGACCGCGCCAAGGAGTACGCCTACTACGCGGGCCTCGCACTCGGCGCCGCCCGCGGTGGCGACGACGTCTGGGCACTGGCGCTCGGCGCGATGGTGCTCCAGTCCTGCCGTCATGTCATCGACTTCTCGTTCAACGAGGCGAACCACGACGCGGTGGCGAACTCCAGCCCCACGGCCGCCCTCTCCGACAAGCTCGACAGCGTCGGCTGGACGGTCTGGCTGCGCCGGATGATCGTGCTCCCGATCGGTGAGCGCTGGGCGATGATCGCCGTACTGACGGCGCTCACCACCCCCCGGATCGTCTTCTACGCACTGCTCGTCGGCTGCGCCTTCGCCGCCTGCTACACCACCGCGGGCCGGCTGCTGCGTTCCCTGACCCGCAAGGCCCGCCGCACCGACCGGGCCGCCCAGGCCCTCGCGGACCTCGCCGACTCCGGCCCGCTCGCCCAGTTCGTGGCGGCCCGCGGCCCCCGGATCCCGGGCGCCTGGACCGCCCCGGTGGTGGCGGTCGTCGGCGCCGGGGCGCTCATCGCCGCCGCGCTGCAGCAGCCGTTCGGCAGCCGGCAGATGATCGTCGCCGCGGTCTTCTACGCGATCTGCTCCGGCATAGCCGTGGCCGGCCCCCTCGAGGGCGCGCTCGACTGGCTCGTTCCCCCGGTCTTCCGGGCGGCCGAGTACTGCACGATCCTCGCCCTGGCAGCCCGCAGCGACATCGACGGAGCGCTTCCCGCGGCCTTCGGACTCATATCGGCCGTCGCCTACCATCACTACGACACGGTGTACCGCATTCGAGGCGGCACCGGTGCGCCGCCCCAGTGGCTCGTGCGCACGATCGGCGGGCACGAGGGCCGGACCCTGGTGGTGACCGTCCTGGCAGCCGTGTTCACCGGAGCCTCGGGCTTCACCGTGGCCCTCACCGCTCTCGCGGTGGCCGTGGCACTGGTCGCGCTGGTGGAGTCCATCCGCTTCTGGGTGTCCTCCGGGGCACCCGCCGTTCACGACGAAGGAGAACCCGCATGATCGGCCTCGTACTGGCAGCCGGCGCAGGACGGCGCCTGCGCCCCTACACCGACACGCTTCCCAAGGCGCTCGTGCCGGTGGACGGCGAGAAGACGGTCCTCGATCTCACGCTGGCCAACTTCGCCGAGATCGGGCTCACCGAGGTCGCGATCGTCGTCGGCTACCGCAAGGAGGCCGTCTACGACCGCAAGGAGGAGCTGGAGGCGAAGTACGGCCTCAAGATCGTCCTCGTGGACAACGACAAGGCCGAGGAGTGGAACAACGCCTACTCCCTGTGGTGTGCCCGTGAGGTCCTCAAGCGTGGCGTGATCCTCGCCAACGGCGACACCGTGCACCCGGTCTCCGTCGAGCGGACCCTGCTGGAGGCACGCGGCAAGGGTCAGAAGATCATCCTCGCCCTCGACACGGTGAAGAACCTCGCCGACGAGGAGATGAAGGTCGTCGCCGACCCCGCGAAGGGTGTTCAGCGCATCACCAAGCTGATGGACCCGGCCGACGCCACCGGCGAGTACATCGGGGTCACCCTCATCGAGGCCGAGGCCGCCGAGGAGCTTGCCGACGCCCTGAAGGCGACGTTCGAGCGGGACCCGGACCTGTACTACGAGGACGGCTACCAGGAGCTCGTCAACCGCGGCTTCACCGTCGACGTGGCCCCCATCGGCGAGGTCACCTGGGTCGAGATCGACAACCACGACGACCTCGCGAAGGGCCGGGAGATCGCGTGCCAGTACTGACCCGACTCATCCCGTCCCCGGTCTTCGTCGACATCAGCCGCGGTGCGATGGACGACCTGGCCGGCCTCCTCGCCGACCAGCGGATCTCCGCCTCCGGGAAGCTCGCCATCGCGATCAGCGGCGGCTCCGGACAGGCCCTGCGGGAGAAGCTCGCACCGGCCCTGCCGGGTGCCGACTGGTACAGCGTCGCGGGCGGCAACATCGACGCCGCCGTGCAGCTGGCCGACGACATCAAGGGCAAGCGGTACGACGCCGTGGTCGGCCTCGGCGGCGGCAAGATCATCGACGTGGCGAAGTACGCCGCGGCCCGGGTCGGCCTGCCGCTGGTCTCGGTCGCCACGAACCTCGCCCACGACGGCCTCTGCTCACCCGTCGCGACCCTGGACAACGACAACGGACGCGGCTCGTACGGCGTCCCGATGCCGATCGCCATGGTCATCGACCTCTCGGTGATCCGGGAGGCCCCGGACCGCTTCGTTCGCTCCGGTGTCGGCGACGCGATCTCCAACATCTCCGCGATCGCCGACTGGGAGCTCTCGCACCAGGTCAACAACGAGCAGATCGACGGGCTGGCCGCCGCCATGGCCCGTACCGCGGGCGAAGCCGTACTGCGTCACCCCGGCACCGTCGCCGACGACGAGTTCCTCACCGTCCTCGCCGAGTCGCTGGTGCTCTCCGGCATCGCCATCTCGATCAGCGGCGACACCCGCCCCTCGTCCGGCGCCTGCCACGAGATCAGTCACGCCTTCGACCTGCTCTTCCCCAAGCGGGCCGCCAGCCACGGCGAGCAGGTCGGCCTCGGCGCCGCCTTCGCCATGTACCTGCGCGGAGCCCACGAGGAGTCGGGGCTCTTCGCCGAGGTCCTGCGCCGGCACGGCCTGCCGGTCCTGCCCGGGGAGATCGGCTTCACCGCCGAGGAGTTCGTCCAGGCCGTCGAGTACGCCCCGCAGACCCGTCCGGGACGCTTCACGGTCCTGGAACACCTCAGCCTGTCCACCGACCAGATCAGGGACGCGTACGCCGACTATGCCAAGACCATCAGTAGCTGAACTTCGCCCGGTCGTTCACCCCCCGGGCGTCAAGGACCGGCGCAGCGGCGAACACTGGGCGGGCCGGATCTACATGCGCGAGGTCTCGCTGCGCGTGGACCGGTACCTGGTGAACACCAAGGTCACGCCCAACCAGCTGACCTACCTGATGACCGTCGCGGGTGTGCTCGCCGCTCCGGCCCTGCTCGTTCCGGGCATCACCGGTGCGCTGCTCGGCGTCCTCATGGTGCAGCTGTATCTGCTGCTCGACTGCGTCGACGGTGAGCTGGCCCGCTGGAAGAAGCAGTTCTCGCTGGGCGGGGTCTACCTGGACCGGGTCGGCGCCTACCTCTGCGACGCGGCCGTGCTGGTCGGTTTCGGCCTGCGCGCCGCCGACCTGTGGGGCAGCGGACGGATCGACTGGCTGTGGGCCTTCCTGGGCACCCTCGCGGCCCTGGGCGCCATCCTGATCAAGGCCGAGACCGACCTCGTCGGCGTCGCACGCCACCAGGGCGGGCTGCCGCCGGTCAAGGAGGCGGCGTCCGAGCCGCGCTCGTCCGGCATGGCGTTCGCCCGAAGGGCCGCCGGTGCGCTCAAGTTCCACCGGCTGATCCTCTGCGTCGAGGCGTCACTGGTGATCCTGGTCGCGGCCGTCCTGGACGCGGTCAGGGACGACCTCTACTTCAGCCGCCTCGCGGTCGCGGTGCTGGCCGGCATCGCCCTGCTGCAGACCCTCCTCCACCTCGTGTCGGTCCTGGCATCGAGCAGGCTGAAGTGAGCACCCCCATGAAACTCGGCGCGGTCATCATCACGATGGGCAACCGCCCGGCCGAGCTGCGCGCCCTGCTCGATTCGGTCGCCGAGCAGGACGGCGACCGGATCGAGGTGGTCGTCGTCGGCAACGGCTCTCCCGTACCGGACGTCCCCGCGGGCGTGCGCACCGTCGAGCTGCCCGAGAACCTGGGGATCCCCGGCGGCCGCAATGTCGGCATCGAGGCCTTCGGGCCGTCCGGTGCCGACGTGGACGCCCTGCTCTTCCTGGACGACGACGGGCTGCTGCCCCTCACGGACACCGCCGAGCTGTGCCGGCAGGCGTTCGGGGCCGACCCCAAGCTCGGCATCATCAGCTTCCGCATCGCCGACCCGGACACCGGGGTCACCCAGCGCCGCCACGTGCCGCGGCTGCGGGCCGCCGACCCGCTGCGCTCGTCGCGGGTGACGACGTTCCTCGGTGGCGCCAACGCCGTACGCACCCGGGTCATCGCCGAGGTCGGCCCGCTGCCCGGCGACTTCTTCTACGCGCACGAGGAGACCGATCTGGCCTGGCGGGCGCTGGACGCCGGCTGGCTGATCGACTACCGCGCCGACATGGTTCTCAACCACCCCACCACCGCCCCGTCCCGGCACGCCGTCTACCACCGTATGGTGGCCCGCAACCGGGTCTGGCTGGCCCGTCGCAACCTGCCGGCGCCCCTGGTCCCCGTGTACCTCGGCGTGTGGCTGCTGCTGACCCTTCTGCGCAAGCCGTCCGGCCCGGCGCTGAAGGCGTGGTTCGCGGGCTTCCGGGAAGGGTGGTCGACACCGTGCGGACCGCGACGTCCGATGAAGTGGCGTACGGTGTGGCGGCTGACCAGACTCGGCCGCCCTCCGATCATCTGAGACGCTCGCCTCTGGAAGCATGAGGCGTATTTTTCTTGTCGGGACCTGTCCGCCCTGAGCCGCGCCCGCGACTGGCTGCGCATTTTGAATACGAGAGTTTCATCTGGTGAGTGACACAACCCATGATGGTGCGGTCGCGCTGAGCACCCCGCCATCGGCCGACGACGGTCTCAGCTCGGCCGAGCTGGCTGCCAAGTACGGCCTGACGGTGAGCGGAGCCCGGCCGGGGCTCTTCGAGTACGTGCGCCAGCTCCGCGGGCGACGCCACTTCATCATGGCGTTCTCCCGGGCGAAGCTGACCGCCCAGTACAGCCAGGCCAAGCTGGGCCAGCTGTGGCAGGTGGCCACCCCGCTCCTGAACGCCGCGGTCTACTTCATCATCTTCGGCCTGATCCTCGGCACGAAGAAGGGGATTCCCCAGGACGTCTTCATCCCGTTCCTGGTGACCGGGGTCTTCGTCTTCACCTTCACCCAGAGTTCCGTGATGGCGGGCGTCCGGGCCATCTCCGGCAACCTCGGTCTGGTCCGCGCACTGCACTTCCCGCGAGCCTCGCTGCCGATCTCCTTCTCGCTCCAGCAGCTTCAGCAGCTGCTGTACTCGATGATCGTGCTGGTCGCGGTGACCGTCGCGTTCGGCAGCTATCCGCGGCTGTCCTGGCTGCTGGTGGTGCCCGCCCTGGTGATGCAGTTCTTCTTCAACACCGGACTGGCGCTGATCATGGCGCGGCTCGGCTCCAAGACCCCTGACCTGGCGCAGCTGATGCCGTTCGTCATGCGGACCTGGATGTACGCGTCGGGCGTCATGTTCTCCATCCCGGTGATGCTCGCGGACAAGCCGTCGTGGATCGCCGATGTGCTGCAGTACAACCCGGCGGCCATCTACATGGACCTGGTCCGGTTCGCGATGATCGACGGTTACGGCTCCGAGAACCTGCCGTCGCACGTCTGGGTGGTCGGGCTCGCCTGGGCGCTCCTGGTGGGCGTCGCGGGCTTTGTGTACTTCTGGAAGGCAGAGGAACGGTACGGCCGTGGCTGAGGACACCACCGCGGGGCGCGTCCCCACCGTGATCGCCGACGATGTGCACATCGTGTACCGCGTCAACGGCGGTGGCGGTGGCAAGGGCGGCGCCACCGCGGCACTGAGCCGGATACTGCGCCGCGGCAAGGCCGAGGAGCGCGGGGTCCGCAAGGTGCACGCCGTCCGCGGCGTGACCTTCACCTCCTACCGGGGCGAGGCGATCGGTCTCATCGGGACCAACGGTTCCGGCAAGTCGACCCTGCTGCGGGCCATCGCCGGTCTGCTCCCGACCGAGAGCGGCAAGGTCTACACCGACGGCCAGCCCTCGCTGCTCGGGGTGAACGCGGCGCTGATGAGCGATCTGACCGGCGAGCGCAATGTCGTCCTGGGCGGGCTCGCCATGGGGATGAGCCGCGAGGAGATCCGGGAGCGGTACCAGGACATCGTCGACTTCTCCGGCATCAACGAGAAGGGTGACTTCATCACCCTGCCGATGCGGACCTACTCCTCCGGCATGGCCGCCCGGCTGCGGTTCTCGATCGCCGCCGCCAAGAACCACGACGTCCTCATGATCGACGAGGCGCTGGCGACCGGTGACCGGAAGTTCCAGATCCGCTCCGAGGCACGTATCCGGGAGCTCCGCAAGGAGGCCGGCACCGTCTTCCTGGTCAGCCACAGCAACAAGTCGATCAGGGACACCTGCGACCGGGTGCTGTGGCTGGAGAAGGGCGAGTTGCTGATGGACGGCCCGACCGAAGAGGTCCTCAAGGCGTACGAGCGGGAGACCGGCAAGTAGCGCCTCGCGGGCTTCCGCGCAGCAGCGGCCTTTGCCGGAGCACTCCGGCAAAGGCCGCTGCTGCGCGTGTCCGGACCGCGGCGCTGACCCGGGACGTCCACGGTTCGTCGTATGCCTCCCGGCAAGATCTCCTCCCGCCGGATGACGTCAATCTACTTGCGCACGGGGAAAGTTGGCACGGCAGAGCGTGCACTTGGTATGCCTCCCGCACCCCGGCGTATCGATGAGCGTTGTACAACGTAAGCTGTACCGGTGCTGATTCGTTGCAAGTAGGGCGATACCGCCTGGGTGGAAGGCCGATAGGGGTCCTCCGTACTGGGGAGGACGGGCGGCGTGTCCGGAATGGGTTGTTTTGGGTTGGCAGTGTAGAACGGGAGATGTGACGGCTATGACGGATGATCTCCAGCTCCGAGGTGCTCACGCCGTCCCCGCGCAGGGCGGTCCGCAGTGACGCGTGCCCGCCGGACGCGGCTTGATTCCGCTGTACCCGGAACCCTTGACAAGGCCGCCGACGAGAATTTCCCGGTGGCTCCGTTCTTTCTGCCGCGAGCCTGGCGCGACGACCTGATGGCCGTCTACGGCTACGCCCGGCTCGTCGACGACATCGGCGACGGTGATCTCGCCCCCGGCGGCAACGACGCCCGCCACCTCGGCCTCGACCCCGAACAGGGCGAGGACCGGCTCGCGATGCTCGACGCACTCGAAACCGACCTGCGTCGGATCTTCGCCACCACCGGCGCGACCCCGCACCACCCCCTGCTGCAGGCACTGCGCCCCACCGTGCGGCGCTGCTCGCTGACCCCCGAACCCTTCCTCGGCCTCATCGAGGCCAACCGGCAGGACCAGAAGATCCGCCGCTACGGGACGTACGAGGAACTGCTCGCCTACTGCGAGCTCTCCGCCAACCCCGTCGGCCGCCTGGTCCTCCAGCTCACCGGGACGGCGAGCCCCGAACGGATCCGCCGCTCGGACGCCGTCTGCACCGCACTGCAGATCGTCGAGCACCTCCAGGACGTCACCGAGGACCTCGGCCGGGACCGGATCTACCTGCCGGCCGACGACATGGCAAGGTTCCATGTGGCCGAATCCGATCTTGCGGCGGGCTCCGGGAGCGCGTCGGTGCGGGCGCTGGTCGCGTACGAGGCGGAACGCGCCGGGGATCTGCTGAATGAAGGCACCCCCCTGGTGGGTAGCGTCCACGGCAGGCTCAAGCTGCTTCTCGCCGGATTCGTGGGAGGGGGGCGTGCCGCCCTCACCGCGATCGCGGCCGCCGGGTTCGATGTACTGCCGGGACCGCCCAAGCCCACCAAGCCCAGCCTGCTGCGCGAGGTGGGAGTTGTCTTGCGAAGAGCGCGTAGAGAGGGGTGAGCCGGACCGTGGAGGGACAGACGACGTACATGTCGGCACCGGTACAGGCCGCATACAGTTACTGCGAGGCGGTCACCGGACAGCAGGCGCGAAACTTCGCGTACGGCATCAGGCTGCTGCCGGCCGAGAAGCGACAGGCCATGTCGGCGTTGTACGCCTTCTCCCGTCGTGTCGACGACATCGGTGACGGCGAGCTGGAACCGGAGACCAAGCGCGTCCGCCTGGAGGGCACCCGCACACTCCTGGACCGGGTACGCGACGGCGCGGTCGACGACGACGACACCGATCCGGTGGCCGTCGCGCTCGCCGACGCCGCCCGCAGGTTCCCGCTGCCGCTGGAGGGGCTCGACGAGCTGATCGACGGTGTCCTGATGGACGTGCGCGGCGCGACCTACGAGACCTGGGACGACCTCAAGACCTACTGTCGGTGCGTCGCGGGCTCCATCGGCCGTCTCAGCCTGGGCGTCTTCGGTACGGAGCCGGGCGCACCCGGCGTCGAACGCGCCGCGGAGTACGCCGACACGCTCGGCCTCGCGCTCCAGCTGACCAACATCCTGCGCGACGTCCGCGAGGACGCGGGCAACGGGCGCACCTATCTGCCCGCCGACGACCTCGCCAAGTTCGGTTGTTCCGAGGGCTTCCACCGGGCCACCCCGCCGCCCGGCTCGGACTTCGCGGGACTCGTCCACTTCGAGGTCCGGCGCGCCCGCGCCCTGTTCGCCGAGGGCTACCGGCTGCTGCCGATGCTGGACCGGCGCAGCGGCGCGTGTGTGGCGGCCATGGCCGGTATCTACCGCAGGCTCCTCGACCGGATCGAGCGCGATCCCGAGGCGGTGCTGCGCGGCCGGGTCTCGCTGCCGGGCCACGAGAAGGCGTATGTGGCGGTGCGCGGCCTGTCGGGTCTCGACGCCCGCTACATCTCCCGCCGGACGGCCAGAGGGCGTGTCTGAATGCGCCTCACGGACATCTCACGCACCATGAGCACCATGGATGATCAGTCCGGACGGCGGGCAACCCCCGGCCGCGGCGCTGCGTCCCAGACTGGAAAGACCTGGCGAGAGGGGGATTCATGACGGACGACAGCCTGCGTTCCTCCCGGGCGGTGGTGATCGGCGGCGGGCTCGCCGGCATCACGTCGGCCCTGCGCCTGGCCGACGCCGGGCTTGACGTGACCCTGCTCGAAGGCCGGCCCCGGCTCGGCGGCCTCGCCTTCTCCTTCCGGCGCGGTGAACTGACGGTCGACAACGGCCAGCACGTCTACCTGCGTTGCTGCACCGCGTACCGCTGGTTCCTCGACCGCGTCGACGGAACCCGGCTGTCACCCCTGCAAAACCGTTTGGACGTGCCCGTCCTCGATGTCGGACGGCCCTCGGGCCCCCGGCTCGGACGGCTGCGCCGCAATGGGCTGCCGGTCCCGTTCCACCTCGCCGCCGGACTCGCCGGATACCGGCACCTCTCGCTCGCCGAGCGGGCGGGCGTCGGGCGCGCCGCGCTGGCCCTGGGCCGGCTCGACCCGGACGATCCCGCGCTGGACGACATCGACTTCGGCAGCTGGCTCGCCCGGCACGGCCAGTCCCCGCGCACCATCGAGGCGCTCTGGGACCTGGTCGGCGTCGCCACGCTCAACGCCACCGCGCCGAACTCCTCGCTCGCGCTCGCCGCGAAGGTCTTCAAGACCGGCCTGCTCTCCGACCGGGGCGCCGCCGACATCGGCTGGGCCTCCGTACCGCTGGGCGACGTCCACGACACGCTGAGCCGCAAGGCCCTGGACTCCGCCGGTGTCCGCACCGAACTGCGGACGAAGGCCGGCGCGCTCACCCGTACCGACGACGGACGCTGGGTGGTCGACACCGGGGCCGAGCGGATCGAGGCGGACACCGTCGTGCTGGCCGTGCCGCAGCGCGAGACCCACGACCTGCTGCCCGCCGGCGCGCTCCACGCACCGGAGCGGCTGCTGGAGATCGGCAGCTCGCCGATCCTCAACGTGCACGTGGTCTACGACCGCAAGGTGCTGCGGCAGCCGTTCTTCACCGCGATCGGCTCACCGGTCCAGTGGGTCTTCGACCGTACCGAGGCCTCCGGACTCACCGGCCCCGGGCAGTACCTCGCCGTCTCCCAGTCCGCGGCCGGCGAGGAGATCGACCTGCCCGTCGCCGAACTGCGCGCGCGCTACCTGCCGGAGCTGGAGCGGCTGCTCCCCGCCGCCCGCGGGGCCGGCATCAGGGACTTCTTCGTCACCCGGGAGCGGACGGCGACCTTCGCGCCGGCCCCCGGAGTCGGCCGGCTGCGGCCCGGGACGCGCACCCGCGCCCCCGGCCTCTTCCTGGCCGGAGCATGGACCGCCACCGGCTGGCCCGCCACGATGGAGGGTGCCGTCCGCAGCGGTGCCGGCGCAGCGGACGCCGCACTCCAGGCGCTGGGCCGCACCCACGAACATCCGCTGCAGGAGGCGGCATGAGCAGTACCACCGGAACAAGAGGAGAGTCAGTGACCCCGGCGAATCCGGCTTCCGACACCGTGGCGGACACCACGGACGTCACCGCGCTTCTGGAGCGCGGACGGGCCCTTGCCACGCCGGTGCTCCGGGCTGCCGTTGACCGGCTCGCACCGCCCATGGACACCGTGGCCGCCTACCACTTCGGCTGGATCGATGCCCAGGGCAGGCCCTCCGACGGCGACGGCGGCAAGGCCGTGCGCCCGGCGCTGGCCCTGCTGTCCGCGGAGGCGGCCGGCGCCGCCGCGGAGGCCGGCATCCCCGGCGCCGTGGCCGTCGAACTCGTGCACAACTTCTCGCTGCTGCACGACGACCTGATGGACGGCGACGAGCAGCGGCGCCACCGCGACACGGTGTGGAAGGTGCACGGCCCCGCCCAGGCGATCCTGGTCGGCGACGCGCTCTTCGCGCTGGCCAACGAGATCCTGCTGGAGCTCGGGACGGCCGAGGCGGGCCGTGCGGCCCGGCGGCTGACCTCGGCCACCCGCAAGCTCATCGACGGGCAGGCCCAGGACATCTCCTACGAGCACCGCGAGCGGGTCACCGTCGAGGAGTGCCTGGAGATGGAGGGCAACAAGACGGGCGCCCTGCTCGCCTGCGCCTGCTCCATCGGCGCGGTGCTCGGCGGCGCCGACGACCGTACCGCCGACGTCCTGGAGGCGTACGGCTACCACCTGGGCCTCGCCTTCCAGGCGGTCGACGACCTGCTCGGGATCTGGGGCGACCCGGAGTCCACCGGTAAGCAGACCTGGAGCGATCTGCGCCAGCGCAAGAAGTCCCTGCCGGTCGTCGCCGCGCTCGCGGCGGGCGGACCGGCCTCGGAGCGTCTGGGCGAGCTGCTCTCCGCCGACGCGAAGAGCAGCGACTTCGACAGCTTCTCCGAAGAGGAGTTCGCCGCCCGTGCGGCACTCATCGAGGAGGCGGGCGGCCGCGAATGGACCGCTCAGGAGGCGCGTCGTCAGCATGCGGTCGCCATCGAGGCGCTGCACGGTGTCGACATGCCGGAAACCGTGCGGGCGCAGCTCACCGCGCTCGCGGACTTCGTCGTTGTACGAAAGAGATGATGAACATCTGGTCCATATGACTCGCAGTCGCCGGCCGGTGCTCGTTACGGGCGCCGGCCGACGGAGACCCCAGCACAGCAGAGGACCAACTGCACGAAGGGGAAGCCATGACAGCGACGACCGACGGAAGCACCGGGGCTGTGGATCCCCGCGCAGCCTCGGCCAGTAGACCGACAACCGAATCAACCATCGCCGCGGACGACGTACTGGCCGCCGCGCGGCTGGCCGCGGAACGCTCGGTGGAGCATCTCCTCGGCCGACAGGACGAGCAGGGCTGGTGGAAGGGAGACCTCGCCACCAACGTCACCATGGACGCCGAGGACCTCCTGCTCCGCCAGTTCCTCGGAATTCAGGATTCCGCCACGGTCCGGGCGGCCGGCCGCTTCATCCGCGGCGAACAGCTCGGTGACGGTACCTGGGCCACCTTCCACGGCGGCCCCGGAGATCTCTCCGCCACCATCGAGGCGTACGTGGCACTGCGGCTGGCCGGTGACCGGCCGGAGGACCCGCACATGGTCCGTGCCGCGGGGTGGGTCAGGGAGCAGGGCGGGATCGCGGCGAGCCGGGTGTTCACCCGGATCTGGCTGGCCCTCTTCGGCTGGTGGAAATGGGACGACCTCCCCGAACTTCCACCCGAACTGATGTTCTTTCCCAAGTGGGTCCCGCTCAATATCTACGACTTCGGCTGCTGGGCCCGCCAGACCATCGTGCCCCTCACGGTCGTCTCCGCCAAGCGTCCCGTCCGGCCGGCCCCCTTCGCACTGGACGAGCTGCACGCCGACCCGGGCGAACCGAACCCACCCAGGCGCCCTGCTCCGGCGGCCAGTTGGGACGGTGTCTTCCAGCGCCTCGACAAGGCGCTGCACCTCTATCACCGGATCGCCCCGCGCAGAGTGCGCCGGCTCGCCATGAACGCGGCCGCCCGCTGGATCATCGAACGCCAGGAGAACGACGGCTGCTGGGGCGGGATCCAGCCACCCGCCGTCTACTCCGTCATCGCGCTGCATCTGCTGGGCTACGACCTCGACCACCCGGTGATGCGGGCCGGACTCGCCTCGCTCGACCGGTTCGCGGTCTGGCGCGAGGACGGCGCCCGCATGATCGAGGCCTGTCAGTCCCCGGTCTGGGACACCTGCCTCGCCACCATCGCGCTCGCCGACGCCGGAGTGAGCCCCGACCACCCGGCGCTCGTGAAGGCGGCGGACTGGATGCTCGGCGAGGAGATCGCCCGGCCCGGCGACTGGTCGGTGCGCAGGCCCCAACTCCCCCCGGGCGGATGGGCGTTCGAGTTCCACAACGACAACTACCCCGATATCGACGACACCGCGGAAGTGGTCCTCGCGCTGCGCCGGGTCCGTCACCCGGAGCCGGCACGGATCGAGGCCGCCATCGAACGGGGGGTGCGCTGGAACGTCGGCATGCAGTCCCGCAACGGCGCCTGGGGCGCGTTCGACGCCGACAACACCAGCCCGTTCCCCAACCGGCTGCCCTTCTGCGACTTCGGCGAGGTCATCGACCCGCCGTCCGCGGACGTCACCGGACACGTGGTGGAGATGCTCGCCATCGAGGGTCATGCCACGAACCCCGTCACCCGGCGCGGCATCGAGTGGCTGCTCGCCGAACAGGACGCGGCCGGCGGCTGGTTCGGCCGTTGGGGGGTCAACTACGTATACGGGACCGGGTCGGTGGTGCCCGCTCTGATCGCCGCCGGACTGCCCGCGGCGCACCCCTCGATCCGGCGCGCGGTCGGCTGGCTGGAGTCCGTCCAGAACGACGACGGCGGCTGGGGCGAGGACCTGCGCTCGTACAGCGAGGACAAGTGGATCGGCCACGGAGCCTCGACCGCGTCCCAGACCGCCTGGGCGCTGCTCGCACTCCTTGCCGCGGGCCGACGGGACACCGCCTCCGTGGCACGCGGGATCGCCTGGCTCACCGATACCCAGCAGGACGACGGCTCCTGGGACGAGCCGTACTTCACCGGAACCGGCTTCCCCTGGGACTTCTCCATCAACTACCACCTCTACCGACAGGTCTTCCCGCTGACCGCACTCGGGCGGTACGTGCACGGCGACCCCTTCGCCGGCCGCACGAGCATCCGTGAGGGGGCCTGATGGGGGAACCCGCGGGGCCGCCCGGTCCCGCCGCCCCGCTGCTGATCGCCTGCGCGCTCGGCATCGAACAGCTCGCCCTGCGCACCGGCAGGAGCAGGACGGACAAGGCCCCGGGTGCGGTGACCGTACTGCGTACGGGCATGGGGCCCAAGGCCGCCGAAACCGCCGTGGCGCGGGCGCTCGGCGAGGGCCGGGCGTTCGGAGCCGCGGTCATCGCCTCGGGGTTCTGTGCCGGGCTGACGCCCGGCATGCACCCCGGAGATCTGGTGGTGGCCGACGAGACCCGGTTCGCCGGGGAGTCGGCCGCCTGCACCGGCACCGAACTGCTTGCCGACGCACTGGCCAGAGCAGTACCGGGACGCACCGTCCACACCGGTCCGCTGACCGGCTCCGACCATGTCGTACGCGGGCATGAGCGGGCCGGGCTGCGGACCACGGGAGCGATCGCGGTGGACATGGAGTCCGCCGCCACTCTGCGCACCGCCCTGTGCTCCGGGCCACGCCCGGTTGCGGCCGTACGGGTGGTCGTGGACGCCCCGGAGCATGAGCTCGTCCGCATCGGCACGGTCCGCGGTGGAATATCGGCATTCCGCGTTCTTCGTGCCGTCCTACCGGCTTTCTATGAATGGCACCGATCTTTGCTGCTCCCCAGGAGGTGAGCTAGATGGCCATGCCGCTCCGTCAGACCATCAAGATTGCGACGTACCTCGCTGAACAGAAGCTCCGCAGACGGGAAAAGTTCCCGCTGATTGTCGAGCTGGAGCCTCTGTTCGCCTGCAACCTCGCCTGTGAGGGCTGCGGGAAGATCCAGCATCCGGCCGGAGTTCTCAAGCAGCGCATGCCGGTGGCGCAGGCCGTCGGCGCGGTGCTCGAATCGGGCGCCCCGATGGTTTCCATCGCGGGCGGCGAGCCGCTGATGCATCCGCAGATCGACGAAATCGTCCGACAGCTGGTGGCGAAGAGGAAGTACGTCTTCCTCTGCACCAACGCGATGCTGCTGCGGAAGAAGATCGAGAAATTCACGCCGTCGCCCTACTTCGCGTTCGCCGTGCACATCGACGGGCTGCGCGAGCGGCACGACGAATCGGTAGCCAAGGAAGGAGTGTTCGACGAGGCGGTGGCCGCGATCAAGGAGGCCAAGCGCCGCGGCTTCCGGGTCACCACCAATTCCACCTTCTTCAACACCGATACCCCGCAGACCATCATCGAGGTCCTCAACTACCTCAATGACGATCTGAAGGTCGACGAGATGATGATCTCGCCCGCCTACGCATACGAGAAGGCACCCGACCAGGAGCACTTCCTGGGGGTCGAGCAGACCCGCGAGCTGTTCAAGAAGACCTTCGCGGGCGGCAACCGGGCCAAGTGGCGGCTGAACCACTCGCCGCTCTTCCTGGACTTCCTTGAGGGCAAGGCCGACTTCCCGTGCACGGCGTGGGCCATTCCCAACTATTCGCTCTTCGGCTGGCAGCGCCCCTGCTATCTGATGAGCGACGGCTACGTGCCGACGTACCGGGAACTCATCGAGGAGACCGACTGGGACAAGTACGGCCGCGGCAAGGACCCGCGCTGCGCCAACTGTATGGCGCACTGCGGCTACGAGCCCACCGCCGTACTCGCCACCATGGGGTCGCTGAAGGAATCCCTGCGTGCCGCACGGGAGACCATCGGCGGGAACCGGTGAGGTGATGACCGCCGGAGAACCAGTCGTACTGGATCTCCCCGAGCCGCCGGCCCGGCCGCTCGCGATGCGCCGCCACGCGCGGCGCATCCAGGCCGGGTCGGTGGCGGTCGGCGGGAAGCGCCGGTTCCGGTGCCGTCGATGACGATGTCGATGACGACGACGCGTACGTCGGACATCGGTGCGGCTCCGCGGCGGATCGCGGACCGGGTCAGCGCCGGCCTGCCCGAGTCGAGGATCGGCGAGACCCTCATCGAGGAAGTTCTGAAGATCGCTGAGGTCATGGACGACGCACGGACGCCATCGGGGGTCCCCGCCGTCACCGTGAGCTGAAACAGGACCAGAGAGGGGGCCCGGGCATGACGCTTCTGCAGAGCATCCGGGGGCCGCACGACCTCAAGAAGCTGAACGAACCACAACTTGGCGAACTCGCCGATGACGTAAGACAGTTCCTGGTTCAGGCGGTGGCCAGGACCGGCGGTCATCTGGGGCCCAACCTCGGCGTGGTGGAGCTCTCCATCGCCTTGCACCGGGTCTTCGACTCGCCCGCGGACCGCATCCTGTGGGACACCGGCCACCAGAGCTACGTACACAAACTCCTCACCGGGCGGCAGGACTTCTCCAAGCTGCGCGGCAAGGGAGGCCTCTCCGGCTACCCCTCTCGCGAGGAGTCCGAGCACGACGTCATAGAGAACTCGCACGCCTCCACGGTGCTCGGCTGGGCCGACGGCCTCGCCAAGGCCAACCAGCTGCTCGGCCGCCCGGACCACGTCGTCGCGGTCATCGGTGACGGGGCGCTCACCGGCGGCATGGCCTGGGAGGCGCTGAACAACATCGCCGCCGCCAGGGCCCGGCCACTGATCATCGTCGTCAACGACAACGAGCGCTCCTACGCGCCGACGATCGGCGGCATGGCCAACCACCTCGCCACACTCCGCACCACCGACGGCTACGAACGCTTCCTCTCCTGGGGCAAGGGCGTCCTCCAGCAGACCCCCGTCATCGGGCAGCCGCTCTACGAATCGCTGCACGGCGCCAAGAAGGGGTTCAAGGACGCCTTCGCCCCGCAGGGCATGTTCGAGGACCTCGGCCTGAAGTACGTCGGACCCATAGACGGGCACGACACCGCCGCCGTAGAATCCGCGCTGCACCGAGCGAAGCGCTTCCACGGGCCGGTGCTCGTGCACTGCCTCACCGAGAAGGGCCGCGGCTATCAGCCCGCCCTCCATGACGAGGCCGACCGCTTCCACACCGTCGGCGCGATGGACCCGCTGACCTGCGCTCCGCTCGCCCCGGCCGCCGGCCCCTCCTGGACCTCGGTGTTCGGGGACGAGATCGCCGCGATCGGGGCGGAGCGGCCGGACGTCGTCGCCATCACGGCCGCGATGCTCCACCCGGTGGGGCTGACGAAGTTCGCCGAGGCGTTCCCCGACCGGGTCTGGGACGTCGGGATCGCCGAACAGCACGCGACGGTCTCCGCGGCGGGGCTGGCGACCGGCGGGCTGCACCCCGTCGTCGCCGTCTACGCCACTTTCCTCAACCGGGCCTTCGACCAGCTGCTGATGGATGTCGCGCTGCACCGCTGCGCAGTGACCTTCGTCCTCGACCGGGCCGGGGTCACCGGGCCGGACGGGGCGTCCCACAACGGCATGTGGGACATGTCCCTGCTCCAGGTCGTGCCGGGGCTCCGGATCGCGGCACCGCGCGACGCCGGCCAGTTGCGGGCCCAGCTGCGGGAGGCCGTCGCCGTCGACGACGCACCGACCATGATCCGGTTCCCCAAGGAGTCGGTGGGGGAGGCGGTCCCCGCCATCGGCCGGATCGGCGGCATGGACGTACTGCGCCGCGCCCCGGACGCCGACGTGCTGCTGGTCGCGGTCGGTGTCATGGCTCCCGTCTGCCTCAAGGCCGCCGGTCTGCTCGCGGGCGGCGGCATCCGCTGCACCGTGGTCGACCCCCGCTGGGTCAAGCCGGTCGACGAAGAGCTGGCCCCGCTCGCCGCGCGGCACCGGCTCGTCGCGGTCGTCGAGGACAACAGCCGGGCGGGAGGCGTCGGCTCGGCGGTCGGGCAGGCGCTGCGGGACGCCGGCACCGACGTACCGCTGCGGACGTTCGGGATCCCCGAGCAGTTCCTCGCGCACGGGAAGCGCGCCGAGGTACTGGCCGACATCGGACTCACACCGGTCGAGATCGCGGGCCGGATCAGCGCCACGCTGGCCGCGCGGAAAACAGCCGACGGACACGGAATCGCCGTCGGCGACGGGTACGACGAGCGCAACGCCCTGGGCAACGGACACAAGGAGAGCGGGGCATGAAGGACGACGGGCCCAAGGGCTTCGATCTGGCGCGGCTCCTCGCGGAGCGCGGCGCCGAACGCTACGAACTGCACACGAAGTACCTCAACCACCAGCTCCCGCGCATGCTGCGCACCATCGGCTTCGACAAGGTCTACGAACGGGCCGAGGGCGCGCACTTCTGGGACGCGGAGGGCAACGACTACCTGGACATGCTGGCCGGCTTCGGGGTGATGGGGCTCGGCCGGCACCACCCCGTCGTACGCAAGGCGCTGCACGACGTCCTGGACGCCTCGCTCGCCGACCTCACCCGTTTCGACTGCCAGCCGCTGCCGGGACTGCTGGCCGAGAAGCTGCTCGCACACAGCCCGCACCTGGACCGGGTGTTCTTCGGCAACAGCGGTACGGAGGCCGTCGAGACGGCGCTCAAATTCGCCCGGTACGCGACCGGGAAGCCGAGGATCCTGTACTGCACGCATGCCTTCCACGGACTGACCACCGGCGCGCTCTCGGTCAACGGCGAGGCCGGGTTCCGGGACGGCTTCGCCCCTCTGCTGCCCGACACCGCGATCGAGCTCGGAGACCTCGACGCACTGCGGCGCGAGCTGAAGCGCGGCGATGTGGCCGGCCTGGTCGTCGAGCCGATCCAGGGCAAGGGCGTGCACGCCTCGCCGCCCGGTTTCCTGCGTGCCGCCCAGGAGCTGCTGCACAGGCACAAGGCCCTGCTCATCGCCGACGAGGTGCAGACCGGCCTGGGCCGGACCGGTGACTTCTACGGGTACCAGCACGAGGAAGGGGTCGAACCCGATCTGGTCTGCGTCGCCAAGGCGCTCTCCGGCGGCTATGTTCCGGTCGGGGCGACCCTCGGCAAGGACTGGATCTTCAAACGCGTCTACTCGTCGATGGACCGGGTGCTGGTCCACTCGGCCAGTTTCGGCTCCAACGCGCAGGCGATGGCGGCCGGACTCGCGGTCCTCGCGGTGATGGAGGACGAGGAGACCGTGGCGAACGCGCGCCGAACCGGAGATCTGCTGCGCGAGAGGCTGGCCGCACTGGTCGGCCGCTACGAGCTGCTGCACGAGGTGCGGGGACGCGGGCTGATGATCGGCATCGAGTTCGGCCGGCCGTCCTCGCTGAAGCTGCGCAGCCGCTGGACCATGCTCCAGGCGGCCCGCAAGGGGCTCTTCGCGCAGATGGTGGTCGTACCGCTGCTCCAGAAGCACCGGATCCTCACCCAGGTCTCCGGCGACCACCTCGAAGTGATCAAGCTGATTCCGCCGCTCGTCATCGACGAGGCGGACGTGGACCGGTTCGTGACCGCGTTCACGGCGGTGATGGATGACGCGCACAACGGCGGACTGATGTGGGACTTCGGCCGGACTCTGGTGAGGCAGGCCGTTGCCAACCGCTGATCAACAGGGGTTTGCCTCGGAGGTAAGAAATTTGCCTCTGAGGAAAGTTCCTGGCTCAATGGAGGAATGAATCCTCCAGCCGGAGGGGTGCCCGACGAGCTGCCCGGTGTCGCGCCACGACTGCGCGATCTGCGCCGTGACCGCGGGCTCACCCTGGAAACCGCCGCCCAGCACGCCGGACTCTCGCCCGCCCATCTGTCCCGGCTCGAAACGGGCCGGCGGCAGCCCTCGCTGCCGATGCTTCTCGGACTTGCCAGGATCTACGGTACGACGGTCTCCGAGCTGCTCGGCGAGATCCCCCCGGAACGTGACGCGATCGTCCGCGGCCGAAAGTTCGAGGGGGCCGAGGCCGACGGCTGGATGTACCAGCAGGCCGGGGGACCCGGCCGGGCGATGCAGGCCCTGCGCGTCCGGGTTCCGCACGGCGCGCAGGGCGACCTGGTGCGCGTCCACCCCGGTGAGGAATGGCTGTACGTCCTGGCCGGGCACCTCAGGGTGACCCTCGGGGAGACCGTGCACGACCTCGCCCCCGGCGACAGCGCGCACTTCGACTCGCTCACCCCGCATCAGATCGCGGCGCCGGACCATTCCGGTGCCGAGCTGCTCTTCGTTCACACCCTGCTGCAGAGCCCCGCTGCCGAGCTGTGTCTCGGCAGCGGGATCCACCGTCGCTGAGGCGCCGTCCCCGCCGCCGGCGCGTCCGGTCGCGAGAGAGGACTGACATGTCCGATTCCGAGAACTACGACCCGCTCACGCCGGCCAGGCGCAAGGACTCCGACTCGCACGAGAGGAAGATGCCGCGCGGGCTCGTCATCAGGCTGTTCGCCTACCTGGTGGCCGGGCACGTCGTCGCCGGCTTCCTCTACCTGCTGTTCGCGGTGGGGATGAACAACCAGTAGCCGCGGGCCGTGCGGCTCGGGCGACCGGTCAGGCCTCGTCGAGGAGCCGCTCGCGCAGCCGCTCCCGCGTCTCGGGGCTGATCTTCAGCCCCTCGGAGAGGTAGCGGTCGGTGCCGCCCCAGGTCTCGTCGATCGTGGCGAAGGCCGCGTCGAGATATTCGCGGTGGGCACCGAAGAGCGGGCTGAGGAGCTCCATCACCTCGGGCGACGTCCCGGCCGCCGAGGTGTCGCTGCGGCGCACCCGGTAGCGGCGGTGGGCGTCGTTGGACTTGAGGTAGTCGGCCTCGACGGCCTCGCGCTCGACGCCCACCGCGAGCAGGGAGACCGCGATCGAGAGCCCCGCCCGGTCCTTGCCCGCCGCGCAGTGCATCAGAGCGGGGACGCTGTCCTCGGCCAGGGCGTGCAGCACGCGGCTGTGCTCGGCGGTGCGCTCCAGGATGATCGTGCGATAGGAGGCGGTCAGGCGTGCGGCTGCCTTGCCGTCGCCGAGGAGGCCGCGCAGTTCGTCTATGTCGCCGTCGCGCACCATCTGCCAGAACTCGGCGCCTTCCGCCGGATCGTTGAGCGGGATGTTCACATTGCGCACGCCGGGCAGTTCGATGTCCAGTCCGTCCAGCCTGTGGTCGGCCGCGTTGCGGAAGTCGAAGACGGTGTGCAGGCCGAGGCTTCCGAGGAACGCGGCGTCCTCGGGGGTGGCACCCGCCAGGTGACCGCTGCGGTAGAGCCGTCCGTACCGCACCCGACGGCCGTCCGACGTGGGCAGCCCGCCCACGTCACGGAAATTACGGACCCCTGCCAGCTCGGGTTCCGTCGACGGGGTCTGCGGCAGTTGCTGCGTCACGGTCACTCCTGGAGGCTCTGGCGCCGACGCGTGCCGCCGACGGGTCCACTCCCGTGACGATACGACATCGACTACTCAGGCAACCATCTCGACAACAACCCCTGAGCGGGGCCCTGTCCGGTCCCGAACCGCCACGGTTCGAGGCCGCCGCGGCACGGGCTGCGACGGGTGGTCGCGCCGCGGGACGGTCGTGTCTCCGGAGTGAACGACAGGCAGGATGTGTCCGTATTAGGGCTTTTGGTAGAACATGCCCCGCTTGCGCGGGGGGTGGCCTCCCTCTCGTGAGCGGGATCATATCCGTGACGGTGTGTGGCGGCCCGCCTGTTGGGTAATCCGTGCGCCGCGCGGAAGGCCAAGGTCGGTAATCCACGGAGTGTGACCGGAATTCCGCACAGATTTTCCGGAGCGGAATCCGGAATGGAACGTGTGGCTTGTTTCTGCCGTCCCGGCTCGCTTACGTTCAATGCCAATCCGGATGGAATGCCTAATCCTGCCGCCGTCCGGAATTCAAACCCACTCACCGTGTGGCAGGAGCGGGGGAACCAGGTAAGCCGCCGACCGGAGAGATCCGGCCGGCTTGGGGTGAAGTCGCGCCAAGCGCGACCGGGCATCTCCAGCCCGAACCCGACAGCTCACCTCGTAGGCGCCGGAGAGGGAAACCTTCATGCCCATATCGGGTAAGCACCGCAGTCCGAAGTCCAGCACCATCGCCCGTGCCGTCATCGTCGCGAGTGCCGGCGGAGCCGTCATCGCGCTTCCGCTGCTCGGCGCCACCGGCGCCGGCGCCGCGGAGCAGACCGCTCCCGTCACTCCGAAGTCGGCCGCCGCCACGCACGCCGCCCCGGCCAAGCCGGTCTCCGCCGAGCAGGCCGGCACCACGACGTACTCCGTCGTCTCCGGCGACTACCTGTCGAAGATCGCCGCCGAGCACAAGCTCAAGGGTGGCTGGGAGAAGCTGTACCAGGACAACCGCAAGGTTGTCGGCGACGACCCGAGCCTGATCTTCCCGGGCATGAAGCTGACGCTCGGCGGCCAGGCCTCGACCACCGACGCGCAGACCTCCGCGGGTGCCACCACCCCGTCGAAGGCCCCGTCCACGGCTCCGGCCAAGACCGAGTCGAAGGCCCCCGTGGCCTCCAACTCCTCGTCCTCCTCCGACGCCCAGGCGTCCAACGGAACCTCGGCCCAGGCCGCTCGGAGCACCGGCTCCGGCTACGTCCACCCGGTTCCCGGCAACCACACCACCGCCTACCGCGCCTCCGGCGCCAACTGGTCCAGCGGCAGCCACACCGGTATCGACTTCCCCGTCTCCACGGGCATCAGCGTGAAGTCGATCAGCTCGGGCACCGTCGTCACCGCCGGCTGGGGCGGCGCGTACGGCAACGAGGTCGTCGTCAAGCACGCCGACGGCCACTACTCGCAGTACGGCCACATGTCCTCGCTCTCCGTCTCGGCGGGCCAGACCGTGAGCGCGGGCCAGCAGGTCGGGCTCTCGGGTGCCACCGGCAACGCGACCGGCCCGCACCTGCACTTCGAGATCCGCACGGGTCCGTCGTACGGCTCGGACATCGACCCGATCGCCTACCTGGCGTCGCACGGAATCTACGTCTGATCCAGGTAACGCCGGTCCGGCGACCCGGACCACGGCAATACACAGAGGGACGGTGCGCGGCGGCGCGCCGTCCCTCTGCTTATTCCCCCTTTACCAAAAACTGACCGGGTGGCCTATCTCACCACCCGTCAACCCCATATTACGGTCGCGTAGGTCACATTCGACAGTGCAGGATATGCCGTTGTGGCAGACGATTCGAGAAACTTCCGACAGGGCGTCATCAACCGACAGGGCGCCATCGAGTCGTACGCGGCGATTGGCGACAGCTTCACCGAGGGAGTCGGCGACCTCGGCCCGGACGGAACATTCGTCGGCTGGGCGGACCGATTCGCGGTACTCCTCGCGGACCAGCTCCCGGACCTCGAAACGGAGCCGGGCACAAGAAGTGCCGCGCCCGGGAACTTCAGGTACGCCAATCTCGCCGTACGAGGACGTCTCCTCGACCAGATAGTCGAGGAGCAGGTGCCGCGCGCCAAGGAACTCGCCCCCGACCTGGTGAGCTTCTGCGCGGGCGGCAACGACATCATCCGGCCGGGAACCGACCCCGACGACGTGGCCGAGCGCTTCGAGCGCGCGGTCGCCGAGCTGACCGAATCGGTCGGCACCGTCATGGTCACCACCGGCTTCGACACCCGCGGCGTTCCCGTGCTGCGCCATCTGCGCGGCAAGATCGCCACTTACACCGCCCATGTGCGGTCCATCGCGGACCGCTACGACTGCCCGGTTCTCGACCTGTGGTCGCTGCGCTCCGTGCAGGACCGGCGCGCATGGGACGGCGACCGGCTGCACCTGTCGCCCGAGGGACACACCCGGGTAGCGCTGCGTGCGGCTCAGGTCCTCGGCCTCGGCGTGCCGGCCGACCCGGACCAGGAGTGGCCGCCGCAGGCGCACCGGGGAACGCTGGAGGTCCGGCGCGACGACATCCACTGGGCGCGCGAGTACCTGGTGCCGTGGATCGGGCGCCGGCTGCGCGGCGAGTCCTCGGGCGACCACGTGGAGGCGAAGCGGCCGGATCTGCTGCCGCTCTGAGGGGCCGGGCGCCGGGACGGGGTTCACCGAACGGGCGCCGCTCGGCGAACCCCGGGGCGGTGATCCCGGGAATGACGGCCGCACCCACGATTGGCGACTGACGACAACGCCGCGGGCGCAGGTCACGGGCGCCGCGACGCCGCCGTCGGTCGTGGGTGAGGCCGTCAGGGGCTCGCGCGCTCGATGAGGGACGACTGCCGGGCCGGTATGCGTTCCAGTACGCCGCCCGCGAAGACGTCGTACAGCGGCAGTGTCTCCAGATGGACGTAGCCGATGTGGCAGTCGCAGACGGCCAGCGGGCAAACCCGCGGGCCCAACGCACCCCGATAGCTTCCGTCGTAGAGATTGCCGAGCGCGGCCCGGACGAAGTGGCAGCGGCGCACCGTGCCGTCCCCGTCCACCGAGATGACCGACTCACCGGTGCGGCAGGGCAGCCCGGCCGAGCGGTGCGGGTGGCGGCTGTACGGGAACAGCGGGTCGATCTCCGTCCACCGGCCGGCCTCCTCGTCCGTATAGCTGTGCCCTTCCGCGGCGTTGACCCAGAGGTACACCTCTTCGGGGAGCGCCGCCCGCAGCCGCCGCGCCTCGTCGAGATGACCGTCCAGACCGACCACACCGACGCTGTGGCGGATCCCCAGGGACGCCAGCTCGTCGCACCGGGCGAGGAAGCGCTCGTACGGCGTCTGGCCCGGGTGGTACGTGCACCAGAGCGCGATCTTGTCCCGGCCGGTGGTGCCCGCCGCGGCCAGCCACTGCGTACGGCCGCTGAGGTTCGTCTGGATCGCCACCCGGCGGATGTGCGGCAGACGGGCGAGCTCGACCAGCGCCCGGCGGTACCAGGAACGGACCAGCGCCTCGCCCCACGGGGTGAACAGCACCGATATCCGGTCATCGGTCTGTGCCGCCGCCCACGCCGTGAACCGCTCCAGTGCGGCCCGGTCGGCCCGCAACTGCTCCCGGCTGTCGCGCCGCTTGGCGAACGGGCAGTACGGGCAGTCGTAATCGCACGAAGCGAGCGGCCCGCGGTAGAGAATCGTCAGGTCCATGAGGGACTCACTTCAGCTCGTACGAGGCCATCGCGGCCCGCACGGCGGGGGAGAAGAGGTCGGGGCCCAGGGCGTCGGAGTGCGCGAGGCCCTCGGGCGACAGGCGCAGCAGCCCGGAGTCCGCCCCGTCCGGATCGAGCCAGCCCCGGTGCTCGAACAGGGACAGCTCCTCGCGGAAGTCCTCGGCCGGCCAGGTACCGAACCGCTCGTGGTAGTCCGACAGCCGCAGCCCCTCGGCCTGGAGGACCGACTGGAGGAGATGCCGGCGGCGCGCCTCACCGTCGTCGGTGAACCGGCCCACCTCGGCGTGCGAGAAGTCCTCGGTCGCCGTGTAGCCGTCGATGATCGCCCGTACTTCCCGCATCTCCACGGCGTAGTCGAAGGAGTAGTGCAGCCGAGAGGTGTACGAGCGGGCGCCGCAGCCCAGCCCGATCATGCCGTCGGTCTGGCACGCGTAGTCGTCGGGGCCTCCGGCCTGCGGCGCGTCGGCGCGGCGGAACATCCGCATCGACACCTGCTCGTAGCCGTGGGCGAGGAGATGATCGCGGCCCGCGCGGTACAGCCGCAGCCGCTGTTCGTCCCAGGCGGAATCCGCGTCCGCGGCCGAGGCGCCGATCCTGCCCAGGCCGGTCAGCGGACGTACGTACAGCGGGTAGAGGTACAGCTCCTCCGGCCGCCACTGGAGGGCCGCGTCCAGCGAGGCGCGCCAGCTCGCCGCGGTCTGTCCGTCGATGCCGTAGATCAGGTCGATGTTGAGGACCGGGATGCGGGCCTCCCGGATCAGCCCGAGCGCCGCCTCCACATCCGCACGGCGCTGCGGACGGACCGCCGCCCGTGCCTCGGCCTCGACGAAGCTCTGCACACCGATGCTGATCCTGGTCGTTCCCCGGTCGGCGAGGACGGCCAGCCGGTCGGCCGTCGCGGTCGACGGCGACGTCTCGACCGACAACGGCACCGACCGGAGATCGGCGCCCATGCGCTTCTCCGCGATGTCGCACAGCCGGTCCAGCTCGCCCGCCGTCAGGAAGGTGGGGGTCCCGCCGCCGAACGCCGCCGCGGCGAAACGCACCGGCTCCGTGTCTCCCAGCGCGTCCCGTACGGCCGTCGCCTGCCGGTCCAGCGCGTCGAGGTACCGGGTGGTGAGCTCGTCGGGGGCCCCGATGCGGGTGAAGAGGTTGCAGAACCCGCAGCGGACCTCGCAGAACGGTATGTGGAGATAGAGCGAGAGCGCGTCCTTGCGTTCCCCGGCCCACAGCTCACTCAGCGCGGGCCGCCCGCCGGGGTCCTCGGACAGCGTGCCGTACGCCGTCTTGTGCGGATAGGCGTAGACGTAGCTCTGGTACGGACGGGGGGAGCGTCGGGGAGAGCGCGGACTGTTCATCGGGCGGTGGCCCCCGGTTCCAGGAAGAAATGTGCGTACGGAACGGTCCAGACGGACTCGTGTCCGAGCCGGTGACCGGTGTAGCCGTCGTCGCCGTACGCCGTGCCGTGGTCGGAGCAGACGATGGCGAAGGCGCGGCGGCGGCTGCTCGCGGCGGCGAAGAGGCGGCCGATGTGGGCATCGACGTACTCCAGCGCGGCGGCATGGGTGGCACGGCTGTCACCTGCGTCGCGGGTCGCCCCCGGCCGGTGGAACCAGTTCGGCTGGTGCAGCGCGGAGACATTCACGAAGAGGAAGAGGCGCTGTCCGGGTGGGAGCTGCTCGACGACCTGCTCGGCGCGGGCCACCTGCGCCTCGAAGGACGTCTCCGACGCGACGCCGAACTCGGGTTCCCAGTGCGCCTCCTGGAACATTCCGGGCAGCACCGAGCCGAGCGCTGCCTGCCGGTTGAAGAATCCGACGCCGCCGATGCACACCGTGCGGTAGCCGGCCGCGGCCAGACCCGAGACGAGGTCGGGGGTGTCGAAGACGAACGTGCGCTCCGCAGTGGTCTCGCTGCCCGCGAACCGGGCGGCGAACAGCCTCGGATGCGGCCCCGGGGCGGCCGGCGTGGGCAGGAACCCGGCGAAGATCGCCTGGTGGGAGGCGTACGTAAAACTTCCCGGGGCATGCCGCCGCTCCCAGCTACCGCTTGGCAGATGCCGGGCCAGGTTTGGGATGCGCCCGGCGGCGGCGAGCTCCGCCGCGACGTCGTACCGCAGGGTGTCCAGGGTGACGAGCAGCAGGTCGTGGCTGCCGACGACCTCGCTCATATCAGGGTTCCGGGCGTCCGTGACGCCGGACGGGGGTTCAGGATGCTGCGCTGACACGGTGGTTCCTTGCTCTGTTCAGTACGGCGGCGACCTGCGCCGCATGGGTGTCCAGGCCCTCGGCGCCGCTGCCCGGCAACCCGGTCAGCCGCGGCAGCAGATCGCCGAACGCGTTGACCTCGCCGACAGCGAAGCGCCGCCAGCCGATTGCGGGCAGCAGATCGACGCCCACGCACAGGGTGTCCGGGAAGGCGGCGCCCGCCCGCTCGCACACGGCCAGGGCCGCGCTCCAACTGCCGCCCGCCGCCTCGACGGCGGCTCGCACCTCGTCCAGATCGCCGCGCGCACCGCCGAGGTGCAGATTGGTCATGGGGGAGTGGCTGGTGCGGACGACGGCATGGGTGGCGCGGCCGTCCACCACCACGACCCGCAGATCAGCGACCCGGCCCCGCTGCGAGGCCTTCGGCAGCCAGCGTTCGATGTGCAGACCGTCCGGCGCGAGCGCGTCGATGATCGCCGCGACCTCGCGTTCCGTCGTGAGGCGCCGCACCCGCAGTGAGTTGTGGAGCCGCCCAGCCGGGTCCCGCTCGACCGAGGTGGTCGCCCGGACCCGGCCGGGCCTGGCCGTCTCGACGGCCAGTACCCCGGAGGCGGACGAACCGTGGGCGGGCTTCACGAACACCCTCGGCATACGGTGGTCCGCCATCAGCCCGCGCACATCCGCCCAGCCGCGCACGGGCGGCGCGGCGGGACCCGACGTCGGCGAGGGCGGCACGGGCACGGCCGCCGCGTCCAGCACGCCGTGACAGAGGCGTTTGTCGAACAGCACCGCGATGTCGCCGGGATCATCCAGCAGCACCGCACCGGCCTCGGCCGCCGCCCGCGCCACCTCCCGCACGGCGGAGGTGAACCGCGCGTACCAGCGGGCCGAACCCTCCACCCTGGTCGGGTCGTCGACGCCGCGCAGCAGCCGCTCGACCCCGGCGTCCTCGCCGGGCGAGTCGATGCGCACCGTCTCCCCGGGCAGGAAGACCGCCTCGCCCCTCAGCACGTCCAGCCAGGACACGGTGCGGGCCGGGGGCAGCCCGGCGGCGCGCACGGCGTCCTGGAAGAGCGCGACCCGGCGGTTGCCGGGATTGCCGACGACCGCGAGGCGCGGCGGCGTGCTGCTCACCGCCCGCGACACAGCGGGGCTCGTCGTCCTCGGGATCCCAGCAGTCCGCCCCGTCGGGATCGAGGTGGGTGCCCGAGAGCGCACCCACCGCCCGTAAGCGGTCCGTCACCGGATCGGTGAGGTGGTGGTGACGCAGATCCAGCGACGTCGGACGGCTGAGCGGCTGCCCCGGGGTGTTCGATGCCGTTCACCGCCGCATCACTCCGACACCGAGGTGTAGCGGCCCTCGGCCCCGCGGTCGCCCCACGGCTCGCAGCGGTCCGACAGATCGACCCGCACCCCGTGCGGCTCCAGGGCCTCGGCGATCCGGCGCTCCATCGGCTCGGTGAGGAAGTGGTGGTGCAGATCCAGCACATCGAGATGGGTCAGCGGCTGACCCTCCAGCAGCGCGGCCGCGCCCTCGTTCCCGAGCGTGCCGCAGGACAGATCGAGCGTACGGAGCCGGGCAACCAGCGGGGCCGAAGCGATGGCCGCCGCGATCTCGTTCTCCACCTCGCTGTTGCGCAGACCGAGATGGTGCAGGGCCGGGAACCGGGTGCCGGACAGCAGGGGCGCGAGATCCGCCACGTCGGCATCGCCGCCGTAGGCGGAGACACCCAGCCAGAGATCGAGCCGCTCCAGCGCGGGCAGCTCGCTGTCCAGCACCCCGCGGACCACCGAGACCGGCAGCCCGCCCGTCTCGATGGTGAGCGAACGCAGACGCTCGTGCCGGGTGGGCGGGAAGACAAGTTCGGATCCGCCCCGCACCCCGAACTCCACCAGCGCGGGGTAGGCCGCGAGCAGAGCGGTGACATCGCTCTGCTCGATCCAGGAGATCTCCGACTCCTCCATCGTCAGATCGCCGACGAACACCGCCTCCAGTGACGTCAGCCGGTCGGCGGCGGCCGTCACGAGACCGATCGGATAGGACGAGTTCTCCTCGTACGACTCGCCCCACTGCCCGATGATCAGCGCCCGCACCCCGGCGGGGTCGACTGCCGCCAGGAACGAGGCGAACTCCTGCTCCCAGGTGCGGTCCTCGTCCTCGTACGGCTCGACCGAGACGCGCCAGGCCGCCGCGCCGGCGGCCGGTCGGGGCCCGTCGCTCTCGTCTTGCTGGAAATCGACGGCCGGAAGGCCGAGCAACTCGTGCAGATGGTCCACACCGGACATGGCCCTGATCTCCTGTATGACGGCGAAGGTTTGATGTCCGCAAGGTTTATCAAGGCCCACTGACAACGGGGTGCACGGGCCCGGCGTCCGGCGCTCCAGCCGATTGTCAGACCCCCGCCGTAGCGTTTTCCACGTGGTCGGCACAGCGGGTGCCGACCGGGACGGGAGACGTCTGTGTACCGGCAGGGCGATGTGCTGATCGTGGCGTTGGAGGAGTCGGCGGTACCCCCGAACCTCCTGGACGCGCCGGGGGAACTGCGCGACGGGCGGGGCCGGCTGGTGCTCGCGCTCGGTGAGGTCACCGGCCACGCGCACGCCGTGCCGGGACCGGGACGGCTGATCCGGGAGGGCGGTGTGTTCGGCCCGATGCTGCTCCACCTCCCCGACGGCGGACGCGTGGTGCACGAGGAGCATGCGGTGATCCCGCTGCCGAAGGGCTGGTTCCGCGTGGTGCGCCAGCGGGAGTACGCACCGGGGGCGGTCCGCATCGTCGCGGACTGACCCGGCCGGTCCGGCCCGGCTTGTGAGGGCCGGTACCGAAGAGTGATCCGAGAACACGGGAAACAGGAAGCAGGGGACGGGAAGACGATGGAGTACGTGGACTCTTGGCGGGCCGTGGCGGCGGCGACCGGTGCGGCGGACCGGTCGGCCGCCGAGGACGGGGTGCGGCTCGCCTACCGCAGCGCGGGGCTGGCCGAGCCGGAGGAATTCGTCTGGGCCGATTCGCCCAGGGCGGCCGTCGGTCTCGTGAGGAAGCTGAACGACGCCGGTCGATCGGTCCGGGAAGAGGTACGGACCCGGCCCTGGGCGGAGGAACGACGTCGGATGTACGACGAGTTGGGCCCGGCCGGCTGGTCCGCACTCTGGTCCGCCACCGGCGCCCAGCTGTGGGAGACCACGGCGGCGCTCGCCGAGCGGATACGGGCGGGTGTCGTCGCCGAACGTACCGAACCAGGTGAACTCGCCGAACGCGGCGAGCCGCCCGAGGGCGAGGCGGAGGTCCTTCAGCCCGAGGACGAGTCGGAGATCCGTCTGCTGCTCCTCGACGCGGTCCTGGGCCAGCACGACGCCGCCTGGCTCGCCGCGTTCGACGGCCGGGGCGACCGGCTCGACGGACTGGCGGCGGTGGCCAGGAACGCGGGCTGGTGGTGGCCTTACGAGCGCACCGTGGTGATCAGTGAGCGCCCCGAGGCGTTGCACCGCGACGAGGCGGGCAGGCTCGACCGCGGCGACGGGCCCGCGCTCTCCTACCGGGACGGCTTCGCGCTGTACGCCTGGCGCGGCATGCCGGTGCCCGCCGACTTCCTGGCAGAGCTGACCGCGCTCACCCCCGAACGGATCCGGGCCGAGGAGAACGCGGAACTGCGGCGCGTGATGCTGGAGTTCTACGGATACGACCGCTACCTCACCGAGTCGGGCGCCGAACCGGTCCACCGGGACGAGACGGGCATCCTCTGGCGGATCGCGCTCGACGGCGACGAGGACGTGGTCATGGTCGAGGTGGTCAACTCCACCCCGGAGCCGGACGGTACGTATCGCACCTACTGGCTGCGGGTGCCGCCCACGACGCGGACCGCGAAGGACGGTGTCGCCTGGACGTTCGGTCTGCAGGGAGAGTCCTACGCGCCCGTGCGCCAGACCTGACGGGCCCGCGCGAGGGGGAGGGGGAGTGATCGGTGCGGTCGGCCGGGCCGGTGGTCAGGCCGTCAGCGTCGCGTGGTCGATGCCGAGTTCACGGGCAAGCGCCTGCTCGGTCCACTCCAGCATCGTGGCCCGGGAGAGCGGACCCGCGTACGACGTCATCTGCACCGCCAGACCGTCCAGCAGCGCCGTCAGCCGCCAGGCCACGGACATCGGGTCGTCGCAGTGGAACTCGCCCGCGGCCGCGCCCTCCTCGATGACCTCGGCCAGCTCCGCCTTCCACTGCTGGTCGAGATCGCCCGCCACATTGCGCAGCGCAGGGTCGCGGAGCGAGGCCGTCCAGCCCTCGATCCACAGCCGCCAGCCCTTGGCCTGGCCCGTCGGGGCGTACCAGCGCACCGCGGCGCGCAGCCTGCGCACCGCCGTGGTACGGCGGGCCAACAGCTTGCGCAGATGGATGAGATCGGCCTCGGCCGCATGCGCGAAGGCGGCGGCGACCAGTTTCTCCTTGGTGGAGAAGTGGTAGAGCACGAGAGCGTTGCTCACGCCGAGGACGGAGGCCACATCGGCGATCCGTACCGCCGCGACACCTCGCACCTCGATCTGTTCGACCGCAGCGCGCAGCAGTTCCTCGCGTCGCTCCGTGACACTCAACCGCACTCTTCCCACGGCGTCACCCTAACCAATGCCGTATCCGGGGCAGGCCGGGGGCGAAGCCGTGGTCCTCTGAACGGTACCGGCGGCGGCCCGTGCCGGAACCATGGCATGACCTGCCGACGGGCCCCGGCCCGGGCCCCCGCCGCAGCGGCTTCCGCCGAGGCCGCCGTCGCGGCCCGGTCAGCGGTACCAGCCGAAGCGTTCCGCCATCACCGGCAGCCGGTCTGCGACCACGGCGTGGGCCGCCGCCCGGGGGCTGCAGCCGTCCGCCGCTGCCCGGGTCAGCACGAGCTCGACGAGGGCGCGCATCGAACTCCGGGTGTAGGCAAAGGCCTCGTCGGCATCGGCGCCGATATCGCCGAACAGGGTCCACCACCACCAGGCGTTGGTGCCGGAGTTGACGACCACATCGGGCAGCACCGTGATCCCACGCTCCGCGAGCAGCGCCTCGGCCTCCGGCAGCACCGGCATATTGGCCGCCTCGACCACCCAACGGGCCCTGATCCCGGCCTGGTTCGAGGCGTCGATGGCGTACGACACGGCCGCGGGTATGAGCACCTCCACGTCCTGGGCGAGCCAGGCCTCGGCGGGCAGCTCACGGTCCGTGTCGCGCAGCGCGCCGCGGTCCACCGTTCCGTAGGAGTCCCTGGCGGACAGCAGGGCCTCGACGTCGAGGCCGGCCGGGTTGGCGATCGTGCCCTTGACGTCGGCGACGGCGACCACCCGCAGCCCGGCCTGCGACAGGAACCGGGCCGTCGCCCCGCCCATGGTGCCGAGCCCCTGCACGGCGACCCGCGCCCCGCTGTACGCGACCCCGGCCCGGTCCAGCGCGGCCAGCGCCGACTCGGCGACCCCGCAGCCACCGACCAGCTCGTCGAGGCCGATGCCGTCCACCTCGACGTCGAAGGCGTCGGCCAGCCGCTGCCGGGCCGCCGTCTCGTCGTCGAGCAGCGGATAGACGGCTTGCACGGAGGAGACGAGCCCGGCCTCCGCGGCCGCCCGGTCGACCAGGTCCTGGCTGAGACCCAGGTCCTCACCGGTCGTCCAGATGCTCTCGACGTACGGACGCATGGCCCGCAGGTAGCGCACCAGGACCCCGTATGCGGCCGGATCACGGGGATCGCAGTCGATGCCGCCCTTGGCGCCGCCGAGCGGGACGTAGCGGGCCCCGGTGCGGTCCGCGTCGAAGTGGAGGGCTTCCTTCATCGTCATGCCGCGGGCCAGTCCGGCCACCTCGTCGAGCGTGCAGCCCGCCCGCATCCGCAGCCCGCCGCTGGACACCCCACGCACCAGCCGGTCGACGACCAGGTGTCCCTGGCGGCCGGTGATGTGATCCGTCCAGGTCAGGGAGATCAGCGGGGCGGGCGGGGACACCGCGGGCGTCGTCATCGGGAGTTCTCCTGGGTCACTGCGATCGGGGCGGGCCCGGGGCGATGCCGCGGAACGCGGTGGCGCGGAATCCGGCGCCCCGTCCGGCCGACGGTCTTCTACTGAATCGCGAGTCAGTATCGGGAGGTGAGGGCCCGCTGTCAATGCGACCTGCGCCGAATCGTCGATTCAGCGGCCGGAGTGCGCCGGGCGGGTCGGGCGCGGCGTGCTGTTGCGGTCCGGTCCGGCGAGGGGCGGCGAGGAACGGAAATTACGCGGAGGGCCGAGTGGACGCTGTGAGCCGGATGCCGGATGCCGGATGATCGGAGCGTGGATGCGGAATCCTTCGCAGGGGCCGGACGTTGGATTCGGCATGACGGGATTCAACGCACAGCAGGATGCGCTTCTCCGGCTGCTCTCCGAAGGCAACAGCGGCGTGCTGGTCACGCTCAAGCGGGACGGCCGGCCCCAGCTGTCCAATGTCAATCACTTCTACTACCCCGATGAGCGCATCGTCCGTGTCTCGATCACCGAGGACCGTGCGAAGACCCGGAACCTGCGCCGCGACCCGCGGGCGAGCTACCACGTCACCAGCGAGGACCGCTGGGCCTGGACGGTCGCTGAGGGCACCGCGGACCTCACACCGGTGGCCGCCGAGCCCGAGGACGCCACGGTGGCGGAGCTGGTCACGCTCTACCGCGACGTCCAGGGCGAGCACCCGGACTGGGACGACTACCGCAGGGCCATGATCAGGGACCGCCGGGTCGTGCTGAGGCTCCATGTCGAGCACGTGTACGGGCAGCTGCGTGGCTGAGGCAGCCCGTGCGGGCCGCCATCCCGTTGGGTGCGCTGCTCTCGCACTGTCGTACCCCCCGTTCATAATGAGACGACACCGACTCCCTCAGGAGATCTTGTGACCGGCGCTGACTCCAAGCTTCCGCTCCGCACCCGGCTGCGTGCGCTGCGGCCCGCCGACTTCGGGGCCGACCCGGGCGGCGCCCGGATGGAGCGCATTCGTCGTTCCCCCAACTTCGCCGACGGAGCGTTCCAGAACCCGGTGGGGGCGCGGACCAGACCGTCCGGGTCCGCGCTGGAGTTCGCGAAGACCTACTTCCGCAAGGAGGAGCGGGCGCGCCGGGCGCCGACGGGTGATGTGCCGGTCCACGCCACCACGCTGGCCGATCTCGCCAAGCCCCCCGTCTCAGGGCTGCGGCTCACCTGGATGGGGCATTCCAGCGTGCTCGCCGAGATCGATGGACGGCGGGTCCTTTTCGACCCGGTCTGGGGTGACCGCTGTTCGCCCTTCGCGTTCGCCGGACCGAAGCGCCTGCACCCCGCACCGCTGCCGCTCGCCGCGCTCGGCCCGGTCGATGTGGTGGTGATCTCCCACGACCACTACGACCACCTGGACCTTCAGACCATCCGGGCCCTGGCGGGCACCGACACGGCCTTCGTGGTGCCGCTCGGGGTCGGGGCGCACCTGGAGCGCTGGGGTGTGGCCCTGGACCGGATTCGTGAGCTCGACTGGAACGAGACCACGGAAGTGGCGGGGATCAGCCTGACGGCCACTCCAGCGCGGCACTTCTGCGGCCGTGGCCTGCGCAACCAGCAGCACACCCTCTGGGCGTCGTGGGTCGTGGCCGGACCCGAGCACCGGATCTACCACAGCGGCGACACGGGATACTTCCCCGGCTTCAAGGAGATCGGTGCCGAGCACGGGCCCTTCGACGCCACCATGATCCAGATCGGCGCGTACAGCCAGTACTGGCCCAAGGACCACACGAACAGCAAGCCGGAGCCCGGTGCCTGGCCGGACATCCACATGAGCCCGGACGAGGGGGTCCAGGCGCATCTGGACCTTCAGGGAAACGATCCGGCCGCGGGCGTCATGCTGCCGATCCACTGGGGGACGTTCAACCTCGCGTTGCATCCGTGGGCCGAACCCGCCGAATGGTCGATGCGCGCCACGCAGTTCGTAGGGGTGACGATGGTGGCGCCGCACCCGGGTCACCCCTTCGAGCCCGCCGATCCTCCGGCGGTCGAACCGTGGTGGCGTCGGGTGGCAGCGGAGCCCGCTCCGGGATGGGGCAACTGGCCCCCGGTCCACGTACAGCTTCCCGGCGGGGCCAGGACGCCCGCCCCTGACCGTGACCGCGACCGGGCCGCCCAGGCCTGACGGGCGGGGGCACCCGGCGGGCGCACCCTTTCGGGTTCACACCGGTGGGTGGAGGCGGGCGCGCTGTCCGTCGTGATCGAGGATGCACAGGATGTCGGCCGGTCCGCCGTGTGCCTTGATGGCGTGCGGGATCATGGTGGGGAACTCGGCCGCCTGGCCCGTTTCGACGCGGATGGCGCGCTCACCGAGGATTAGCGTGACGGTTCCCGACAGGACGGTGAACCAGTCATTGCCGGGGTGGACCCCCAGCTGATCGGCCGTTCCCGGGCCCCGCGCCTCGTCGGTGATCCGCATCTTGGCGACGGTGACACCGGCGGGGCCGGACCCGCGGCGATCGAGGCCGGTGACCTGCTCTGGGCGGCAGCCTCCCTAAACCACAGGGGTGACCCCGAGTGGGTGCCTTCCGGTTTCGATGCTCTGCGGCCGGGCGGCCTCCTCGCCGTCACCGAGACGGACATCATTCCCCGCTTCCTGCCCGAGGACATCGGTGTGGGCCGGCCCGGCGTGGAGGCCCGCCTCCACGCCGGGCCGAACGAGGCGCCCGCCGCCGGCTGGGCGGGTCACGTGGTACGCGCGGGCTTCGTGCTGGAGGCCGAGCGCCCCTTCGTGAGCGACCTGCACGCCCCGCTGCCGGCCGCCACCGCCCGCTACGCCCGGGCGGGTCTGCGGAAGCTGAGCTCGCACCTCGGCGCCGTCATCGACGACGCAGGCCACCACCTGCGGCGTGCTGACCTCTCGGTCCGCACCACCCGGACCACCTGGGTGGGCCGCCGCCCTGACCATCCGGTGGGTGGCTGCGCCGCACGGACGGCCGCACCGGATCGCCCAACCGCCGAACTTCCGACGCGACACGTGCGCCGCCCACCACTCGCCCCAGGGAGAGTCCTACAAGGACGGGTCGGCCTCGAAGTTCCCTCTCTTGAAGGTGAGTTCGCGGTGGTGCGGGCCGGGAGCCGGGCGGTGGCCGAACGGCGGTACGCTGCCCGGAGGAAGCGGGTGCGGTGCGGCGGCTTCCCGGTACAACCCCCCCTTCCACCGGCTCGCTGAACCCTGGGTACGGCCGTGGTCGGCATCAGCACACCTTCACTTTTCGAGGGAGCGACCATGCTGCGGGTGTACTTCACGTCCGAGGATCTGGCGCGGGTCCGGGTGGCCCCCGGGCCGGACTTCCTCTGGGAGATCAGCAACAGCGTACAGACGCTTCAACGCCGTGACGGAGAAAGGGCCTTCGGGGCATGGCGACGCTGGGTGCGGCCGCGGCTCTCCGCGAGCCCCCGGCTGCTGTCCTCCCTGCTGCCCCCGCGCGGGTACTCGCCGGACTTCCTCACTCCCACCTCCGGTGACCGGGCGACCCTGCAGTCGGCCGTCGACACCCTGATGAGTACTCCGCGCCCACGGCTCCGGGCCGATCTGACGCAGCTGGCTGCCTCGCTTCAACTGCCCGGCTGGGTGAGCTCCTTGGCCGGTGGAGACGCCGATACTCTCCGGCAGCTCGGCGAGGCCCTGCGTACCTACCAGCTGGAGGCGCTCGCCCCGTACTGGCACCGCGTCCACGCGCACATTGACGCCGACCGCGCCCTCCGCCTGCGCAGTCTGCTCGACGGTGGCACCGAGGGGCTGCTGGCCGGTCTCGGACCGCAGTTCCGCTGGCGCCCGCCCGTACTGGAGGCGACGTACCCCGTCGACCAGCAACTACGGCTGCGCGGCAGGGGACTTGTGCTGCAACCGTCGTTCTTCTGCTGGCCCACGCCGATCACCCTGGCCGACGGAGACCTGCCACCCGTTCTCGTCTACCCCATCCACCACACCACGGGCTGGGCCGGCCCCGCCCCAGCCCGTCCCGCAGAGGGAGCCGGCCCGCTGGGGCCACTGCTCGGCCACACCCGTGCGGGCGTTCTGCGCGCGACCCGTACCGGATGCTCCACGGTCGAGGCCGCCCGGCTCCTGGACGTGACCCACCCCGCCGTCAGCCAGCACCTGAACGTGCTGCGTGCGGCGGGCCTGGTCGCCACCGTGCGCAAGGCCGGACGGTCCTTCCACGTCGCGACCGCGGAAGGGCGGGCCCTGCTGGCCACCGAGGAGCAGGCGCGGCAGTAGCCGGAGCCGCGACGGGCCCTCGGCTTCGCCGGTAAGCCTGAACTTTCGTTCCTTGCGCCCGTCGTGGGCCGGGAACCACGCTGACTCCTGTCGCACCAGGCCATGCCGCGCGGAGTCGTGGCGCTCACGGCCGGATGCCTCCCTGAAGGCGTTTCTTCCCGCAAGGCACGTCCCCCCACCCTCAGGAGCCATTATGCGCAGGAGACTTGTGTCCACCGCGATCGCCGTCGCCACGGTCGGGGTTCTCCTCCACCCCGGCATGGCCCAGGCATCGCCCGCGTCGAACATCCCCTCCGTGTCCGTACGCGCCCACGGAACGAAGGCCGGAACGGCCGTCGTCAGTGGGCACGACCAGCCGGGCACCCGGCTGCAGGTCGACTCGGGCAGTACCCGGAGCGGGCACTGGCTGCAGATCGACTATCAGGTTCAGGAGACCGGCTACTGGTGCGGTCCTGCCGCCACCCGCATCGCGCTCTCCGCCCGTATGGCGCCACCCAGCCAGGGCGTTCTGGCCGGACAGCTCGGCACGACCCAAGCCGGTACCGACCACATCGGTCAAGTCACCGGCGTGCTCAACTCGAACCTCGGCGGGGGCTGGTACGAGACCAAGGAGATGCCGAACGACCCGCCCACCCAGGCCCAGCGGGACCTGCTCTGGTACGACATCGTCTTCGACATCGACCGCAACTACCCGCTGGTGGCCAACATCGTCGCCCCGCCCGGCAACCAGCCGCCCGGCTACCCGTCGGACCAGACGATCTACCACTACTTCACCGTCTTCGGCTACGACGACGTGGACCGCACCGTTCTCATAGCCGACCCCGCCTCCTTCAGCGGCAACCAGATCTACTGGATCTCCTTCGACCAGCTCGCCACGCTGATCCCGCCGAAGGGCTACTCGGCATGAAGTGTCCCTTCCCGACCAGGAGGCCGTGTTGAGCAGCTACCGTCCCACCCGCAGAAACGTCCTCAAGGCCGCCGGGGGAATCTCCGCCGCGATGGCTCTGGGGACCGGGGGCATCCTCGCGTCCGCGTCGCCGGCCAGTGCGGCCGGCGACGGCTTCGGGCTGCACATCGTTGACCGCAACGAGGCCGATCCGCGTATGTGGTACTACCGGTTCTCGACCGACGCGATCGACTGGAACCCGGGCGTCAACGTCCTGCTCCCCGATGACTACCACACCGGCGGACGCACCTACCCGGTCCTCTTCCTCCTCCACGGAGGCGGTACGGACCAGGACTTCGTCACCTTCGACCGCGCGGGCATCCGGGACTGGACGGCCGGGAAACCGGTCATCGTCGTGATGCCCGACGGCGGACACGCGGGCTGGTACTCCAACCCGGTCAGCTCCAACACCGGCGCCCGGAACTGGGAGACCTTCCACATCAACCAGTTGCTTCCCTGGATCGACGCGAACTTCCGTACCTACGCCGAGTACGACGGCCGTGCCGTCGCCGGGTTCTCGATGGGCGGCTTCGGCGCTCTGAAGTACGCGGCCAAGTACTACGGCCACTTCGCCTCGGTCAGCGCCCACTCGGGCCCGGCGAGTCTGCGTCGCGACTCCGGACTGGTCGCCCACTGGGCCAACGCCTCCTCGGCGGCCCTGGACCTGGGTGGTGGCACGGTCTACGGCATCCCGCTGTGGGACGTGGCCAGGGTCAGCGCCGACAACCCGGTCGAGCGCGTTGAGAGCTACCGGAACAAGCGGATCTTCCTGGTGGCCGGCACCGGCCCCGACCCGGTCAACTGGTTCGACACGGTGAACGAGAATCAGGTGCTCGCCGGTCAGAGGGAGTTCCGTGCCCGCCTCGGCGACGCCGGCATTCCGCACGAGTGGTACGAAGAGCCGGGCGGACACATGATCCGCGACTACATGGTCCGCCGCGACCTCGACGGCATCATCGCCCGGCTCCGCAAGGCGTAGCGCGGCCGCACACGGACGCACGATCACGGACTCCCCTCCCCGCACGGCCTGGCCCGGCGGACCGGTCGTACGGGGAGTGGGGCATCGCTTCACCCGGGACCACGACAAGCCCCCCTCGACATCCGGCGAGTTCGAGGAGGCTTCTCGCATGCCCGGACATCGGAAGGCGGCCGGTGAAGCCCCGCCTCCCGGTCGGTCTTAATCGGTCGCTCGTACGAGAGGTCATACCAGAGCGGGACGGATGGTGGGCAAGTTCCACAACTGACCGCCGCGGCCTCGCCACGGACGACTACCGTGTGTGTCCGGTGATCAACGGTGAGCTCACATTCTTGGGGCTCACCCGGCCGATGATCCGAGAATGACCGACCATCGTAGGTGCCACCACATGAATACCGATTCCTGGGGCCCCACGTACCGAGGACGCTGATGTCTCAACTTCGCGCACCCGACGCGCGACCGGAACGCCGAGAGGGCGGGCGGCACGGCCGACCGGGTGCCCGTTCCCACTCGGCCGCGGCCAGACCGCGCGCTGCCCAGCCTTCCCCCGCGGCGCGTATACGCCCCCAACTCCTGCGCACCGCAGTGCTGCCGGCCGTCGCCGTCGCGCTGGCCGGCGCCGCGGCCGTCATCCTCACGGTCCGCTCTACCGGCACCCGGCCGTCCACGGAGCTCTGGACCGCGCTCGGCGCCGCCGCGGCGCTGGCCGCCGCCGCCGTGACGGCGGCCTTCCTCGCCGCCAACCGCGTCGCCACCACCGTCCTCGGCCGCTGCCTCGCGCTGCGCCGGGCCAGCGCGCAGGGCCAGGCCGAACTGCAACAAGTGGTGGAACAGCTCCGCAACGGGGAACCCGTGCCCACGCGCCGGCCTCCGCAGCCCCCCGCCCCCGGCAGCGACGGCTTCGAGCTGCTGGCGCAGGAGCTCGGCCGGCAGCAGGATGCGGCCGTGGCCGCCGTCGTACAGGCGTCCCGGCTCTCCGAGCACACCGGCGAGGACCAGAAGGTCGAGGTCTTCGTCAATCTGGCACGCCGGCTGCAGTCGCTCGTGCACCGCGAGATCCAGCTGCTCGACGAGCTGGAGCACGAGGTGGAGGACCCCGATCTGCTCAAGGGCCTCTTCCACGTCGACCACCTGGCCACCCGCATCCGCCGCCACGCCGAGAACCTCGCCGTCCTCGGCGGCGCCGTCTCCCGACGGCAGTGGAGCAACCCGGTCACCATGACCGAAGTGCTGCGCTCGGCGATCGCCGAGGTCGAACAGTATCCGCGGGTCAAGCTCGTGCCCCCGATCGACGGCACCCTCCAGGGGCACGCCGTGGCCGACGTGATCCACCTCCTGGCCGAACTGGTCGAGAACGCCACGGTGTTCTCCGCCCCGCAGACCCAGGTCATGCTGCGCGCCCAGCGCGTCACCGCCGGTCTCGCCCTGGAGGTTGAGGACCGGGGCCTCGGTATGCCGGCCAACGAGCAGAAGCGGATGAACGCCCTGCTCGCCGACCCCGACCAGGTCAATGTCGCCCGGCTGCTCCAGGACGGCCGGATCGGCCTCTTCGTGGTGGCCTCGCTGGCCCGCAGGCACGGCATCGCCGTGCGGCTGCAGAGCAACATCTACGGGGGCACACAGGCCGTACTCGTGCTTCCCCAGTCCCTGCTCGGAGCCGAGGACGACGCGTCCGCCGGGTCCGGCACGGCCCCGGCCCCGCCCCCGGGCCCCGTGCACCGCCCGCCGCCCCTGGACGAGGCCGCGGCACACCGGGACCACGGCCCGGGCCCGACGCCCGCTCCGGAGCCGGAGCGCCGGCCGTACGTTCCGAACCAGCAGTTGCGGACGCACCAGCCGCCGCAGCAGACACGGCGCCAGGGCGAGGGCCCGCCGCTCCCGCTGCGCGCCGAGCGCCTCGACCGGTCCGTGCCCGCCGTCGCCCACCCCGGCAGCCGGCCGACGGACGACGCGGTACCGGCGCTTCCTCCGGAGCCCGGAGCCGTACGCGGCACGATGGGCCGGCCGCAGCTCCCCAGGCGTGCCAACCAGGAACATCTGGTTCCGCAGCTCAGGGAGGCGCCCGCCCCGCGTACCGAGGACGAACCCGTCCTGCACGACCCGGGCCTGGTGGCAGCGTTCCGACGCGGCATCGACCTCGCCGAGGCCCGTGCCGAGTCCGAGCCCGAAGCCGAAGCGGGATTCCCGTCCGCATCCGGATTTCAGCCCGAGCCCGAGCCCGGGTTCCGGTCCGAGCTGGAATTCCGGTCCGGAGCGGGGTTCGAGTCCGGATCGGAATCCGGGTTCGGGACGGCTCCGGAAGCGGGGACCGCTGCCCGGGCGCCACTGGATCCGCTTCCGGTCCGCGGGGCCGTGGCGCCGGGGGAACTCCTCCGGGCCGGCTCCTACCACAGCGATCAAGACGCACTCGACGCGAACACCTCGAAGGAGTAGATGCACCATGACGACCGATATGTCGTCCGGTCAGGTCTCGGACCTCGACTGGCTGCTGAGCGGACTGGTCCAGCGCGTGCCGTACACGCGCAGCGCGGTCCTGCTCTCCGCCGACGGGCTGGTGAAATCCCTCCATGGCATGGATGCCGACAGCGCCGACCACATGGCGGCGCTGGCCGCCGGTCTGTACTCGCTCGGCCGGAGCGCCGGGGCGCGGTTCGGGGACAACGGTGAGGTCCGCCAGGTAGTGGTGGAGCTCGACTCGACGTTGCTCTTCGTCGCCACCGCCGGTTCCGGTACCTGTCTGGCCGTGCTCGCCGGACGGAGCGCCGATGCCGCCGTGCTGGGCTACGAGATGACCATGCTGGTCAAGAGCGTCCGGCCCTACCTGATGACGCCGACCAGACAAGCGGCCGGGGCGCCGGGCGCCACGGGGCTGTGAGCGTGTCGGCCACACAGGACGCGCCGTTGCTCGACGACGCGGCCGGCCGCCTCATCCGCCCGTACACGGTGAGCAACGGCCGCACCCGCCCCACGACCGTGCTCGACCTGCTCTCCCTGGTGATGGCCACCGGGACCGTTCCGCAGGTCCACCTCGGCCCCGAGCACTCGGTGGCGCTGGGACTGTGCGGCGGCCCCACCTCGGTGGCCGAGATCGCCGCGCACCTGCGGCTGCCCGCGGTCGTCACCAAGGTGCTCCTCTCCGACCTGGTCGACTGCGGAGCGGTCACCGCACACCCGCCCGCCTTCCACGACATGCCCACTGACCGATCCCTGCTGGAGGCAGTGCTCGATGGCTTACGACGACAGCTCTGACGGTTTCGACAGCTCCGCCCCGTACATGGGGACCGGGAGCCCAGGAAACGTCGGCTATGCGGAGGGCCCCGGGAGCGCTGGATACGCCGAGGGCCCGGGGAACGGAGGGTATGCGGACGCTCCCGGATCCATCGGATACGCGGCGGAGGCGCCCAGCAGCTCCCAGGGCTTCCCCGTCGCGCTCAAGGTGCTGGTGGCGGGCGGCTTCGGTGTCGGCAAGACGACCTTCGTCGGCGCGGTCAGCGAAATCGCACCGCTGAGCACGGAGGAACTGCTGACCCAGGTCAGCGCGGCGACCGACAGCCTCGAAGGCATCGAGTCCAAGACCTCGACCACGGTGGCCATGGACTTCGGCCGCATCACGCTGGACCAGCAGCATGTGCTCTACCTGTTCGGCACACCGGGTCAGGAACGCTTCTGGTTCATGTGGGACGAGCTCTCCCAGGGCGCGCTCGGAGCGGTGGTCATCGCCGACACCCGCAGACTGGAGGAGTGCTTCGCGGCCGTCGACTTCTTCGAGCGGCGCGGGATCGGATTCATCGTCGCCGTCAACGAGTTCGACGGTGCCTTCCGCTACGGCCCCGAGGAGGTGCGGGCCGCGCTCGACCTGGCACCCACGGTTCCGGTCGTCCTCTGCGACGCCCGTATCTCCAGCTCGGGAACAGGCACGCTGGTCACCCTCGTCCAACACCTCATCAACGCCACCGCCGAACCGGCCCCGTTCTCCGGCCACGGAAGTTTCGGAGTCCGTACGTGATCCCGCACGCCATCGGGCGGATGCTGCTGACCCCCGTCGACAGCGACGCCCCCATCCGGACCCAGCGGCTGCGCAGCCTCGGGCTGGGGGAGCGGTCCGACGCCTCGTTCGACAATTTCGACGCCTTCGCCGACCGGGTGGCCGAAGTGACCGAGGTGCCCTTCTCGATGGTGAACTTCATTGACGGGAACCGGCAGTTCTACGCCGGGCTGCACACCCCGGCGGGCACCCGCAAGGGCACCGACCTGGGAGCTACGGCGGCGGGCAGCGGCCGCAGCGGCCGGTATGTGGCCCTCGACCACGGCTACTGCCCGCACGTCGTGGTGCGCAGAAGGGCGCTGGTCCTGGAGGACGTCTGCGACTATCCGCGGTTCGCGGGGAATCCGGTCGTCGACGACATAGGCATCCGCTCCTACCTCGGGGCGCCGCTCATCGACCGTACGGGGATCGCCCTGGGCGCCGTCTGCGCCGTGGACACCGTGCCCCGCCCGTGGGGGCGGGCCGGGCTCGACACGATCAAGTCCCTGGCACAGGAGCTGATCGGGTACATCCACCGCCGGGAGGACAACAGCCTCGGAATCTGAGCCCCGTAACGCCGGCCACGCACTGATCGCCGCACGGGCCTCCTCGGGCCCGTCCGGCGATCTGCGTTGTCCCGGGGAGCCGCCCCGGCCCCGGCTCCTCCGGGGTGCGGTGCGGTGAAGGCGTCGTACAGCGCCTCGTGGTCCCGCCCGTCCGCGGAGGCCACCGACCAGCCCGCGGTCGCGAACCGCGCGGCGATGCCACCGGGGCGGCCGTACGACACCGAAGTGTTGTCGATCACCACGGTGTGCAGCTGATCGAGGCCCGCCGGGCCCGCGTAGGCGATCGCCTCGTGGTTACTGCCCTCGTCCAGCTCGGCGTCCCCGGTCAGCACCCACGTGCGGGGACCGGTCAGCCCCTGGGCGCGCAGCCCCAGCACGGTCCCCACGGCCAGCGGCAGCCCGTGCCCCAGCGAGCCGCTCCCGATCTCGGCACCGGGCACCAGCAGCCGGTCGGGGTGGTGGCCGAGTGGCGAGTGGTACGAGCCGAAGCCCGCCAGCACCTCCTCGTCGAAGAACCCGTGCGCGGCGAGAACGGCGTAGTACGCCATCGGCCCGTGCCCCTTCGACAGCAGGAAGCGGTCGCGGTCGGGTGCGTCGACCGTTTCGGGTGTCACCCGCAGTACCCGGTCGTACAGCACCCACAGGGCGTCGAGCGTCGAGGTGGCGGCGGTGTCGTGCTTCTCGTCGCCGGTCATCAGGCTCATCAGCCGGTGCAGATCGCGGTACGTGGGAGCGAGGGCGGCGGTCGTTATCGTCATGTTCCACAGCGTTCGACATCAAGCGTGGTTGAGGTCAATCACCCCAAGGCGTTCGTAACCACCCGTTGAAGTGCGGTACTGTTCTCATGCGCGTTCGGCCAGAGGGAAACCCCAGGTCAGACGGGTATCGGGACGTGGCGCAGCTTGGTAGCGCACTTGACTGGGGGTCAAGGGGTCGCAGGTTCAAATCCTGTCGTCCCGACTCGAGAGAGTCGCAGATCAGGGCCGGTTTCGGAGAAATCCGAAACCGGCCCTGATCATTTTTGGGGACGTTGGGGACCAGCGTCCTTGACCGGGTCAGCGGGTCATGACGTCGGGCTCGGCAGCGAGCGTGGTGCGCGCAGCACGCTGAAGTAAGCCGAGAGCGCCGCCCCGGCCGCCGTGATCTTGTGGACATCCGGGTGCAGGTAGCGCTGGGTGGTGGTCAGTGAACCGTGGCCGGCGATCCTGCGAAGGACGTGTACTTGGACCCCGGCGTCGGCGAACCAGGTCAATCGGGTGTGCCGGAGGTCATGCGCCCTCACGAACCTCGCCGCCGGAACGCTCACGGCCCGCTTCCGGCGCAAACAGCTCCTCGTCGCCGGCTGGCTGATCGGGATCCCCGTGCCCTTCGCGCTGGCCTGGGCGCCGTCCTGGGGATGGGTTCTCGCAGCAAACGTCCTGCTCGGCCTCAACCAGGGCTTGACCTGGTCGATGACGGTCAACATGAAGATCGACCTCGTGGGACCAGCCCGCAGGGGCCTGGCCACCGGACTGAACGAGGCCGCCGGCTACACCGCCGTCGGAGCCACCGCCCTGCTCACCGGGTACCTCGCCACCTCCTACGGTCTGCGCCCCGTGCCTGAACTCATCGGCATCGTCTTCGTCGCCGGCCTCGCCCTGGCCCTCGTCGTACGGGACACCGCCGCCCACGTCGCCCTCGAACTCTCCCAGCACGCCGCACCCCTGCCCACCGGCGAGAAGCGAGGACTGGCCGCCACGTTCACCCGCACCTCCTGGCGCGACCGCTCCCTGCGAGGAGCCAGCCAGGCCGGACTGGTCAACAACCTCAACGACGGCCTGACCTGGGGCGTCTTCCCCCTCCTCTTCGTCATCGCCGCCGCCCTTCTCACCGCCGCCTCAGGGATCCTCGCCGCCCGTTGGATCACCGACGCCCCGAACCACTGGACGTCGGCGGATGACGTCGAAACCGTTGCCGCTGCCACCCCAGCGAGTCCGCGGGTGCTGGCGGGGGAGTGCAGGTGCGGAGGGAATCGGCGTCACGAAAAGCCCCGGTCGGCTTCGTTCGCCGACCCGGGCTGTTCGAGAGACGGGGTGGGGTCAGTGGTGGCCGTGGGCGGTGTCGGAGGCTCCGCCGAAAAGCCGTGCAACAGCGCGGAAAGGCAGGGTCACGACGGTGGCAATGGCCCCGCCGATGGATCGGATTACGTCCGCGATCGCCTTCAGCATGTGATGTTGCCTCCCTCTCGATGCCGCTGCGGCGCCGATGAGTCGCAGCCTGGCTGCCGAGTGGCGATATTTACTGAGGAACACCATGAAGGGCAGCGCCAGCCCCACAAGCTGTTCCGGCATCGGCCAATGGGGCACTCTCGGGCAGCATCGAGGTCCAGCGAGCCGAGGGAGTAGGCGCTCCCTGACAGGCATGAAAGCGTCTGCGAGGTAAAGCTGGTACTCATGACAGCTCCTTTTGCCTCGATGATTCAGGACGGCAGCACACATCAGGACCCGGCCGAGCGGTTCGCCCGCTGGGTGAGCGGCGGCTCTGCGGACGATCTGCCGCTGCCGGGCTCCGGGGCGACGCGGCAGCGCTTCCGGGCACTGCACGACCTCGGTCGCGCGGACCTGTCCATGGCTCGTCTGGCCGAGGGGCACGCGGACGCGGCGGCGATTCTGGCAGAGCTGAAGGCCCCGGCGCCCCGCCCCGGCGAACGCTGGGGTGTGTGGGCGGCCCAGCCCCCCGGTGTGACGCTGCGCGCCCGGTACGAGGGTGGCCACTGGCGGCTCGACGGAGTCAAGGCGTTCTGTTCCGGGGCGCACAGCTGTACGCACGCGCTGGTCACGGCCGACACCGAGGCAGGGCGCCGGCTGTTCGCGGTCGCCACCGACGGTGCCGGGTACGCACCGATCGCCGGGACCTGGTTGGCCGTGGGTATGGCCGGCAGTGACTCACCCGACGTGCGTTTCACCGGGGTGCCGGGCCGGCCGGTGGGTGAGACGGACGCCTATCTGCGGCGCCCGGGCTTCTCGCACGGAGGCGCCGGAGTCGCCGCGTGCTGGCTGGGCGGTGCGCGGGGCGTGGCCGACACGTTGGTGGAGGCCGCGCGGCGTCGCGAACCGGATCAACTGACGGCCGCCCACCTGGGCGCCGTCGACGTGGCCCTTCACAGCGCTATGTGCGCACTGGTCGTGGCGGCCGACGCCATCGACGCAGCCCCGCTGGACGGCGGAGAGCGGGCGGTCGTAGGGACAGCGCGCGTACGGGCGGCGGTGGCCGACGTATGCTCGCGCGTACTCGACGAGGTCGGCCGGGCCCTGGGTGCCGGGCCGCTGTGCCATGACCGGGAACACGCGCAACGCGTCGCCGATCTCACCGTGTACGTCCGTCAGCACCACGCCGAGCGCGATCTCGCTTCCCTGGGCACCCTGCTGCTCTCTGCGGGCGGCGGGGCGGAGGCCTCGGAGTGGGACCGGTGAACGGCCTCCCAGGGCCACTCGCGGACCGGTCGCGTACGGCCCGCGAGGACGCCGCGGAGGCCATCGCGTCGGAGGGCACGGGCGAGGACGTCTGGTCGGCGTGGGCGGGGTGGCGCAGCTGGCCCGAGCCGGTGTTGCCCGACGGGCCGGTGGTTGTACTGGCTGCCCACCCCGACGACGAAGTCCTTGGATTCGGCGGAACGGCGGCGCGTCTGGCCTCGTCGGGCCGCGAGGTGCACGTCGTCACCGTGACCGACGGCGAGGCGTCGCACCCGGGAAGCCGTCTGACGCCGCCCCCGGTGCTGGCCCGCAGGCGCCGGGAGGAGCTGTCCGAGGCGCTGGACCTCCTGGGCGTGAACAGGCGCCGTCGTCACCGGCTGGGCCTGCCGGACACCGAGGTCGGGAAGCACGAGACCGCCCTGGCCCAATGGGTCGGGGAACTGCTGCGCACCAGTGGAGCGACGCTGTGCGTGACGCCGTGGAGCGGCGATCTGCACGCCGATCACGAAGCGGTCGGCAGGGCAGGCCACGCTGCTGCCGGAGCCGGCGCGATCGCCCTGTGGCAGTACCCCGTGTGGATGTGGCACTGGGCCGTGCCCGAGGGCCCTCGGGTGCCGTGGCACCGTTGTCGCAGGCTGCCCCTCGCCCCGGCCGAGTTGGCCCTCAAGAAGTCGGCTCTCCGCCGCTTCCGGACCCAGATCGCTCCCCTGGCCGACCATCCCGACGTGATCCTTCCGCCAGAAGAACTCGCACATCACCAGCGGTCCTTCGAGACCGTGATCGTAGAAACGGGCCCGCGTTGAACACCCCCACCCCCGACTCGTACTTCACACGGATGTATGCCGACACCGCCGACCCCTGGGATCTGGCGGGCCGCTGGTACGAGCAGCGGAAATATGCGCTGACCCTGGCCGTGCTCCCGCGCCGGCGCTACCACCGGGCCTTCGAGCCTGGATGCTCGGTCGGCGTCCTGACCCGTCTCCTGGCGGACCGGTGCGACCGGGTCCTGGCCACCGACCGGGTGCCCCGCGCGGTGGCCGCGGCGGCGGAACGCAACCGCGACCTGCCACACGTCGAGGTCGAGCACATGGTCGTTCCCGACGCTTGGCCCTCAGGCACTTTCGACCTGGTGGTTCTCTCCGAACTGCTCTACTACTTCGATGACGCACAACTGGCGCGCATCATGCGCCGGACAGCGGAGTCGCTGGAACCCGGTGGCACGCTGGTGACCGTGCACTGGAACCACCCGGTGCCAGAACACCGCCTGACCGGCTCCGAGCTCACACCGTTGCTCCACGCGGAGGCGGGGCTCGTGGCGGGGCCGGGCTTCCACGATCCCGACTTCGTCCTGCACACCTTCACGCGGCCTCTGCCGGACGGCTCACTGCCCCGGTCCGCCGCGGAGGCCGAGGGCCTGGTGTGAGGAACATCGTCGAGGCACTCGTCGTCGCTGTGCCCGCTCACAACGAGGCGGCCACCCTGCCGGCCACGCTGCGCTCGATCCGGCGGGCCCTGCTGGAGTCCCGGAACGCGGGGGCGCTGACGGTCCGGCTGGTGGTGGCGGCCGACTCGTGCACCGACACCACCTCCGCCGACGCCGCACGCTGGGGCGCGGACGTCGTGGAGGTCCGGCAGCGGATGGCAGGAGCGGCGCGGGCCGCAGCCGTCGCCAGAGGGCTCCGCTCCTGCGGGGCCCGTCCCGAAGCCACATGGATCGTGACGACGGATGCCGACTGCGTGGTGCGTCCTTCCTGGCTCACGCACCAACTGGACTGTGCCGGCCGGGGATGGCACTGCGTGCTGGGCACCGTTCGTATCTCCCCCGACCCGCCGGTCGCGGCGTCTGTGCGGGCTCTGCACGAGGCCCACTACTTCGCGGACCGTACCGGACCCGACTGGAGCCATCCCCACGTCCACGGAGCCAATCTCGGCATCCGGGGCGATGTCTACCTGCGGGCCGGCGGATTCCCCGCATTGCCGCACAGCGAGGACCGCGCGCTCGTCGACGCCCTGCCCACCCGGGCACGCATCCTGCGTACGGACGCCTGCCCGGTCCTGACATCCGGACGCACTGCACCGCGCGCTCCCCACGGCTTCGGAACATACCTTGGACACCTCACTGCTCGGGGCTGCCCGTCGTCTTCCGTCGACAGTCCGGGTCCCCGTACGGCTCCCCACGGTGCCGGCCCTGGCGACCGCTGACGTGCTACGGGCAACCGCCGCATTCAGCGGCGCGTTAATGGATGAGCTTGACGTCGCCTGAGTGGACCCGTAAGCACGAAGCGTGGCGATCAGGCGCACAGGGCCGGAGCACGGCTGCGCGCCGCCCGGGTTACCGGAGGAGCACTGACTACTGCCGAGGGCGTCGGCCATCCCTTCCCCCGTCGCCTCCCGGGCTAAGTCCACGGTGATCGTGGGGCACGCTCACGGCTCGGGCCGGACCGCCCATTTCGACTTCCGCTCGCGACGAGTCGCGAGAGAGGCCCGCGCGATTCCGGCACATGGATCCTCTTCGTCCTGCGGGCCGAGGAATCCTTGTCGTGGGAGTCTTGGGCGGTCCGCTCGGGTGATGCGCTGTCTGCCGGAACTCTGCTTCGGCGGCGGACCGGCGTCTTGAAGGCATTGGTGCCCACGTCGGACCAGTGTCTGAGGCGGTCTGCCTCAGTTTCCCGCAGCCTTCGGCCGGAGTCGCCTGAGGGGCCCGTCGAGTTCACGCTGGTAGAAGTCGATGAAACCGTCGGGGTCCGGGCCGGCGTTCTGCATGACGAGCCTGTCGAAGCCCGCGTCGACGAAGCACTGCGCCCGATCGGTGTAGCGGGAGGGGTCCGGGCCGCACGCGAACTTCTCCAGGATGTCCTGCTCTCGTACGGTCGTGGTCGCAGCGTCGAAGTTCACCGGATTGGGTAGTTCGCTCATGACCTTCCACCCGGTCACGGCCCAGCGCGACGTCTCCAGGGCGGCCTGTGCCGCGGTGTGCTCGTCGGGGGCCCAGGCCATCGGGACCTCCGCGTAGCAGGGGCCCCGGCCTCCCGCAGCGCGGTAGTCCCGAACGATCTCCGGCTTGTCCTCCGTGGCGAACAGGCCGTCGCCCAGTTCTGCGGCGATCCGCGTCGATGCCTGGCCGCTGGCGGCCACCGCAATCAGGGGCAACTGCTCGGGCAGGTCGAAGACGCGGGCGTCCTCCAACCGCAGATGCTTTCCCTCGTAGGACTGGTACCCGCCGCTCCACAGCAGCCGAATGATCTCCAGGGCTTCCCGGAGCATTTCGTGCCGTGTGCTGACCGCGTCGGGGAAACCGTGGCCTACGACGTGCTCGTTCAGCCGCTCGCCGGATCCCACACCCAGGACGAATCGGCCCTCCGAGAGCAGGGCGAGGGTCGCCGCGGCCTGGGCGATGACAGCTGGGTGGTAGCGCACGGTGGGGCAGGTCACGCCGGTCGCCAGCCCGATACGTGAGGTCTTGGCCGCGATACTCCCCAGTACGGTCCAGGCGAACGGCGAATGCCCCTGGTTGTCGAGCCAAGGGTGGAAGTGATCGCTCATCTCGACGAAGTCGAAGCCTGCCTGCTCGGCGAGAACCGCCTGCCGTACGAGTTCCGCCGGACCGAACGCCTCGGCGGCGAGTTTGTAGCCGATGTCCATGATGTCCTCGCTTCTCGTGCCTCCGGAGCCATTCGTTCGCACAGAGGTACCCGCCCGCGCGGGCCCATAACTCCGGCGCTCGGGCGACGGCCCTCCGGGAGGGGGTTCGGTCGGTGCCGCGTTGACGCGAGGGGCGGTTCAGGCGTCGTGGTGCCCCGTGTCCTTCTGTGCGTCCTCGTTGGGGGTCATCGCGTCACCGGCCTCACCGTCCCTGCCGGGCCGCTCGCCTCCCCCTCACTCGGCTCTGGGGCGGCCTCCACTTCTCGGAGGACCTCGCCGCGGCGGTCTCGGAACTCTCCTCGTGGTCGGGGCCGGGGTCCTTGCGGTCCGGGCGGTTCATCGTGTCTCCTCACTCGGTGGCGTCCCGCCGGACGGGCGGAAACGCCGGCTGTGTGCTTGAGCGGTACGGTCCGGGCGGCGGCCCCGGGCACTGCCGGCGCCTCTGCCTGCGCGGCCGTTCCTAGCAGATGCCGGATGTGGGCATCGAGGGCTGAGTACAGCACGCACTGTTGGGTGACCTGGTGACCTGGCCACAGAGCACGACGTGTTCGAGCCCAGCTGAGCTGAGCGGGGTCTCGTAGAAGATCGAGTGCCGGGCCTTCGGCAAAGAGGGATTCGCCGTCCGGCAGAACCGGTTCGACGAGTTCCGCGTTCTCTCCGGCGAGAGTCTTCACAATGATCTCTCCGTGATGGGATCGCCATTCTTCGAAATTGTCGTTCGCGTAGATCACCGGGACGTCTTCGGAGCGGGCGCGGGCGATCAGCCGGGTGACGTGGGGGAGCGCCGAGCGTACCGACGGCATGAGCAGGTCGGCGTCGGGATGGTCGTATGTATTGATCATGTCGATGACGATGAGAGCGCCTGTCCCTATGGCTGCATCATCGCAAAGGGGCTACTCGTGTCCCGGGCGGCCGGCTTTCCGCGTGTTCCGCGAAGAGGGTGACGGGAACCCGGCAGACTCGTGGCGATTCTCGACTGAGGAATGGAGCGGGACCGTGCGCGCACTGACCTATCAGGGGAAGCGGGACGTCCGGGTGGAGACCGTCCCGGACCCGCAGATCCAGAATCCGACGGACATCATCGTCAAGATCACGTCTACCGGTATCTGCGGCTCCGACCTCCACCTCTACGAGGTGCTGGGCCCCTACCTGGATCCGGGCGACATCCTCGGGCACGAACCGATGGGCGTGGTGGAGGAGGTCGGCCGCGAGGTGACCGCCGTCGCCCCTGGGGACCGTGTCGTGATCCCCTTCAATGTGTCGTGCGGCCACTGCTACATGTGCGGGCAGGGGCTGCAATCGCAGTGCGAGACGACGCAGGTGCGCAAGCGGGGTACGGGTGCTTCCCTGTTCGGGTTCACCAAGCTCTACGGGCAGGTGCCCGGAGGGCAGGCGGAGTATCTGCGGGTCCCCTTCGGTAACGATCTGCCCATCAAGGTCCCGCACGGGCCCTCGGACGACCGGTTCGTCTATCTTTCCGACGTGCTGCCCACCGCCTGGCAGGCCGTGGAGTACGCGGACATCCCTCCCGGGGGCAGCGTCACCGTCCTCGGGCTCGGGCCGATCGGCGCCATGGCCGCACGGATCGCGCTCCACCGGGGCGCCGGCCTCGTCATCGGCGTGGATCTCGTCCCCGAACGCCTCGACCGGGTCAGCGGATACGGCGCCACCTGCCTCGACCTGCGCCGCTACGGCAAGGCCCTCGGCGACGCCGTCCGCGACCTCACCGACGGGCGGGGCACGGACGCGGTGATCGACGCCGTCGGTATGGAAGCACATGGCGCGCCCGTGGCCAAGGCCGCGCACGCGGCGGTCGGCCTGCTGCCCGACGCTCTTGCCCAGCGAATGATGGAAACCGCGGGCATCGACCGTCTCACCGCGCTGCATACGGCGATCGATCTGGTGCGAAGGGGCGGCACGATCTCCATCTCGGGTGTGTACGGCGGCTCCGCGGATCCGATGCCGCTGCTCACGATGTTCGACAAGCAGATCCAGCTCCGCATGGGCCAGGCCAACGTCAAGCGCTGGGTGGACGACCTGCTGCCGCTACTGGTCGACGGCGATCCGCTGGGTGTGGATTCCTTCGCCACCCACCATCTGCCGCTGGAGGAGGGGCCCAAGGCGTACGAGACGTTCCAGAAGAAGGCCGACGGCATGATCAAGACTCTGCTCGTCCCCTGACACCGGCACGGCACGGCATGGCATGGCACGGTATGGCGACCAAGGAAGGCAGCGCCTCGTGGAGAACAGCAGCCGGCACCCGGGCACCCGGGTCGTGGTCACGGGGGCCACCGGCAACGTCGGAACCAGCGTGGTCCGCGCACTCGCTGCGGACCCGGTCATCGGATCGGTCCTCGGGCTGGCCCGCAGAAAGCCCGCACTGGAGATCCCGAAGGTGGAGTGGGACACCGTCGACCTGTCCCGGGCCGACAACGAGGACCGGCTCGCCGGTCTCCTGCGCGGCGCCGACACCGTCGTCCACCTGGCGTGGCGCTTCCTGCCCACCCACGACCCCGTCGTGACCTGGCAGAGCAATGTGCTGGGCTCCCAGCGCGTCTTCGAGGCCGCAGCACGCAGCGGAGCCTCCGCCCTGGTGCACGCCTCTTCCGTCGGCGCCTACTCCCCGGGTCCCAAGGACGAACCCGGCGTGGACGAGGAGTGGCCCACGCACGGCTGGCCGGACGCGGCCTACTGCCGGGAGAAGGCCTACCTGGAACGGGTCCTCGATACGTTCGAGCTGCGGCACCCGCAGATCCGGGTGGTCCGGATGCGGCCCGGATTCCTCTTCAAGGAGACCTCCGCCCCCGAACAGAGGCGGATCTTCGCCGGCCGCTACGCCCCCGGCCCCCTCCTGCGGCCCGATCTGCTGCCCTTCGTGCCCGATCTGCCAGGGCTGCGTTTCCAGGTGCTCCACACCGACGACGCCGCCGACGCCTACCGGCTGGCCGTGCTCCGTGACGTTCGCGGCCCCTTCAACCTGGCGGCGGACCCGGTCATCGACGCACACAAGCTGGCGGAGCTGCTCGGTGCCCGGATCGTGCGGTTCCCCAGAGCGTTGGTGCGCACTGTGCTCGCGGCCGCCTGGCGGGCCCATGCGGTACCGGCCTCCCCGCACCTGTTCGACGCGGTGCTGAGACTGCCCGTGCTGGACTCCGGCCGCGCCCGCGATGTGCTGGGCTGGCAACCCGCCCGTACGGCGGAAGACGCGCTGAACGCCTTCCTGCGCGGCGTACGCACCGGTGCGTACGAGAACACCGCGCCGCTGGCCGGCCGGAAGATCGGCTGAGTGAGGGGGCGGCGCCCACCGTCGGGAACCGCCGACGAGGATCCCTCGCCGGGCGACCCGACGGCACGGAACTGGGTGTTGGTGACCACCGTCTTGGGCCCGTTGTTCGCGGTGATCGTGTTGTCGCCACAGCACGGCCGCTTCCCGCGCTCGGACTCCTCGGGCGAGCACAACGGGCTGACCAGCAGTGAACACGAGGAACTGGCTGCGGCGGGAGAACCGCCAGCCGCATATCGACGTCCTCAAGCGGTCACCACCTTCTTCGAGAAGGAGACCCAGTGACGGTGCACCCGTTCGTCGAGGCGGAGAAGCAGGCGAGTCACAGCGTCAAACGGGGCATGTGAGCTGATGAAGGTCTCCCGGACCGCCTTCTATGTGTGCAGAATTTGGACCACCGGGTTGGGGTCGGTTGTCTTCTTGCGGACCTGCCGGTTCTCCATGGTCAGCTGGTTGACGGCCCGGAGCAGAACCTCACGGTCACATCGGAGCTGGGTGAGTTCGGCTTTCTCGTCGTCCCGTACCAGCCCTCGTGGCGGACCACTGGGCACACCGCCGTGCAGCCTTGTGCACATACAGCGCAGCGCCGTTCCGAGCAGGAATCGTGAGCGTTTCCGCAATGAGGATGGGGCTGCCGGTGTAGCGTCATCCTCAGCTGTCATGGTTCCGAAGTACCGGTCGCCCGTGAGCGTGCGCGCGGGCGATTTTGCTGTTCAGAGTCTCTGAGGACCAGGGCGATCACCTCCGGTTCCCACACAGTGCGGGGACCGTCTCTCAGTCCCCTTGGAGGGCAAAATGGCCAGCGGAATCGTCAAGTGGTTCAACTCGGAAAAGGGCTTCGGCTTCATTGAGCAGGATGGCGGCGGCCCCGACGTCTTCGCTCACTACTCGAACATCGCCAGCTCCGGCTTCCGTGAGCTCCAGGAGGGCCAGAAGGTGAACTTCGACGTCACCCAGGGCCAGAAGGGCCCCCAGGCGGAGAACATCACCCCCGCCTGAGCTTGAACCTGCACGGCACCCGCCCCGCGACGCTCGCAGGGCGGGCGTCGAGCGTTTTGGTGTTGGCCTGCGCTTTCCCGCATCACGCCTTCGCCCGCGCTGCGCTGCTTGCCTTCGGCCGCCGGCCAGGCCCGCCCAGCCACTCGGGGCTGCCGCGGACGGCAGCCCTCCCGATCCTTCACACGGGACCGCCTCTTGCCGTCTCGTGGAACGGGTTGCCGCCTCAGCACGCCGAACTACCTGGCGGTGATGCCCGCGCCACCGGTGCCTCTCGCGGGCAGTGCCGTCGGTACCCGGTTGCAGGAGTGCTCAACACAGGGTCGCTCACAACGTGGCTTCAGCCTGCTGGGCCGTGAGCGGCGCGTGGTTTCGCTACCGGCGCGGACTGGGCAATCAGGCGACTTCCGCCACCCGGAAGGCCAGACAGACGACGACGGTGTCATCATCGACCGGAGTGCCCGCACGGTCCCAGAAGCGCCGGTGCACATCGCACCAGGCCTCAAGAGACACGTCACCCTCGCCCTCGGCCTTGGCGTGTTCCCAAGTGACATCACCGAAGGGTTTCACCTCTACGCCGATGAACTCCAGGGTGGCGACGCGCCGACCCTCGGTGTCCAGGAGAGCCTGCCGCTCACCGACGTACTCCAGGCCTTCGCTCTCTTCGGTGTACTCGTCGAGCAGGCAGGTCGTGGCGGTCTTCGCACCTGTCAGAACCAAGGTATTGAGCTCGTCCCGCATGTCTCCTGGGAAGCCCAGTTCCAGCGCACGCATACCGTCGACTCGCGGCCACATCGTCCCGTCCCCTCATTCGGCGCAGCCCTTCGGCCCACAGGCGGCATACGCGTGATCATATGCGCAGCTCACCCTTCGTCCACCGGCCGGGACTGACCCCGCCACCGCGGCCGCCATCGAGCGCCAGAACCAGGCGGTGCGCGGCGAGAGACGGGCCCGAGACCGCGTTCGCGGACTCCGTTGCCGCCCAGACCGACGCAGGACACCATCCGCGAGCTCAGCCGCAAGGTCGCCAGGTCTCACGCCGTGACAGGCCCTGGCGAACCGGTCCCTTGGCCCGCGGCGACCCTTGGGCGCACGGGTCACGGACATGCCCCATGGGGACCAGTTGGGGACCAGACGGTGTCCGCGCACCTGAACGGCACGCACGGCACCACCCGCTGTGCCCCCTGATTTCTGGATGTATGCAAGGACAAAAGGGATGACCCCAACTCCTGGGGGTCAAGGGGTCGCAGGTTCAAATCCTGTCGTCCCGACTCATAGGAGTCGTAGGTCGAGGGGCCGTTTCGGAGAGATCTGAAACGGCCCCTGGATCATTTTCGGGGACCGGTCGGGCACCAGCTGGGGGTCGGCCCTCTTGACCGCGTCGGCACGCGATGGCGATGGGGCTCCGCGGGGAGCGCGGCACGGGCGGCGATGATCCGCTGGGCGGATCAGTGGCTGGGTGCGGTGTTCGCGGTCCGTAAGGCGTACGAGGGGGTGCGGCGCCCCCGCACCCCCTCGTACGCGACGAGGCGGTACCTCTCGTGTCCGGGCCGGTCTTCCCGTGTCCGGCGTGTCCGCGCGGGTCGCCGTCTTCGGTTTCACCAGCCCAGTCCTCCCGGTCGGCGGCGGGAGAGCGGCCCCGTCGGGCCTTCTCCCCGGCCGGCCTCGGTCGCCGCCGCGGCTCTTCGTCCCGGACCGGTCGCCGACATCGCCGCCCGTCTCGGTCGCGACTGCGAACATGGTTGCACAGCAACGCTGTTGTGCGTTCCGCGACCGACGGCCTGAAGACTCCGGCGTCTTTTCTGCCGTCACCCCACCTCTTTTGACGAACCATTGGAAAGTTCCAGAGATTCGTACCGAACCTCTGGACAGCCTCCACGCGGCGCCCTAATGTCTCGGCCCATCGAGACAAGTGTTTCGTCGCAGTGACATCGCAGCCGATCGGCGCACCTCCCAACTCCATTGGCCCTACGAGTCTTTCCAACGTCTCTCCCCCCATGGCCGGGCCACCGCCCGTCACGAGGCGCCGCGCGACCGTTGTCACGGCGGTCGTCGCTCACGCACCGTGCACACCCTCGTCACAACACGGGGAAACCGGCCGGGTCACCGACCCTGCCGTGACCGCAGCGGAAGGGAAGCGACATGAAGATCCGTACGTTCATCGCCACGGCGTCACTGGTGGCATCCGGGAGCCTGATGGCTTTCTCCGGTTCGGCCCAGGCCGCTCTGTACACCACCTGTGTCGGTGACGGCGGGGCCGTGACCGTCAGCAACGACCTGGTTGTACCGGCCGGGAAGTCCTGCACCCTCACCGGCACGAAGGTCAAGGGCACGGTGACGGTGGAGGCCGGAGCCGACCTCGTGGCGGCGGGCGCCACCTTCAACGGCACGGTCACCGTGAAGGAGAACGCCTATCTCGACCTCACCGACACCACCGTCAAGGGCGCGCTGACCACCCGATCCGCTTTCGGCGCCCACCTGGAGAAGAGCAGCCTCAAGGCGGTCGACGCCACGAAGGGATTCGTCTACGCGGTCGACTCGACACTGGGCGGGAACGTCAGCACCACGGCCGGCGAGCTGTACGTCTCCGGCAGCACTCTCAGCGGCTCGCTGACGGGTGAGGGTAACCAGTACAGCGACGTGTACGACTCCACCGTCAAGGGCGCGCTCACCATCGACGGCAACACCCTCGGCGGCGTGTTCTGCGCCAGCGAGGTCTACGGCGTCGCCACGTACACCGGCAACGCCGACAACCTCCAGATCGGTGGCGAGGGCCTGCTCGGATCCTGCGCGGGCGCCTCGTACTTCGGCGGTGACCTGAAGATCACCGACAACACCGCGGACGCCGTGCTCGACAACGCGATCGTGCGCGGCGGTCTCACCGCGACCGGCAACAACCCCGTCCTGGTCGTGGGCGAGTTGGCCCGTATCCGTGGCGCTGTCACCGGCGACACCGCCGCCGCGGGCAAGTCGCTCGCCCGCTCGGCCAAGAAGGCGGCGCCGCAGGACCGCGGGGCCGACCTCGCCGCGAAGGCCACCGAACGCGCCGCCGCAGCGCGGGCCGACGCCGGCGCGGCGGGCGACTCCGGCCTCTGACCCCGGCTGACGCCCCGGCGGTGCCGGCTGCGGAACCCGCCGCCGTACCTGCGCACCGCCCGGCGCGTCCCTTCTCGTGGGCGCCTGCCACCCTCCGCCGTCACGGCGCCCACCGCCCGGCAACCGCCCGGCCGCGCGCCCCGGTTCATACCTTGTTCTCCCCATTCCTCAGGAGTGACCATGAGTCATATCCGTAAGTCCTTCGACCGCAGGGACTTCCTGCGGGCCACCGCCGGCACCACCGTGGCCCTCGCCGCCGCATCCGTCACCGGGGCCGCCGCGACCTCCGCCGCCGCGTCGAGTTCGCTGTCCATCCCCAAGGACCGCATCGGCATCCAGCTCTACAGCGTCCGCGACAAGGTCAGTTCGCTCGGCTTCGCCGTCGTCCTCGCCGAACTGGCCCGGATCGGCTACCAGGAGATCGAGTTCGCCGGATACACCCAGTCCACCTCCATCCTGGGCCGGCAGATCACCCTCCGGGAGATCCGCACGCTGCTCGACGACAACGGGCTGCGTGCGGTCGGCAGCCACGTCGGCATCGGCAATCTGCGCAACAACCTCCAGGGCGAACTGGACGCCGCCGAGCTCCTCGGCATGCCGCACCTGGGCACCGCCAACGCGCCCTCGGACACCAACACCGTCGCGGCCTACCGCGCCGCCGCCGACGAGTTCAACGTCTGGGGCGCCGCAGCGACCGCGCGCGGCCTGAAGCTCTACCAGCACAACCACTCGGGCGAGTTCGCGTTCGCCACCGACCAGCCGTCGGTCCGGCTGTACGACGTGTTCCTCAAGAACACCGACCCGCGCCACGTCTATCTGGAACTGGACATCTACTGGGCGTACGTGGGCCAGTACCGCTGGCCCGGATTCGACCCGGCCGCGTACGTGCGCAACCAGCCCTACCGCTACCCGCTGTTCCACATGAAGGACGGCGACGCCAACGCGGCGAGCGGCAACGGCTACGACATCGTCGAGTTCGGCGCCGGAGACCTTCCGTACGAGAAGTTCATCCGCGACATCGGGCCGCGCGCCTCGCACATCGGGATCTGGGAACAGGACACGGCGCCCAATACCCAGCCCAATCCGCCGGGTTCGCTCGGCGCGGCGGACCGCAGCTTCACCGCGATCAAGGGGCTCCTCGACTGACAGGAGTCTCTCCCGCCGAAGAACACGAGGCGCCCCCGCGCGCGGAGGCGCCTCGTGCGACCGCTCCTTACCGCCAGCGATCGAGGAGACACATCACCGTGCACCGCACCCTGAGACGCCTGATCACGGGGGTCCTGCTCGTAGCACTGCCCGCGCTGGGCAGTGTGGCCATCGCGCCCGCCGCCCAGGCGCACCCGGACCACGAGAGTGCCCTGGACTGGTCGAACTACGAGAAGGTCACCCTGTCGAAGGACACCGGCGAGCCGATCGACCTCGCCGTGCTGCCCGACAGCCGCGTCCTGCACACCGCCCGCAACGGCGACCTGCGGATGACCGACCCCGGCACCGGTGTCACGAAGGTCATCAACCACATCGACGTGTACCAGAACTCCGAGATGGGGTTGCAGACGGTCACGCTCGACCCGGACTTCGCCACCAACAAGTGGGTCTACCTCTACTACTCGCCACCGCTGAACACCCCGGCCGGCTCGGCACCGGAGAAGCTGCCCGCCGGTCAGACGGACGCGTACTGGAAGCAGTGGGAGGGATACGACTCCCTGGCCCGCTTCAAGTGGACCGGCGACAAGCTCGACCTCTCCACCGCACAGGAGATCATCCGGATCGGCACCAACCGCGGCCAGTGCTGCCATGTCGCGGGTGACGTCGACTTCGACAGCCACGGCAACCTCTACCTCTCCACCGGCGGAAACACCCCGGCGTCGGGCCCGAACGTCAACGGCTATACGCCGATCAACGACGCGGCCGGCTACAACCCGGGTCTCGACGAGCGCCGCGGCTCGGGCAACACCAACGACCTGCGGGGCAAGATCCTGCGGATCGACGTCCAGGAGGACGGCAGTTACACCATCCCGGAGGGCAACCTCTTCGAGCCGGGCACGGCCAAGACCCGTCCCGAGATCTTCGTGATGGGCCTGCGCAACCCGTTCCGGCTGGCCGTGGACCGTGAGACCGACGCCGTGATGTGGGGCGACTACGGCCCCGACGCCGGAAACGCCGACCCGAACCGCGGGCCAATGGGATACGTCGAGTGGAACACCACGAGCAAGGCCTTGAACAGCGGCTGGCCGTTCTGCGTCGGTGACAACACCCATCCCTACCGGGACTTCGACTTCGCCACCCTGACGCCCGGCCCCGCCTTCGACTGCGCGGCACCGGTCAACGACTCGCGCTGGAACACCGGCCTGACCGAGCTGCCCGCGGCCGCACCGGCCACCCTCTGGTACGGCGACCGGGACACCGACCAGCCGTGGCCCGAGCTGACCGCCTTCCGCGGTCCCGGCGGCCCGGGCGGCCAGGCCCCGATGGGGGGGCCGGTCTACCACTACGACGCGGACAACACCTCGCCGGGCAAGTTCCCGAAGTACTGGGACGGCAAGGCGTTCCTCGCGGAGTTCTCCCAGGACTACGTGGCCGCGCTCACGCTCGAGGGACCGGACGGCCCCGTCAGCAAGCTGGAGAACTTCCTGCCCAACAGCGAGCGGTCGCAGAACGGCATCCCGCCGTGGGACAACCCGATGGACATCGAGTTCGGCCCGGACGGCTCGCTCTACGTCCTCGACTACGGCGACGGCTTCTTCCGTCAGAACCCCGACGCCGGTCTCTACCGGATCGACTACGCCGAGGGCAACAAGGCGCCCACCGCGGTGATCAAGGCAGACAGGACGTCCGGCCAGGCACCGCTCACGGTCGCGTTCAGCGCCACCGGCTCCAGCGACCCGGAGAACGGCGAACTCACCTACCAGTGGGACCTCGACGGCGACGGCACCTTCGACGCCACCGGCCCCACGGTTACCCGTACGTACCCGGAGAACGGGCAGTTCCAGGCCCGGCTCAAGGTCTCCGACCCGCAGGGCAAGTCCGGGCTGTCCAGCCGTCAGATCACCGTGGGCAACACCGCGCCGACGATCCGGATCACCTCACCGCCCGACGGCGGCTTCTTCAGCTGGGGCGACGCCGTACCCTACGCCATATCCGTCGAGGACCCTGAGGACGGCAACACGCCGGACTGTGCCAAGGCGGCCTGGACCTTCGGTCTCGGGCACAACCAGCACGGACACCCGGTCAACAGCGGCACCGGCTGCACGGGCGGCATCGCGACGCCGACCGACGCGGGGCACGGCGACACCGAGAACGTCTTCGGCGTCCTCGGGATCACCTACACCGACAAGGGCTCGGGCGGCGTGCCGCCGGCGACCAGCGACGCCCAGGTGGTGCTCAACCCGGCACTGATGCAGGGCGAACACTACGACTCCGCGCAGGGCGTCACGATCACGGACGACCCCACGGCGTCCGGACAGCGCAAGCTGACCTCGTTCGACGCGGGGGACTGGATCGCGTACGACCCGGTGTCGTTCGCAGGGATCAACGGGGTCAAGACCCGCGCCAGTGGCTCCGGCACGCTGGCGCTGCGCTGGGGATCGGCCGACGCCGAGCCGTTCGCCACGGTACCGGTCGCCGGTGCGGATGGCTGGCAGACCGTCACGACCGATCTCTCGAAGGCTCCTTCGGGATCCGGCGAGCTCTTCGTCACCAGCTCCGGCGGTGTCGAGCTGGACTCGTTGACCTTCCAGGGCGCGGGTGTCGCGGACAAGACCGCACCCAAGGTCACCGCCACGCTCAACCCGCCCCGGCCCAACGGTGACGAAGGCTGGTACACCAGCAACGTGTCGCTCACGGTCTCCGCCACCGACAACGGGACGGTCGCCAGCCGTCAGTACTCGGTCGACGACGGGAAGACCTGGCAGTCGGCCAACGCCGTTGTCACCCTGTCCAAGGAGGGTGCTACCACCGTCCGTTACCGGGCGACCGACAACGGCGGCAACGTCTCCGAGGCAGGTTCGCTCACCGTACGGATCGACCGCACCGGTCCCACGGTGACGGCCACCGGTCTCGACGCGGGCGTCCACGGGGACTCCACGCGTCCGATCCCGGTCTTCTCGGCGGCGGACGACATCTCCGGCGGGGCCACCGCGACGGCCACCCTGGACGGCAAGGCCGTCACCTCCGGCCAGGCACAGGAGCTGTGGCGGCTGCCCCTGGGGAACCATGACCTCACGGTCAAGGCCCGGGACAGGGCCGGCAACACCACCACGAAGACGGTGGCCTTCACCACCCGTACCTCCTACGCGGACATCCGCGCGCTGATCACGCATCTGCGGGCCGACGGCCTGATCACGGCGCAGGGACAGCAGCGGCTGACCGTGCGGCTCGGCCAGGCGGAGGCGCACGCCGACGCGGGCCGCACCAGCCAGGCCGCGGCCGTGCTGGAGTCGTTCGCCGACTACACGGCCGACACCGCCCTGGTGTCCGACAGTGCGGCGGCCGCGGCCCTGGCACGGGACGCCCGGGCGCTGAGGACAGGCGCCACCGGCTGACACCGGGCACCGACAGGACTGCCCCGCTCTCACCGGCGGGGCAGTCCTGCGCCCGTACCCGGCCCCGTCGCGGGGCCCGGCTCCGGGCCGTGCCTCCTTGGCAAGCCGTGTTCCACCACCAAGGCAGCAACGTCCGGCGTTCTGTGAAAAAGTTCCTGAAAGCCACCCGCGTCCCGCCCCCACGACACCTCCCGAAAGCTGTCCGAAGGCGCCCAGAGGAAGTGAGTCCGTGAACATCCAGTACCGCGTGCTGAGCCTGCTGCGTGAGAACGGCCCACTGTCCCGCGCTCAACTCGCGGACCGGCTGGAGGTTCCGCGCCCGCGGCTGCTGAGCGAACTCGACCGCATGGTCGCTGCCGGGCGGGTCAGCGAGGCGGGCCCCGCCGCGTCGCGCGGTGGGCGGCGCTCCACCCTCGTCCAGCTCGACCCCGGTCTGCGGTTCGCGGCCGTCGACCTGGGCGCCAGCTCCGTCGACATCGAGATCACCGACGGCACGCTCACACCGGTCGCCTCCTGCTCCGAGCCCGCCGACATCCGCTCCGGGCCGGTCGCCGTACTCGGCCGCATCAGCGCATTACTGCGCGCGATGGCCGACCAGGGGCACTACACGCGGCTGGACGCCATCGGCATAGGGCTGCCGGGTCCTGTCAGCTTCCGGGACGGCATACCCGTATCGCCGCCGATCATGGTGGGGTGGAACCGCTTTCCCGTACGTGACACCCTCGCCCGCGCGCACGACTGTCCCGTCGTCGTGGACAACGACGTCAACGTGATGTCCCTCGGGGAGCGGCACAGCGGGGTCGCGAGGACCGTCGACCATCTGCTCTTCGTGAAGATCGGCAGCGGCATCGGTTCCGGCATGCAGCACCACGGCCGTATTTACCGGGGCGCGGAGGGCTGTGCCGGGGACATCGGGCACATTCAGGTGGAGGCCGAGACGGACGGGCCCCTCTGCTCCTGCGGGAACACCGGCTGTCTGGAAGCGTACTTCGGCGGAGCCGCCCTGGCCAGGGACGCCACAGAGGCCGCACGGTCCGGCCAGTCACCGGCCCTCGCCGAACGACTCGCCGAGCGAGGGGTGTTGACCGCCCTGGACGTCGCGGAGTGCGCGTCCGGCGGTGACAGCGCGAGCGTCGGCCTCGTCCGGGCCGGCGGCCACCGGGTCGGGCAGGTCCTCGCCACCCTGGTCAACTTCATGAACCCGTCGATGATCGTGATCGGCGGTGGTCTGACCGGGCTCGGCTACCCGCTGCTCGCCGAGATCCGCAGCGTCGTGTACAAACGCTCACTGCCGCTGGCCACCGGCAATCTGCCGATCGTCATGTCCGAACTCGGGCCCCGGGCAGGAGTCGTGGGCGCGGCGTTCCTCGCGAGCGAACTCGCCTACGGCGAGGAAGTCTGACCTGGGCCGGCCCATGCACGGGAATGCTGCTCCATTGGTTGGATCGGGGGAAGCCGGCCGATCCTCCGGGACGGCGACACGACGGCAGGAGCGCCCCCCGCACCGAAGGCTCCACGGTGATCACCCATCCGGGGGAACGGGCGTCCCAGCAGCCGGTCGATGAGGAACAGCGGTGCAGCAGCCATTCCTGGCAGGGGCGGGACACCGTCCGCGAGCGAGGTCTCACGCCGTGATGGTCCCCGGCGAGCGGGCTTCCTGCCCGGCGGCAGCCCTTGGACGCGCGTGTGACGGACATGCCCCATGGGGACCGGGCGGGGGCAGCGCACCTGAACGGCACGCACGGCACGTTCAACACGCACGGCGCCGCACGCTGCCACGAGCGCTGTTGATCAAGGCCGGCCGAGCAGCCCGGCCTGCTCCTCATGAACCCGCGCGCGAGGCCTTCTCATGATTCAGTTGCCTGGTCGCTGCCGACCTCCTCCAGGAGAGCCGGAACAGTTCGGCCGACGATGTCGAGAACCCGTGACTGGCTCCGTCCCCGCAGTGAACGCGACCACAACGGTTCGCACCAGCGCCGAGGAGAACACCATGGCCAAGTATCTGCTTCTCAAGCACTACCGCGGCGCCCCGACCCCGGTCAACGATGTGCCGATGGACCGGTGGACGCCGGAGGAGATCGCGGCCCACATGCAGTACATGAACGACTTCGCGGCCCGGCTGGAGAGGACCGGTGAGTTCGTCGACAGCCAGGCGCTCGCACCCGGCGGAACGTTCGTCCAGTACGGCGGCGAGGGCCGCCCGCCGGTCACCGACGGCCCGTTCGCGGAGACCAAGGACCTCATCGCCGGCTGGATGGTGATCGACGTCGACAGCTACGAGCGCGCCGTCGAGCTGGCGGGGGAACTGTCGGCCGCCCCCGGGGCGGGCGGGAAGCCGATCCACGAGTGGCTGGAGCTGCGCCCGTTCCTGACCGCGCCGCCCACCATCACGGAGTGACCTCTCAGATGAACGAGCTCCTGCTCCGGAGCCTCACGCCGAGCGTGCTCGGGATCCTCGTCCGCCGCGGAGCCGACTTCGCGGCGGCCGAGGACGCCGTGCAGGACGCGCTGGCCGAGGCGGTCCGCGTCTGGCCGGCCGACCCTTCCCCGAGCTCTTCGAGCGGGGCGCACCCCGTCCGGGACCCGAAGGGCTGGCTGGTCACCGTGGCCTGGCGCCGGTTCCTCGACGCGACCCGGGCGGACACCGCCCGCCGACGGCGTGAGGACCTCGTCGGCGAGGAGACGGCGCCCGGACCCGTGTCCGCGGTGGACGACACGCTCCAGCTCTACTTCCTGTGCGCCCACCCGTCACTGACACCGTCGTCCGCGGTCGCGCTCACGCTGCGCGCCGTCGGCGGGCTGACCACCCGCCAGATCGCCGACGCCTACCTGGTGCCCGAGGCGACCATGGCGCAGCGCATCAGCCGGGCCAAGCGCACCGTCTCCGGGAGTGGGGTATCCCCTGATCGCACGAAGCCGAGAGCCAGGGGAAGGTTCGACCGGCCCGGCGATGTCGCCACCGTGCTGCGCGTCCTCTACCTGGTCTTCAACGAGGGCTACTCCGGCGATGTCGACCTCGCCGCCGAGTCCATCCGGCTCACCCGGCAGCTCGCGGCCGCGATCGACCATCCCGAGGTGGCGGGGCTGCTCGCCCTCATGCTGCTCCACCACGCCCGGCGTACCGCCCGGACCGCGCCCGACGGCAGCCTGGTGCCGCTCGCCGAGCAGGACCGCGGCCGGTGGGACACCGTGTTGATCGCCGAGGGCGTCGAAATCCTGCAGACCGCCCTCGCCCGCGACCGGCTGGGCGAGTTCCAGGCCCAGGCCGCCATCGCGGCACTCCACGCCGACGCACCCACCGCGGAGGAGACCGACTGGGCGCAGATCGTCGAGTGGTACGACGAGCTCGTGCGCCTGACCGACAGCCCGGTTGTCCGGCTCAACCGCGCGGTGGCCGTCGGCCAGGCCGACGGACCGGGTGCCGGCCTGGCCGCGCTCGCGGTGCTCGACGAATCGCTGCCCCGCCATGACGCGGTGGCCGCGTACCTCCACGAGCGTGACGGCGAACTGACGACAGCGGCACGGCTGTACGCGGAGGCGGCCCGGAAGGCACCCAACCTCGCCGAGCGCGATCACCTGACCCGCCAGGCAGCCCGGCTCAACACCCGCCGCTCCAGCCGCTGAAGCGGGTGGCCGTGCGAGGGCGGCCCCCGATGCCCGGCAGGCGCCCGACTGCGCGGTTCAGCGCGCGGTCAGCGTCATCTCGAACGAGTACCGCGACGCCCGGTACAGGTGCGAGCCGAACTCCAGCGGGCGCCCCGCGTCGCCGAGCACCGTGCGCTCCATGGTGAGCAGCGTGCCGCCGCGGGACTCGCCCAGCAGTCGGGACTCCGCCGCGGTGGCCCGGCGCGCCCCGATGGTCTGGTCGGCGGTCCGCAGCGAGATGCCGGCCCGCCTGAACAGTTCGTAGAGGCCGTGCCCGGTGAGCTCCTCCTCGGTCAGGCCCAGCAGATCCGTCGGCAGGTGGTTCTCCATGACCGCTATGGGCTCGTCGTCCGCGTAACGCAGCCTGCGCAGGGCCACGGTGTCGGCGCCGGGCTCGAGCTTGAGGGCGGCCGCCACCCTGGCGGAGGCGGGCACGGTCCGCATGGACAGCACTTCGGTACGCGGCCGTCGGCCGTCGCGCTTGAGATCCTCGAACAGGCTGGTCAGCTCGATCTGCCTGCGCACCCGGTTGTTGACGACCTGGGTCCCCACCCCCCGCTTGCGTGCGAGCAGCCCCTTGTCCACCAGGTGCTGCATGGCCTGGCGCATCGTGGGGCGGGAGAGCCCGAACTGGTCCGCCAGGGCGATCTCGTTCTCCAGCCGCGTTCCCGGTGCCAGCGTGCCGGACTCGATGAGCTGTTGAAGCTGCTGTGCGACCTGGAAGTACAGCGGCACCGGGCTGCTTCGGTCGATGGTGATCAGCCTGGTGATCGACTCCATAGCGGGCTCCTCAAGACGTTGTGCCACGGGTCAAGTATGCCGCAGGTTCGACTCAAGCTCTGTACGTATATATGTCAGAACAAAACCCTGATTTCTTCCGTTCGCCGACGACGTGAATCGGGGGCGTTCGCGCATGCGCGTCGGACTCATCGGTGCCGGCGTCGGCGATCACGACACCGTTTGGAAGATCAAAACAGCGGCGGGTTACCATATGAGCGCCGCCTAGCTCGAAAGATGAACCTGTGACTGTCAATGACGACTCGTTCACCAACTGGAAGAACCGCGAGGAGATCGCGGAGTCGATGATCCCGATCATCGGGAAGCTGCACCGGGAGCGGGACGTCACCGTCCTGCTGCACAGCCGCTCCCTGGTGAACAAGTCGGTGGTCAGCATCCTCAAGACCCACCGGTTCGCCCGGCAGATCGCCGGTGAGGAGCTCTCGGTGACCGAGACGCTGCCGTTCCTGAAGGCGCTCACCACCCTCGATCTCGGCCCCTCCCAGATCGACATCGGCATGCTCGCCGCGACGTACCGGACCGACGACCGCGGACTCTCCGAGGCGGAGTTCACCGCCGGGGCCGTCGCCGGCGCCACGGGGGCCGACAAGATCGAGCGTCGTGAGCCGCGCGACGTCGTCCTCTACGGATTCGGCCGCATCGGCCGCCTCCTCGCCCGGCTGCTCATCGAGAAGGCGGGCTCCGGCAACGGACTGCGGCTGCGTGCCATCGTCGTCCGAAGGGGCGCCGGCCAGGACATCGTGAAGCGTGCCTCACTGCTGCGCCGCGACTCCATCCACGGTCAGTTCCAGGGCACGATCACCGTCGACGAGGCGAACAACAAGATCATCGCCAATGGCAACGAGATCAAGGTGATCTACTCCGACGACCCGACGACGGTGGACTACACGGCGTACGGGATCAAGGACGCCGTCCTCATCGACAACACCGGCAGGTGGCGCGACCGCGAGGGACTGTCGCAGCACCTGCGCCCGGGCGTCGCCAAGGTCGTCCTCACCGCGCCCGGCAAGGGCGACGTCCCCAACGTCGTCCATGGCGTCAACCACGACATGATCAAGCCGGACGAGCAGATCATCTCCTGCGCATCCTGCACCACCAACGCGATCGTCCCGCCGCTGAAGGCGATGGCCGACGAGTACGGCGTCCTGCGCGGTCACGTGGAGACGATCCACTCGTTCACCAACGACCAGAACCTGCTGGACAACTACCACAGCTCCGACCGCCGCGGCCGCTCGGCGCCGCTCAACATGGTCATCACGGAGACCGGTGCGGCGTCCGCCGTCGCCAAGGCGCTGCCCGACCTCGACGCGACGATCACCGGCAGCTCGATCCGGGTCCCCGTGCCCGACGTCTCGATCGCGATCCTCAGCCTGAAGCTCGGGCGCGAGACCACCCGCACCGAGGTCCTCGACCACCTCCGCGAGGTGTCGCTGACGTCGCCGCTCAAGCGCCAGATCGACTTCACCACCGCCCCGGACGCGGTCTCCAGCGACTTCATCGGCTCACGCCACGCCTCCATCGTCGACGCCGGCCCCACCCAGGTCGACGGCGACAACGCGATCCTCTACCTCTGGTACGACAACGAGTTCGGCTACTCCTGCCAGGTCGTCCGGGTCGTCCAGCACGTCTCCGGGGTGGAGTACCCGACCTTCCCCGTCCCCGGGGCCTGACCCCACCGACCCTCCCCGTGTGCGGGCAGCCCGAGAGCTGCCCGCACACAGGGCCGGTCCCGCGGGCTACCGGGCCGGTCCCGGGCCCGACACCGTTCCCGGCGCCGGGGCATAGCCGGTGGCCCGGGTGGTGAACGTCCCCCGGCCCTGGGTCCGGCTGCGCAACCGGGTCGCGTAACCGAACATCTCGGCCAGCGGCACTGTCGCCGTGATCACCGCCGTACCGGGCCGCGCCGTGGAGCCGGACACCTGCCCACGCCGTGCGGCCAGGTCGCCGAGCACCCCGCCGACGGCGTCGTCGGGCACAGTGACCGTGACCTCGGCCACCGGCTCCAGCACCACCATCGCGCAACCACGCAGCGCCTCCCGGAGCGCCAACCGCCCGGCGGTGCGGAACGCCAACTCAGAGGAGTCCTTGGGATGGGTGGCGCCGTCGGTCAGCGTCACCCGCACCCCGGTCACCGGATGCCCGCCGACGGGACCCTCCACCAGAGCGTCACGGCAGCCGGCCGCCACCGCTCGGACGTACTCCTGCGGAACCCGGCCGCCGACGACGGCCGAGCGGAACACGAACTCCGCCCCGCCCGCACCGTCATGACCGTCGACGGACTCCAACGGCTCGACGTCGAGAACGACATGGGCGAACTGACCGGCCCCTCCGTCCTGCTTGACGTGCCGGTACACCAGACCCGACACACCACGCACGACCGTCTCCCGGAAGGCGACCTGCGGCCGCCCGACCCGGAGCTCCAGGCCATGGGCGCGGCGGATCTTCTCCACCGCCACCTCCAGGTGGAGTTCACCCATGCCCGAGAGCACCGTCTGACCGGTCTCGGGGTCCGTCCGCACCGCCAGCGACGGGTCCTCCTCGGCCAGCCGCGTCAGTGCCGATATCAGCCGCTCCGTGTCGGTGCTCCGGCAGGCCTCGACCGCGACCGACACGACCGGATCGGCCACGGCGGGCGGTTCGAGGACCAACGGGGCGCCCGGCGCGCACAGGGTGGCACCGGCCCGGGCGGCCTTGAGGCCGATCACCGCGACGATGTCCCCGGCCACCGCCTCGTCCACATCGACATGCCGGTCCGCCTGGACCCGCAGGATCCGGCCGACGCGCTCGCTGCGCCGGGTGCCGGCGTCCAGCACCGTCTCCCCCTTCCTGAGCGTGCCCGAATAGACCCGCAGACAGGTCAGCCGGCCCGTCGCGGTCGCGTTCACCTTGAACGCCAGCGCGGCGAACGGAGCCGCCGGATCGGCGGCCCGCTCCTGCACCGCGCCGCCGAGCGTGCCGCGTACCGGCGGCACGTCCAGCGGGGAGGGCAGATAGGCCACGACGGCCTCCAGCAGCGGCTCGATACCGCGGTTGCGGTAGGCCGAACCGCACAGCACGACGACGCCCTCACCGGCACGGGTCAGATCGCGCAACGCCTCGGCCAACGTCCGTGCGGAGAGCGTGGAGCGTGCACAGAATTCCTCCAGGGCGACCGGGTGGAGTTCCGCCACCGCCTCCTCCAGCAGCCGGCGGCGCCGCTGCGCTTCCTCCCGCAGCCCATCGGGTACCTCTCCCTCCTCGTACGTGTCACTGCCGTCGGCCCACACCAGTGCCCGCATGCGCAACAGATCCACCACACCGGTGAACCGCTCCTCGTCCCCGATCGGAAGCTGGACGACCAACGGCACCGTGTGCAGCCGCTCGCGGATCGAGGCGACCGCGGTGTCGAGGTCGGCGCCGACGCGGTCGAGCTTGTTGACGAACGCGATGCGCGGCACGGCGTGCCGATCGGCCTGGCGCCACACCGACTCGCTCTGCGGCTCCACGCCCGCGACCGCGTCGAACACCGCGATCGCACCGTCGAGCACCCGCAGCGAACGCTCGACCTCGTCGGCGAAGTCGACATGCCCCGGAGTGTCGATCAGATTGATCCGGTGGTCCGCCCACGTGCAACTCACCGCAGCGGCGAAGATGGTGATGCCCCGGTCGCGTTCCTGCGGGTCGAAGTCGGTGATGGTCGTCCCGTCATGGACCTCGCCGCGCTTGTGGGTGGTGCCGGTGGCGTAGAGGATCCGCTCGGTGACGGTGGTCTTGCCGGCATCGACATGGGCGAGGATGCCCAGGTTGCGAACGCCGCTCAGTTCGCTGGTGAGGTGACGGTGCAGTTCGGTACGCACGGTCCGTGCCCTTCGGAGTGATCCGGAAGTAGACGGCGCGATCCCCGGACGAGGAGGCCTGCTCTCAGGCCGGCGGAACCCTTGGCCGCGGCACGCCGCACGGGGCGCCGCAGCTATGACGGTTCGTCAGTGAGTGCAAGAGGCTCAGGTGTTCGTCACGGGTGTCCGGGGCCGGCCGCGCAGCCGGCGCCGGGCGGAGGTAGACACCAAAATCACCTCGTACCGCGACAGGGGAACGACGACAGCGGTGCGGTAGCGCACGGCAGGTCTCCCCTCGCTGGTCACGGTGCGCGCCATGTCGTGATGGCGGCGCGCGGGTTCGTGGCGAGTCTAGGGAGGCGGGTACGGGGAAGGGAACCGGTTTTCGCGGGGAGGCCGATGGAGTTGAGTGAGTCCGTGGCGGCCGCCGAGCGCAGCGTGGCGCTGTACCGACGTGCTGCCGAACGTGATCCCGCCGCCCACGAGCCGGAGTTGGCCGGGACACTGGCCGCGCTCAGTACCCATCTGCTTCGTATGGACACAGGCGACGGATCGGTGGCCGCCGCCCGCGAGGCGCTGGAGATCACGCGGCGTTCGGCGGAACCCGACGGTCAGGAGCACCGGGATCTCGGCCTCCGTGAAGCAGGCCTCCGCCTCCGCTTCGCTCCCGGTACGGTGCAGGGCCCGGCCGAGGAGCCGCAGTCGCTGGGCGATCCGCGACTTCTGCGGACGCTGATGGAGACGGGAGGCCGCGAGCGGTACGCGGCAGATCTGGACGCCGCGCTGTCGGGGCTCGCCGCCGCTCTGGGCGCCGGCGGTCGACGCCCACCTCGACGCGGGTCGCCCGGCCGAGGCCGCGGCGGCTCTGAACCGTATCCACCGGCTCACCGGGCGTACCGGACGCAGTGACGTGCACGCGGCCTGCGTCACCGCGTTCGCCCGTGCGCGCGCCCGGGAACCGGAGGGAGCCCGGCAGGCCTGGCAGCGGGCGACGGTAGAGCCGTGGCCCTCGTTCGTCTACCGGATCGGCTGAGTACGGCCGTGGGAGCGGCCCCCGGCCGGCGCCGAGGCATCGGCAGCGCGCCCCGAGGTCCCGGTGCGGGGCTGCCATGTCCTTCGGCACCGCCGGAGCGCGCTCCGGCCGCAGCCGCGCCACTCGGCGGGTGAGACACCCGCGCCACGGCCGCCCCGGGTGATCAGCGCGTTCACGGGCGTATGGGGGTCCAGGGCCATCGTCCGGGCCAGCAGGACCCCGATCACCAGCGGAGCCAGCGTGACGGCCAGTGTGGTGCCGGCACTGGTGACGTGCTGCATGCGGGGGCGCGGTGTGTCAGGAGCCATGGCCCCATTCCAGCAGCGACGGACCGGTGCCGGATCGGGCGGCGTACTCAGTCCGGTCGGCCCGGGTACTCACCCGGGCCGACCGGCACCCCCCACCCCCCCCGCGACAGTGACTATGCCGTGGTGCCGGGGCCGGAACCCGCGCCCGAGGCGGCCTTGATGCCCTTCGTGATGTCGTCCAGGACGGACAGGGCCGGTGCCTTGGTGTTGATGTCGAAGCCCGAACGGACCACGATCAACATGCTCTTGGCCTGGGGGGAGGGGAAGGCCAGCGACTCGACGTACCCGTCGTCACCGTTCTTCGTCACCACCTTCCAGCGCACCCGGTAGCCCTGCTGGCCGGCCACCGTGACCGCTTCGGACTTCAACTCCGTGTGTGAGGTGATGCCGCCGTAGATCTTCTCGCCGTACGATGCCTTCGCGTTGGCCGCGATGTCCTTCTCGGCCGTGGCCTTCGCGGTCTTGGTGCTCAGCTTCAGCGCCACGGCCGGGACGGAGAACACTCCGCCGCGGACGCACTTCTGCGTGGTGTCCCCGGGACAGGCGTACGTACCGGTGGTCACCCCCGCACCCATGCCCGACTCGCCCGTCCAGCCGTCGGGGACCGGGATGCTGATTCCGCTCGCCATGTCCGTGGCGTAGCCGTCCTCGGTCTGCGGCTGCTGCTGTTCGGGGCTCTCGTTCCCGCCGCCGTCGCTGCCACCGCTGCCGCGCGGTGAGCCGGGCTGCCGGCTGGGCGGTGGGGTGGGTGAAGCGGACGGGGCGGTGGCCGTGTTGTCCGTCTTCTTGCCGGGCTGGTCGCTCAGCACGTACAGGCCACCGCCGATGGCGGCGAGTACCACCACACCGGCGGTTATGCCGGCACCGATGCGTATCCGGCGGCTGCGGACGGCCGTCGGCGGCACGCGGAGGTGATCGGTCCACTGGCTGCCGTCCCACCAGCGTTCCTGGATGGGGCCAAATCCTGTGTACCCGGGGTCTGGATGCCAGCCGGGCGGGGTCGTCTGCGTCACGGCAGCCACCGTAGCCGGGTTGCGTGAGAATCCGATGAAGCAGATGCACCGGATGGACCGGATCGAACGGACGGACGGCTGAGGCTCGCCTCCCCTCTCGCCCACGCCTCATGCCTGGTTCCGGTCCAGACGTTCTGGTCTAGACGATTGATGGCGAAGCTCGCTAGCATCCGCGACAGGGCGCGGTGGCCCGCGGAAGCGGTTCGCCCGGCCCGTCGACCACGGCAGGATTGAGGGCACATGGAAGCGACTGCTCCCGACCGTCGGTTTGCCGAAGATTACCGGATCGCCCGGGAGATACCGCGCGACGGACTCACCGCATGGCGTGCGGCCGTCGCGGCCGAGGTGCCACTGGCGCCGGGGGCGGTCGTTCTGGATGTCGGGGCCGGTACGGGGGCCTTCTCGGCCGCTTTCGCCGACTGGTTCGGGGTGCGGGTGCTGGCGGTGGAGCCGGCCGGTGCCATGCGTGCGCTGATCCCGCGGACCGCGGACATCGAGGCGCTGGACGGTCGCGCCGAGGAACTGCCGGTGCCGGACGGATGCGCGGACGCCGCCTGGCTCGGCTCGGTCGTCCACCACATCGACGATCTGCCCGCCGCGGCACGGGAGATACGCAGGGCGCTGAAGCCGGGGGCACCGGTACTGATCCGCAACTCGTTCCCCGGCCGGTGCACGCGGGACCTGCGGGTGCGGTTCTTCCCCGGGACCGCGCGCATCGTCGACGGCTATCCGACCGTCGAGCAGACCTGCGCGGCGTTCGGCGCGGCGGGCTTCACCCGGGTCGCGCTGCACGCGGTGCCGCAGGAGAGCGCACCGAGCCTGACCGACTTCGCCGACCGGATCCGGCGGGACACCGATGCGAAACTCCGCGGTCTCACGGACAAGGAGTTCGAGAGCGGGATGCGGCGGCTGCGGCGGGCCGCGGCGCAGGAACCGGACCGGCCGGCCGTCAGCTGGATGGACCTGCTGGTCCTGGCTTGACGGCACGGCAAACGACCGTGCGGGCCAGGGGAGGAAGAGGGGGAGGAAGGCCCTAGGGTTTCCGCATGAGTGGAAACGATGAGGAGGAGCGGTCCGTACGGGCCGCCGTCGAGGGGGAGCTGCGGCTGCTCGATCCGGACGTGCGGGCACTGCCCGACGCGGTGACCGAACTCCTCGACCCGGAGTTCCTCGAGCTCGGCGCGTCCGGGCGGCGCTATGACGGGGTGTCGATCCTCGTCGTCACCTCCGCCGACGGCCGGCGTGCTCCCGTTCCGATCGCCGCCACCGACATGTCCGGCACGCTGCTGGCCCCCGGCCTCGTCCACCTGACGTTCGTGACGGAGAGCGACGGCGGCAGGGTGCGGCGTCATTCGATCTGGCGGCGGACGGAGTCGCGCTGGCGGCTGTACTTCCACCAGGGCACGCCGGTCAACACCCCATGATCCAGCGGCGGCTATTCGGCGGACGGCCGGTCGTGGTACCTCCTAGGCTCCGGACATGACGCTCCCCAGCTATCCCGCCAAGCCCCGCCCCGGTGACCGCGTCGCCGTACTGTCCCCCTCGTCCGGCCTTCCCGGCATCCTCCCGGTCCCGCACGAGCTGGGGCTGCGCAGACTCCGAGAGGAGTACGGGCTGGAACCGGTGGAGTACCCGTGCACCCGGAAGATGGGCTCCTCGCCCCAGGAACGGGCCGCCGACATCCACGCGGCCTTCGCCGACCCCGGGATCAAGGCCGTCATCGCCAGCATCGGCGGGGACGACATGATCACCGTGCTGCCGCATCTGGACCGGGAACTGCTGCGGGCCAACCCCAAGCCGTTCTTCGGCTACAGCGACTGCGTCAATCTGCTGGTGTTCCTCGACAACCTGGGCATCGTCGGCTACCACGGCGGATCGGTGATGGTCGAGCTGGGACGCCCGGGCGCGATGCACCCCATGACAGCCGACTCGTTGCGGGCCGCACTGTTCACCCACGAGGCCTACGAGCTCACCCCGGCGAAGGAGAGCGGCAGCGTCAACAGGCGCTGGGAGGACCCGCGGACCTTCGACCACGAACCCGACATGCTGCCCGCCGACGGCTGGACCTGGCACAACGCCGACCGGGTGGTCGAGGGGACGAGCTGGGGCGGCAACCTGGAGATCCTGGCCTGGCTGCTGATGGCGGACCGGGAGATGCGGCCTGCCGCCGAGTACGCGGGCCGGGTGCTGTTCCTCGAGACGTCGGAGGAGCTGCCCCGTGCCGAAGAGGTGTACCGGATCCTGCGGAACATGGGGGAGCGGGGACTCCTGAAGCAGTTCCCCGCACTGCTGATGGGTCGGGCGAAGAACTGGTCCTTCGACCGTCCGCTGGGAGCCGAGGACGGGGAGGAGTACCGCCTGCTGCAACGGCAGGCGGTTTTGCGGGCGTTGGACGAGTACGCCCCCGGGACCATGGCCGTCTTCGATGTCGATCTCGGCCACACGGACCCCCAGGTGGTCATTCCTTATGGCGGTCAGGTGCGGGTGGACGGCGTGGCCCGCCGCATCGTCGTGACGTACTGAGGCAGGCCGGAGGGAGCGGCGCTCGTTCTGGTCCGACCACATGTCATGTGTGACATAGTTGGAGATTCGGACAAGAGCGGTCGGCCCAGGGAACGGCCCCGGCCGCGGCAGGGGGTGGCGGATGCCCGTCGAATGGCAGCCCGTACGGCAGTCGCGCACACATGAGCTGGTGCTCCAGAGCATCGAGCAGCGGGTGTTCGCCGGTGAGCTCAAGGCCGGCGACCGGCTGCCGCCCGAGCGGGAGCTCGCCCCGGTCCTTGGTGTGAGCCGCTCCGCGCTGCGCGAGGCGCTGCGGGTGCTGGAGACCATCGGCGTCCTGGTGGCGCAGCCGGGCCGGGGTCCGGACGCCGGGGCGCGGATCGTCCGCAACCCCGAAGGTGCGCTCGGCCGGCTGCTCAGGCTTCACTTCGCCCTCGGCAGCTACAGCCTGGAGGACGTGCTGGAGGCGCGCGTGGTCCTGGAGCGGTCCAGTTTCGAGGCCGCCGCACTGCACGCCTGCGCGGCCGATCTGGACGAGGCCGAGGCGCTGGTCGTGCGGATGGGGGAGCCGGATGTCGAGGTGCCGGAGTTCAACGACCTGGACACCCGGTTCCACGTCAGGATCGCCCGTAGCTCCGGAAACGAGCTGACCTCCACCCTCACCTCCGCGGTGCGGGAGTCGGTCCGGCCGCTGATCCTGCGCGCCCTGGAGGCGGCGGAGGACTGGCCGGCCACGGCCGCCGCGCTCAACGCCGACCACATCGAGCTGCTGCGTCTGGTGCGCGCGGGCGAGGGGGCTCGGGCTGCCGATGTGGTCGAGACGCACATCCGCGGGCTGCACGGCACGCTGGTCGACGAGAAGCCCACCGCCTGAAGCCGACGCCTGACGCACACCCCCTGACGCCTGACCTGAGCCGTCGCGATGCCCGCTGCCCCGGGCGCCGCGGCGGCTTCTGCGTGGAGCGCCACCAGAGGGGATCGGCCGTCCGCGCGCGTCGGCCTCTTCCGGGGTCCGGCTTGAGGATAGTATGGTCGGACCATAAAAAGCGCCGAACATCACGCAGAGAAATGATCGGGGAGACCCATGCGCATCGGACTCTTCGCCACCTGTCTGGGAGACACCCTCTTCCCCGAGGCGGTGAAATCCACCGCGGTGCTGCTCGCGCGCCTGGGGCACGGCGTGGTGTTCCCGCCGGGGCAGACCTGCTGCGGCCAGATGCACGTCAACACCGGCTACCAGCGCGAACCCGTACCGCTGGTGCGCAATTTCGCCGAGCAGTTCGGTGACGCCTCCATCGAGGCCGTCGTCATGCCGTCGGGATCGTGCGCCGGCTCGGTCCGCCACCAGCACGCACTCGTCGCCGAACGGTACGGCGACGCGGCGTTGCGCGCGGGTGTCGCCACCGTCAGGGCGAAGACGTACGAACTGTCGGAGTTCCTCGTCGATGTGCTGGACGCCACCGATGTCGGCGCGTACTTCCCGCACCGGGTGACGTACCACCCCACCTGTCACTCCCTGCGCATGCTCAGGGTCGGTGACAAGCCGCTGCGGCTGCTTCGGGCCGTCGATTCGATCGATCTGGTCGAGCTGCCCGAGGCCGACGCCTGCTGCGGATTCGGCGGCACCTTCGCCCTCAAGAACGCCGACACGTCGACCGCGATGCTCCAGGACAAGATGCGCAACATCGCCACCACCGGAGCCGATGTGTGCACCGCCGGCGACTCGTCCTGTCTGATGCACATCGGCGGCGGACTCTCCCGGATCAGCTCCGGCACCCGCACCCTGCACCTGGCGCAGATCCTCTCCGCCACCCGCACCTCGCCGCATCTCCCGATGGAGGCCGCCCGATGAGCAGCACCTTTCTCGGCATGCCCGCGACCCCGCCCCGCTCCCCGTACGGGACGGGCAACCTGCGCGGCGACCGGACGTTCCCCGCGGCGGCCCACGACGACCTGGGCAACGGACAACTGCGCCGCAACCTCGGCAGGGCCACCCGCACCATCCGCGCCAAACGCCTCGACGTCACCGGCGAGCTGCCCGACTGGGAGGAACTGCGCGACGCGGGATCGGCCATCAAGACCGACACCATGAACCGGCTCCCCGAACTCCTGGAGGGGCTGGAGCGCAAGGTCACCGAACGCGGCGGAACGGTCCACTGGGCGCGGGACGGCGGCGAGGCCAACGAGATCGTCGCCCGGCTGGTCGAGGAGACCGGGAGCAAGGAGGTCATCAAGGTCAAGTCGATGGCCACCCAGGAGATCGGGCTCAACGAGCACCTCGAATCCATCGGCATCACCCCGTACGAGACGGACCTCGCCGAGCTCATCGTGCAACTCGCCCACGACAAGCCCTCGCACATCCTGGTGCCCGCGATCCACCGCAACCGGGACGAGATCCGGGAGATCTTCCTCAAGGAGATCCCGGGTGTGGATCCGTCCCTGGACAACGTGCCCGCGCATCTCGCCGCCGCGGCCCGCGCCTACCTGCGCGAGAAGTTCATGACGACGAAGGTGGCCGTCTCGGGAGCCAACTTCGGCATCGCCGAGACCGGCACCCTGTCCGTCGTCGAGTCGGAGGGCAACGGGCGGATGTGCCTGACCCTGCCCGACACCCTGATCACCGTCATGGGCATCGAGAAGGTGCTGCCGCGCTACCAGGACCTGGAAGTCTTCCTGCAACTGCTGCCGCGCTCCTCCACCGGGGAGCGGATGAACCCGTACACCTCGATGTGGACCGGAGTCACCCCGGGCGACGGGCCGCAGACCTTCCACCTGGTGCTTCTCGACAACGGGCGCACCGCCGCGCTCGCGGACAGGATCGGTCGCGAGGCACTCAACTGCATCCGCTGCTCGGCCTGTCTCAACGTCTGCCCGGTGTACGAGCGCGCCGGCGGACACGCCTACGGATCGACGTACCCCGGACCGATCGGCGCCGTCCTCACCCCGCAGCTCGCCGGAATGCACGCCGCCAAGGACGACCCCAACAGCTCGCTGCCGTACGCCTCCAGCCTCTGCGGGGCCTGTTTCGACGCCTGCCCGGTCAAGATCGACATTCCGTCGCTGCTGGTCGAGTTGCGCCACCAGCACACCGAGCAGTCCGGTACCACGGCCGAGAAGCTCGCCATGAAGGCGGCGGCCGGTGTGATGAAGGGGCCGAAGCTCTTCACCGCCGCGCAGAAGGTGTCGGGGCTCGGCCGCGTCATCGCCGGACGTGACGGGAAGATCTCCCGTCTGCCTCCGCCGTTCAACGGCTGGAGCGACAGCCGTGACACCCCGGCCCCGCCCAGGCAGACCTTCCGCTCCTGGCTGGCCTCGGCCGAGGGAGCGGCGACCATGCGGGCGGCCGCCGACGAACACTCGCGCAACCAGCAGCAGGAGGAGGAGAAGTGACGACCGCTCGCGAAACGGTGCTCGGCCGCGTGCGGGACGCCCTGGCTCTCGCGCCCGCCACCGACACCCCGGTCCCGCGTGCCTACCGCACCGGCCGGATCCTCCCCGACGCGGAGCGGCTGGCCCTGTTCACCGACCGGCTCGTCGACTACAAGGCCCAGGTCCACCCCTGCACAGCCGACCGCACCGCCGAGGTCGTCGCCGCGGTGCTGCGGGAACGGGGCGCCCGCCGGATCGGGGTGCCCGCCGGACTCGACCCGCGGTGGCTCACCGCATACGACGGCGAGGTGCGGCAGGACTCCGCCGATATTCCGGCACCGCGGCTGGACGCCCTCGACGGTGTCGTCACGGCCTCGGCCGTCGGCTGCGCCGAGACCGGCACGATCTTCCTGGACGGATCGCCCGACCAGGGGCGCCGGGCACTGTCGCTGGTGCCCGATCTGCATGTCTGCGTCGTCGATCTGTCGACCGTGCAGGTGGGCGTTCCGGAGGCGGTGGCCCGGCTGGTGCCGGAGCGGCCGACGACGCTGATCAGCGGACCGTCGGCCACCTCCGACATCGAACTGGAACGGGTGGAGGGCGTACACGGCCCGCGCACCCTGGCCGTCGTGATCCGCACGGACGTATGAGGGGGCGGGGGCCCGCTGCCGCGCACCCCCGCCCTGCTCCCGGTCCGGCCTCAGCCGTGGTCGACGGTCACCGGCCCGAGTCCGATACGGGTCGTCGCCGCGTCCTCGGCCCAGTTCACCTCGACCGTGTGCCCGTCGACGTTCACCCCGCTCACCACCGCGTCGAGCGCGTCGGCGCCGGGTTCCGCGGTGAGCGAGGCGAGCGCGACCAGCACCACCGTGCCCTCCGCGTCCGCCCCCAGCCGGGGCAGCACCGCCCAGGGCGTGTACGCCGTGCCCTGCGGAGCCCGTACCTCGTCCAGGGACTCCCAGCCGTGCAGGGCGTGCAGCGCCGACGTCACCGCGGATCCGGGACCGGTCGCCCAGCCCGTCTGCTCCACCCGGGCGCCGGGCGGAGCACCCAGCACCCGGTGCACCCGCAGTTCGTACCGGCCACGGACCACGGTCACGCTCTCCACCCGCAGCCCCGGCACCATCGGCGCTCCGCCGGCGAACACCGGGCGGTGCCAGGAGGCGGCCCAGCCCCAGCCGTCGCCCCCGCCCGCGCCCAGCGGGTGGATCGCGCGGCGGTCGCTGCGGGCCCCGGCGACGACGACGGCCAGGTGGTTGTCGGCCGCGTTCCCCCGTGCGGTCGGGCCGGTCACCGTCGAGTACGACTGACGGCTGTAGAGCGGGTCGTCCTGTACCGCCGACTCGCCCTCGTGCGGCCGGACATGGTCGCTGCCGTGGTTGTGCAGCCGGACGATCCCGTCCGCCCGCGTCGACTGGACGAGCAGTCCCGGCGCGGGCAGCGCGAGCACCCGGTCGGGTCCCTCGCTCGGGGCCGGCTCCTCGGTGGCCGTCCACAGCGGGTGGTCCGCCGGGGCGAGCAGTGAGACGAAGGCCTTGGACGCCCAGTAGGGGGAGGCCGGACCCGAGTAGTGCTGGATCGTCGCGTCGTGCGGTCCGTGCCACCCCAGGCTCAGCAGCCCGTCGGTGCCGGTCGCGCCGCGGTCCAGGAAGTAGCGCAGCGCCCCGCTGATCACCCGCCGGGACGTGCCCGGCGTCAGCGGGGTGTGCCCGGTGAGCGCACCGAGACCGACGGCCGAACCGGCCGCGAACCGGTAGGACAGCGAACGGCCGAAGTGGATCGGCGCACCGTCCCCGCCGAACAGCAGCGACAGGCTCTCCAGGTGCTCGCGCAGCCGTGCCCCGTAGTGTGCGGACAGCTCGGAGTCACCCGACAGATGGGCGTCCAGCACGGGGTAGAGGTGCAGGGCCCAGCCGTTGTAGTGGTCGAAGGCGCGGCCGTCGCCGTCCGCGTACCAGCCCTGACCGCGGTACCAGCCCTCCAGCAGGTCGAGTGCCCGCTGCCTCGCACGGGCCGTCTCCGCGTCGCCGCGGCCCACCGACTCCAGGAAACCGGCCACCGAGTAGGGGAACAGGTACCAGTTGTTCGGTGCGGGGGTGTGCCGCAGGGCGCCGCGCAGCCACTCCTCGGCGCGGTCCTGCACCGCCGGGTCCAGCCGGTCCCAGAGCCACGGCCGGGTGAGCCGCAGCCCGATGGCGACCGAGGCGGACTCCACCATGGGCTGGCCGAACACGGAGTGGTCCCGGATCAGTGGCCAGGACTCGGTGTCGTCCCGCCCCGGTGTGCGGGTTCCGGCGGCGAGCCCGTCGGCGTACCGGTCGAGCCAGCCGTGCGGGTCCTTGCCGTCCGCGCCCGCGACCCGGAAGGCGGCGGCGAGGAACGTGCGCGCGTACCCCTCCAGGCCGTCGGAGCGGACGCCGGACACGGAGGGGCGTCCCGGCAGGTCGAGCAGGGCGCTGCCGGGGGTGGCCCACTGCCAGGCAGCCTTCAGCAGTCCGTCCGCCGCCGCTTCCCAGTGCGCGCGGGTGTAACCGGTGTACGGGCCGGTCACCCGGTCGTCGGCGGGGAGCTCCAGCGGGGAGTTCGGGTGCGCGTGGGTCATGCGAGGAAAGCCAGCCTTTCACGTCGTACGGGATGGGCGAATCCGTCGCCCGCGGCCCAGCGTTCGGTCTCGCTCACGGCCAGATCGACGAGCCGCCGCCACTCGTTGCCCTGGGAGCCCGCGAGATGCGGGGTGATCAGGGCGTTCTCGCACCCCCACAGGGGGTGGGCGGCCGGCAGCGTGTCGGGGTCGGTGACGTCGAGGACCGCCCGGATGCGGTTGCGCAGCAGGATCTCGGTCAGCGCTTCCTGGTCGACGACGGCGCCGCGCGAGGTGTTGAGGAGCACGCCGTCCGGGCGCATGGACTCCAGCAGTTCACGGCTGACGAGTCCGTGGGTGGCGGGCAGCAGCGGGGTGTGGACGCTCACCACGTCGCTGTGCGCGAACAGTTCAGCGAGCCCCACCGGCCGGACACCGAGTGCGGCAGCCTCCTCGTCGGAGACGTACGGGTCGTGCAGCAGCACCCGGAAGTCGTAGGGCCGCAGCAGTTCGACGACCCGGCGGCCGATGAGCGAGGCCGACAGGATGCCCACGGTCCGGCCGTAGTTGCCCACCTCCGGGGAGGTGGCCAGCCAGTCGTCGCGGTGGCGCTCGACCCGGTAGTCGCGGGCCCGTTCCAGGGCCCGTTTGCCGGAGAGCAGGATCATCGCGACGGTGTACTCCGCGACCGGCAGGGCGTTGGCGGCGGCGGCCGACGACACCTCGATGCCGCGCTCCCAGCAGGCCTCGGTGATGTGTCCGCGGACGCTTCCGGCCGTGTGCGCGACGGCGCGCAGCAGGGGCGCCGCGGCCAGCGCCGCCTCGTCGACGGGCGGACAGCCCCAGCCGGTGACCAGCAACTCCGTGTCCGCGAGTACGGCGCGGGCCCGGTCGGTGGTGAAGTCGTCGAGCACGGGCAGCGGCGCGAGGTCGCACACCTCGGACAGTGCGGCCAGCGAATGGTTGTCCAGCAGGGCGGCCGCGGCATCCGGCTTCATGGCGACGGCGGCACGCGGCCGGCGCCGCGCGGCAGGGGTGGTGGGCATCTTTCTCCTGGTACGGGGATGAGGTGTGGACGGGTTCGGCTACTTGACGGCGTCCGCGCGAGCCCCGACTTCCAGAAGCGCTGGAGCAGCGCGAAGGCGAGGATCAACGGCAGGACCGCGAGCAGTGAACCGATGATCACCACCGGGTAGTACTCGGGCGAGACGGTGGCGGAGCTGTTCCAGGTGTACAGACCGAGGCTGACGGGATACAGGTTCTGGTCGGCTCCTGATGGAGGACACGGGGAATCCTGTTCGGCTGATCGGTAGCGGTCAATAGATCGATCAGAAGAAAATTGAAGCGGTCAAACGATCAGTCGGTGGTGGGAGTGACCGCCTGCGCCGATCCACGTACCTTCAACTCCGGCAGCAACTCCGTCCGGCGCACCGGGCCGGACGCCCCGGCCGCTCCGGAAAGCCGGTGGAGCAGCAGCTCGGCGGCGGCCCTGCCGATCTCCGCCTTGGGCGGTGCCACCGCGGTCAACGGTGTGCTGCCCAGGGCCGCGACCACATCGTCGTACGCCACCACCGAGCAGTCGCGGGGCACCTGCACACCGTTCTCGGCCAGGCGCTGCACCAGCATCAGGGCGTCCACATCGCCGTGCAGCACCGCCGCCGTGGCGCCACGCTCGCGCAGCAGCGCGGCGAGGTCGAGCGCGGGGCCGACGCTCGCGGGGGAGGCGCCCGGCGCCGGTTCCGCCCCGGACGGGCCCGGTCCGGGCACCGCGTTCGGCGAACTCAGCACCACCGTCCAGTCCTCCACCTCGGGACGGGCGGCCGCGATATGGGCGAACGCGGCCCGTACGGTGCGTGCCGTCGGGCTGTCGTCACGGGCGGCCAGCACGATCCGGCGATGGCCCAGCGATACCAGGTGCTCCACGGCGAGGTGCGTCCCGTACCAGTGGTCGGAACAGACGGAGTCCAGAGCGTGCAGAGCGCTGCCCGGCCGGGGCCGCCGTTCCATCAGCACGGTCGGCACCCCCACGTCCGCCAGCCAGCCGTGGTCCAGCTCCTCGGACAGTGCGTTGCGCCAGCGCGGCGCGATCAGCAGCCCGCGCGCCCCGTCGGCCAGCGCGCGCTCCACCAACGGCCGTTCGGCACCGGCCGACTGCGGCGCGATGTGCAGCGCGATACGGATCCCGGACTCCTCCAGCACCGTCCGGGCGCCGTGGAGCGTCTCGTACAGGTACGAATGCCGCTCCGGTACGACGATGGCGACCGCACCGCCCTCCCCGGCCTGCTCACTTCCCCGCGGGGCCGGCATCTCCCCGGTGACCGCCGGATCCCGCAACGGCCGGGCCACGCCGTGGCCGCGCCGCAGCCGCCCCGCCCGGGTCAGCTCCTCGACATCCCGCCGCACCGTGACCACGGAGACGTCCAGTTCGGCGGCGAGCACGCTGACCTTGACCGCGCCGCGCGACTCCACCACCGCCATGATCCGCTGACGCCTGAGTTCAACCGGCTCCCGCATGCTGCTGGCCCCCTCGCCGTACCGCTGGGCATTGTGCGTTTGAACGCTTCCTGTGAGCGCTTGGAGCGCAGCTTAGTCATGCCGCTCCCCGCCCTGGACAAAGGCCGAAAGTCGCGAGGGATTACGATCTGCTCCTGGCATGGACACTCTCACCCTGTGGCAACTGGCGGCACTGGCCGCGGCATCCGCGCTCGTCGGCTTCTCCAAGACTGCTGTCAGCGGTGCCAATACGATCAGTCTCGCGGTCTTCGCGGCGGTGCTCCCCGCCCGCGAGTCCACCGGAGTGCTGCTCCCGATCCTCATCGCCGGTGATGTGCTCGCCGTACTCACCTACCGCCGTCACGCGCACTGGCCGACGCTGCTGCGGCTCTTCCCGGCCGTCGCCGTCGGTGTGGTGGCGGGCACGCTGTTCATGATGTGGGCCGGTGACGCCGCCGTACGGACCTCGATCGGCGCGATCCTGGTCTTCATGGCCGGAGTCACGATCTGGCGGCGCCGCACCGCGGCCGGGAGCGCGGAGCCGCCGGCGGACACGGGCCCGCCGGCCGCGGTCGAGCGGTTGAAGGCCCGCTCGTACGGGGTGCTCGGCGGCTTCACCACCATGGTCGCCAACGCGGGCGGCCCCGTCATGTCGCTGTATCTGCTCTCCGCCGGATTCCGCAAGCTCGGCTTCCTCGGCACCTCGGCGTGGTTCTTCCTGATCGTCAACACGTCCAAGGTGCCCTTCAGCGTGGGCCTCGGGCTGATCGACGCGCAGTCACTGCTGCTCGACGCGTGCATGCTGCTGTTCGTGCTCCCCGGCGCCTGGATCGGCCGGAAGTGCGTGGACCGGATCAATCAGACGCTCTTCGAACGCCTCGTCATCGGGGCGACCGTGCTGGGCGGTCTTCAACTGCTCCTGAACTGACGGCGGCCCTTCCGGATCGCGGTGATCCGGAAGGGCCGGCTGCCGGTGGCGGCCGGGGGATCAGATGATGCCTTCCTCGATCTCCGCCTGCTCACGGGCGTTGCCGTACGCGGACGGCGTGCTGTACGAACTCCGTGCGACGAACCACCACACGGTGGCCAGCACCAGCACGGCGACCAGCGCGATCGACGCGTAGTTCATCGAGTCGATCGTCACCGGCGACGACTGCGGCAGCAGGAACAGCACGGTCACCAGGGAGACCCACACCACGGCGATCCAGCCGATCGGCTTCGACCAGCGGCCCAGGTGCCACGGCCCGCGCTCGAACCGGTCACCGGCGCGCAGCTTCAGGAAGATCGGTATCGCGTAGGCGGGAGTGATGCCGATGACGTTGATCGCGGTCACCGCTCCGTACGCGGTCGCGGAGTACAGCGACGGCACGGCGAGCAGTCCGGCCACGACGACCGACAGCCACACCGCGTTGACCGGGGTCTGGGTGCGGGCGCTCACCTTGCGCCACAGCGCGGAGCCCGGCAGCGCGTTGTCCCGGCTGAAGGCGAACACCATCCGGCTGGCGGCGGCGACCTCGGCGTTGCCGCAGAACAGCTGGGCCGCGATCACGATCAGCAGCATGGCCGTGGCGCCCGAGGTGCCCAGCGCGTCGATCAGGATCTGGGCGGGCGGCACTCCGGTGGCGCTGCTCTGGGTGCCCGCGTAGTCCTGGATCGCGAACGTCAGCCCGGCGAGCAGCACGAAGCCGGCCACCCACGAGACCCAGATCGAGCGGACGATGCCGCGGGCCGCCGAGACCGAGGCGTTCGAGGTCTCCTCCGACAGGTGGGCGGAGGCGTCGTAGCCGCAGAAGGTGTACTGGGCCAGTAGCAGACCGATCGCGGCAACGTAGAGCGGGTTCTCCCAGCCGGTGTTGTTGACGAACTCGGTGAAGACGAACGACGGCGACTGGTGGTGCGAGGGGACGATCGCCAGCACGGTGACGATCACGGCGACACCCGCCAGATGCCACCACACGCTGATCGAGTTGAGCACGCTGACGAGCCGGACACCGAAGAGATTCAGTACGGCGTGCAGGAACAGGATGCACAGAAAGATGATCATTGTCTTGCCCGGAGTGGGGGTGAATCCCCACTGCAGATTCATCAGCGCACCGGTGAACAGCGCGGCACCGTAGTCGATACCGGCGATGGCACCGAGCAGCCCGAGCAGATTCAGCCACCCGGTGTACCAGCCCCACTTGCGGCCGCCGAGCCGGTCGGCCATGTAGTAGAGCGCGCCGGACGTCGGGTACGCGCTGGTGACCTCGGCGAGTGCCATGCCCACGCAGAGCACGAACAGACCGACCCCGGCCCAGCCCCACAGCATCACGGCCGGCCCGCCGGTGGACATGCCGAAGCCGTACAGGGTCATGCAGCCGGACAAAATCGAGATGACGGAGAAGCTGATGGCGAAATTGCCGAAGCCGCCCATCCGGCGCGCGAGCACCGGCTGGTAGCCGAGTTCGCGCAGTCGTTGCTCCTCGTCCTTGGGTGCGTCGGCCTCGGAACCCGTCTGGGTCGAGGTGGATATGGACATGGGGGACCTCCGTGAGCGGTGACGGTGCGGGAGACGGAAAGAGAATTGAGGAAGGAGGGGGAGATACGGGTTCCGGCTCAGCCGTGCGGGCCCCGTCCCGGATCGCGGGCCGCGGCCAGGGCGCGGCTGCGGGCGCGCAGGAACACTTCCTCGGCGCCCCCGGGGTCCTTGGGCGTGCGGGTGCGGTACGCCCAGGGCAGTGAGGTGAAGTAGGGGCCGAGCTCCCTGAACACCGGTGCCGCGTCGGCGAACTGGAGCGCACCCCAGAGGGCGTGCGCCAGATAGTTGAGGTCGAGCAGGGTGTGGCTTTGCGCGGACGTGCGGAGGAACCAGATGTCCAGAGCGCGGACGGCGTCGCGCTCTGCGTCCTCGGTGACCCAGTGCAGGTCCAGTGCCTTCTCATGGCCCTGTTCGCGGCGGTACCGCTCGACCCTCACATACAGCGGAAGCGCGTGGAGAGCGGACCCGTCGGGCGCCGAAGAGGATGCCCACTGAACGAAGTTGACCGCTTCGGAGAGGGCGCCGCCGGCCTTGCGCGCATAGACGAACTGCAGCATCCGGTGGTAGGCCTCGCGGTTGTACGGATCGCGTTTGTCCGCCTCCGCCAGCAGACCCCAAGGACCGGGAAAGAGCATCGGTCCCGGCGGATGCAGCCGGTGCTCCTCCAGCCGCTGGCGTTCGTCCAGCTGGGAGAGGGCCAGCAGGCACACCCAGGGCACCGGGTCCGCGGGCGAGGCGTGTGCGGCCGAGCGGCACGCCTCCCAGGCCTGCTGCCACAGTTCCTGCGCGCGGCGGTGTCCCTCGCGGTGGGCGCGGACGGCCCGCTCCACGACGACCCGGGCGTGCATCACGGCTGCGGCGACACTCCGGGGCTCCTCGGTCAGCCAGGCCTGTACCGCGTCCGAGCCCGCGGCGACCGCTCCGAGCACCTGGGTGCGCTGGGTCCACAGGGCCCAGTCCGGGGTTCGCTCCAGCAGATCGCGCATGGAGAGCCAGCGCCCGGTCCGTAAGTCCTGTAACGCGGAACGGAGTTCATTGTCGTGGCCGGCCGGATGGTAAACCGGCCGGAAATCACCGTTGGCCATGGATGTGCTCGGGGCGTGCTGTCGGTCTCATCGATCCTCTAGGACGTGGGGGGTGAAGCAGCTGTTGAAATATGAACTGCTGTAAAGCGTCCGTTTGTTGCTCGGCGGTGAGTGTAGGGCCCGTTGCGTCGAACCCCCGAATGATTCATGGATCTTATTCAAGTCACTTGGGTATGCGGGAAGTTGAGCGTTGAAGGGAAGTTCCGGACGTACGATTTGGGGACGCTTGACGTAACCGCTGGGCTGCACCACCCTGGGTTCCCGCAACCGAAGATCACGATTCCGTTCAAGCGCTGGAGCTTGCGTACCACTGGAGAGCCGATGACAGGTCCGGTACTCGCCGTGGACCAGGGGACCTCCGGCACCAAGGCGTTGGTGATCTGTCCGGAGCGTGGCGTGATCGGTTCCGGTTCGGCTCCCGTACGCCCCGGATTCGGCGCCGGCGGAGTGGTCGAGGCGGACCCGGCCGAGCTGTTCGGTTCGGTCGTCGAGGCCGGAACGCGGGCACTGGCCGAAGCGGGTGAGTCGGTCGTTGCCGTCGGGCTCGCCAATCAGGGCGAGACCGTGCTCGCGTGGGACCCGGACACCGGAAGGCCGCTCACCGAGGCGATTGTCTGGCAGGACCGGCGAGCCGCCGGGGTGTGTGCCGAACTCGCGTCGCATGAAGAAGAGTTGAAAGAAATTACCGGGCTGCCCCTCGACCCGTATTTCGCCGCACCGAAGATGGCCTGGATCCGCCGGGAACTGACCCGCGAGGGAGTCGTCACCACCAGCGACTCATGGCTGGTCCACCGGCTCACCGGTGAGTTCGTCACGGACGCGGCGACGGCCGGGCGCACCCAGCTGCTCGATCTCGACCGGGTCGGCTGGTCACCCGCCGCCCTGGACATCTTCGGCCTGGGCGGCGAACGCCTGCCCTCGGTGGTCGACGCAGCCGGAGTGTTCGGAACGACGACCGCGTTCGGGGGCGAGCTCCCGCTGACCGGCCTCCTCGTCGACCAGCAGGCCGCCCTGCTCGCACAGAGCGCGCTGGATCCGGGGACCGCCAAGTGCACTTACGGAACCGGCGCGTTCCTCCTCGCCCAGACCGGCCAGGTGCCGCGGCGCAGCACCACCGGACTGGTCAGCTGTGTGGCCTGGCGGCTCGGCGGGCAGACCAGCTACTGCCTGGACGGACAGGTCTACACGGCGGCGTCCGCGGTGCGCTGGCTCACCGACCTCAAGGTGATCTCAGGAGCCGCCGACCTCGACCCGGTCGGCGGCTCCGTCCCCGACTCGGGGGGCGTCACCTTCGTACCGGCGCTCGCCGGACTCGCCGCCCCCTGGTGGCGCGGCGACCTGCGGGGTTCGGTGACCGGGCTGAGCCTGGACACCACCGCGGGGCATCTGGTGCGGGCCCTGTGCGAGGGCATCGCCGCACAGGTGGCCGAGCTGGCCGAAGCGGTGGCGGCCGATCTGGGAGAGCGCCCCGGGGTGCTGCGCGTCGACGGCGGGCTGACCCGCTCCGCACTGCTCATGCAGACCCAGGCCGACCTGCTGCAACGGCCCGTCGAAGTGTCCGCACTGCCCGACGTCACCGCGCTCGGCGTAGGGGCCGTGGCCCGGCTCGGCCTCGATCCGGGGCTCTCGCTCCGCCAGGCCGTCCCCGACTGGGAACCGGCCGCGGTGTACGAGCCGAGGATCGGCCCCGACGAGGCCGCCGAGCGCCTCGCCGGATTCCGCGCGGCCGTCGACACCCTCCTGGAGCGGTCGTGACAACGGCCCGGACCGGCCGATCACGTACCCGAACGAGCCGATCGTCCACCAGGACGAGTCGCCGGCGTACCAGGACCGCCCGATGACCTACACCGTCACAAGGGCCGGGCAGCCGCTGCCCGCCGGCCTGCCGTACGACGTCACGGTCATCGGCGCGGGAGTGGTCGGCGCCGCGATCGCCCGTGAGCTGGCCCGCTACCGCGTCCGTACCGCCCTCGTCGAGGCCTCGGACGACATCGGCAACGGCACGTCCAAGGCCAACACCGCGATCCTGCACACCGGGTTCGACGCCGTGCCCGGTTCGCTGGAGGCCCGACTGGTACGCGAGGGACAGCGCCGGCTCACCGCGTACGCCGTCGAGACGGGCATCCCCGTCGAACGTGTCGGCGCCCTCCTCGTCGCCTGGGACGAGGAACAACTCGCGGCACTCCCCGCACTGTTGGCGAAGGCCGAGGCGAACGGCTACCACGCGGCCCGACTTCTGGACGCGGCCCGGCTCGCCGAGCTCGAACCGCACCTGGGGCCGGGCGCGCTCGGCGCACTGGAGATTCCCGACGAGTCCGTCATCTGCCCCTGGACGACCCCGCTCGCCTTCGCCACCCAGGCCCTCCTGGCCGGCGTCCATCTCCACCTGGACTGCCGCGTCACAGGCATCGAGTCCAGCCAGGACATCCACACCCTGACCACCACCCGCGGCCCGCTCCGCACCCGTCAGCTGATCAACGCCGCCGGACTGCACGCCGACGCGATCGACCGCCTGCTCGGGCACGACGCGTTCACCGTCACACCGCGCCGCGGACAGCTCATCGTCTACGACAAACTCGCCCGCGATCTCGTCCACCACATCCTGCTCCCGGTCCCCACCGCGGCGGGGAAGGGCGTCCTGGTGGCACCGACCGTCTTCGGCAACGTGCTGCTCGGCCCCACGGCCGAGGACCTCGACGACAAGGCCGCCACCGAGTCCACCGAGGACGGACTCGCGCTGCTGCGGGAGAAGGGCCGCAGAATCCTGCCGCGGCTGATCGACGAGGAGATCACCGCCGTCTACGCGGGGCTTCGCGCGGCCACCGGCCACGAGGACTACCGGATCAAGGAGTACCCGGACCGGCGCTACATCGCCGTGGGCGGCATCCGGTCCACCGGGCTGACCGCCTCCATGGCCATCGCCGGACACGTCACCGCCCTCCTCGACCGGACCGGCCTCGACCTGGGAGCCCCGGCCGAACTGCCGCCCCTCACCATGCCGGGCCTCGGCGAGGTGAGCGACCGCCCCTACCTGAACGCCGGACTCATCGCCCGGGACCCCGCCTACGGCACCGTGGTCTGCCACTGCGAACGCGTCACCGCGGGCGAGATCCGCGACGCACTGGACTCCGTGCTGCCGCCGCGCTCGGCCGAAGGGCTGGCGCGCCGGACGAGGGCCGGCAACGGGCGCTGTCAGGGTTTCCACTGCGGGGCCGGGCTCCGCGCACTGATCGAGGGGACGCGGACATGACCCGCCGCGAGCGCACGGTCGACGTACTGGTCGTCGGAGCGGGCCCGGCCGGACTCGGCGCGGCGGCCGCACTCGCCGCGTCCGGGACGCGCGTCGAGGTACTGGAGCGTGAGCAGAGCGCCGGCGGCATCCCGCGCCACTGCCACCACGGCGGATTCGGCAGCCGCCGCGGTGGCAGTGGCAGTGGTGACGTGAGCGGTCCCGACTACGCCCTGCGGTGCACGGCCGCCGCCGAGCGGGCCGGCGCCACCCTGCGCACCGGCATCACCGTCACGGGCTGGGCCGGACCCCGTACCCTCGACGCCACCGGGCCGGGCGGACTCGAACGGATCACCGCCCGCGCCGTGGTCCTCGCCACCGGCGCCCGGGAACGCCCCCGCAGCGCCCGGCTCGTCCCCGGCACCCGCCCCACGGGCGTCTACACCACCGGGGAACTCCAGCAGGCCGTCCACCTCCACCACCAGCACATCGGAACGCGCGCGGTGGTCGTCGGCGACGAACCCGTCAGCCACGCGGCGGCCGACACCCTGCGTATCGCCGGAGTCGAGGTGGCCGCCCTGGTGACCGGCCATCCGGCCACGGCTCTCGCCGCGCTACGCCGACGGCCCGGCGCCCCCGTACTCAGCCGTACCACCGTGACCGGCCTGACCGGCCGCGCGCGGCTCACCGGGGTCACGGTGCGCCACCACGACGGCCGGACCACGACGCTGCGCTGCGACACCGTGGTCTTCACGGGTGACTGGATCCCCGACCACGAACTGGCACGGCGTGGCGCGGTCGACCTGGACCCCGGCACCCGCGGCCCCGCCCACGACGCCTCGTACCGCACCGGCGAACAGGGTGTCTTCGCCGTCGGGAATCTGCTGCACGGCGTGGAGAGCGCCGGCACCGCGGCGGCCGAGGGACGGGCCGTCGCCGCCCCCGTGCTGCGCCACCTGGCCGGCGGTCCCTGGCCCGTCGGCCAGGTGACGCTCGCGGTCGCCGCCCCGTTGACCTGGATCGCGCCCAATCTCATCGGCCCCGACGGCGACCGGCCACTGAACAACCGCTTCGTCCTGCGCACCGAACGACGGCTGACCGCCCCCATGCTCGTGGTCCGTCAGAACGGGCGACTGCTGCACCGGCAACGGATGCTGCTGCCCGCCCGGCCAGGACACCCGTTCCATCTGTCCGCCGACTGGCTGGACCGGGCGGATCCGCGCGGCGACACCGTACGCATCTCCGTGCGTTGACCGCGGAGCGGACGGCAGCGGTCAGGTCAGGTCGGAGCGGGGTGGCCAGGGATCAGGGGATCAGCAGCCAGTCCGAACCGATCGCCGCCACCAGTCCGATCCCCAGCAGCCAACTGCCGAGCCGCGTACGGCCGTTCCTGCTGAGCTCGATCACGATCCCGCACAGAATCAGCGCCAGCCCGTACACCCCGACCACCAGGACGGAGGACCGGCTTGCGATCCGCAGTCCCAGGACGACCGCCATCGCGGCCATGCCGACGGAGGACAGGACGATGCGCAGCCGTCTTGCCTGACGTGGCGTCAGCCGCCGCTCCTCGGTGTCGGGTGCGGCGATCGGTGCGGCTATCGGGGTGTCCACGGCCTGGTCCTGGTCAGAAGTGCTCATGACGCGGGATGGTAATAGCTTCGCGCGGCCCTGTTCACCGCTCTCGGTCAAGGGGAGGGAAAGGACGCGCGTCCGGCGTCCGCCGACGTCCGGCTACCGGCGGCCGGCCAGCAACCGAGGCGCCTCGACGGCCGCGTCCACGGGTCCTGCGCCCGGGCCCTCCACCCGCCCGGCCAGCTCCCGCGCCCAGCCGATGAGCGCACCGACGCCGATTCCGTGCGTCGGGGACCCGGCGGAGTCGGGGGAGTCAGCGGCTGCGCTCGGCCCCCCGGCCGCGCTCACGGTCCCGGCCTCGCTCAGCCCCCCGGATGCGCCGGGATGACCGTGCTCGGTGACTTCGGTGACTTCGGTGACGTCAGTGACGTCGATGATCTCGGTGAACTCCGCGAGCGCTGCCGCGCCCCGCCGTAGCAGCCGCGCCCCGCCCGTCACATTGCCCCGGGCGGCATGGGTCAGCCCGACAGCCAGTTGGGCCAGCCCGCGCCACAACTCCCGTTCCGCCACCGGGCCAGACTTCCACGCGTCCTCGAAAACCTCATGGGCATGGAACGGCATCCCGGCGTCCAGCAGCCGCTGCGCCTCCCGCACTGTCTCCGCCGGAGTGCGGACCACGCCCTCGGGCTGCCGCGCCACACCCGGCGCCCCGTACGGCAAGGGGCGCCCCAACCCGTCGCGGGGGCGCGCGTTGTGCGCCCGGCCTTCGGTGTCGCGGTCCCTGCGAGTCTCGTTCACCCCCTGATTGTGCCCCGCACCTGCGGCGAACTCTCCGAACCACTGTTGGCGGGCCCCCGCGCACGACTATTCTCGACAGTTGTCCGTACCACTTTGGGGGAGGGTAGGCATGAAGCCGTCCCGGCTGCTGTACGAGCGCGAACCGGAACTCGCCGCTGCCGCACAAGCCGTCGACGCACTCTGCGGAGCGCAGGCGGCCGGCGGGCTGTTGATCTTCAGCGGCGAAGCAGGCATCGGCAAGACGGCACTGCTGGCCGAGATCCAGGCCATGGCAGCCGACCGGTGCACCGTCTGGTCCGCACGTGGCGGCGAGACCGTCACCTCCGTGCCGTTCCACGTCGTGCGTCAACTGCTGCAGCCCGCACTGGAGCAGCTCCCCACCGATGACGTACGTGCCCTGTTCGGGGCCTGGTACGAGATCGCCGCACCAGCTCTGGGACTCGTCGAGCCGACCGGTCCGCAGCCCGATCCGCAGGGTGTGCGCGACGGTCTCGACTGGGTCGTCTCACGACTCGCCTCCCGGCTGAGACATCGCCCGCTGCTGCTCGTCATCGACGACGCGCACTGGGCCGACGGTGAATCCCTCGCCTGGCTGGCCTCGTTCACCGCCCGCCTCGGTGAACTGCCGGTCCTGGTCGTCCAGGCACACCGCCCGGAAGAGCTCGCGGCCCGGGAGGCGGCGCGCACCGCTGCGGGCGGTCATCCGGCGCAGGTGCGGGTCGCCCTGCGGGCCCTCACCCCGGACGCCACCGCGGAACTGGTCCGTGTGGGTCTCGGCGAACACGCCGACGACCCGTTCTGCCGCGAGGTCTGGGCCGTCACCGGCGGCAACCCCTACGAGGCGGTGGAACTCGTCGCCAAGGTCCAGGACGGCGAGCTGGCCCCGCTGGAGGAGTCCGCCGGGCTGCTGCGCGAACTCGGTGCGTCGGCCCGCGGCAGCGGACTCGTGGCCCGGCTCGAACGGCTCGGCACCAACGCCAACCGGTTCGCCTGGGCCGCCGCAGTCCTCGGCACCGACATCTCCCAGGACCTCGCCGCCACCCTGGCCGGAATGAGTCCCGCCGAGGCGGCGGACTGCACGGCCCGGCTGCGCGAGGCCCGCATAGTCACCGGCTTCGACCCGCTGGAGTTCGTGCACCCGCTGATCGCCACCGCCGTGTACCGCTCGATTCCGCCGGCCACCCGCACCGCCATGCACGGCAGGGCGGCCTGGGCTATCACCCGGGCCGGTCTCGGCCCCGCCGCGGCCTCCCGGCACCTGCTCGAAGTCCATCCGGACGACGACCAGGAGCTGGTCGAGCAACTCCGCGCAGCCGCCAACCAGCACCTCGCGGTCGGTGCCCCCGAGGCCGCCCGCCGCTGTCTGGAACGGGCCCTTCAGGAACCACCCCTCCCCGATACGCGTGCCACCCTGCTCTACGAACTGGGCTGTGCCACATTGCTCAGCTCGCCGCCCACCACGGTGCAGCATCTGCGGGCCGCGCTCGACCTTCCCGGTCTCGCCGACGGCCTGCGGGTCGACGCCACGTTCAGGCTTGCCGCCGCGCTGTCGCACAACAACCAGCTGAAGGACGCGGCGCTCGCCCTCGCGGCCGAGGCCGAACGCACCGCACCCGGCCCCGGCCTGATGCGCCTGCAGGCCGCGCACTTCCTGTGGGAGGGCATGCAGGCGACCGAGGAGGACGGGCCTGGCCGCTCCCGCCGGCTCGCCGCCAACGCAGACCACCTCACAGGCCGGGACAACGCCGAGCGGGCCCTGCTCACACTGCGGGCCTTCGACGCGATGCTGCGCGGCGAGAACTCCCAGCTGATCGTGGACCTCTGCGAACGTGCCCTGGTCAACGGCCACCCCGCCCGCGGCCTCGGCTGGACGGATACGGAATGGGGCTTCGAGCTCCCCGCCCTGCTCGGCATCACCTACGCCTTCACCGACCAGCTCGACCGTGCCGAGGAACTCTTCGGCGAGGCGGTGCGCGCCTTCGAGATCTCCGGCTGGAGCGGCGCCCACCTGGCCTTCGCCCATACGCTGCTCGGCCTGGTCAACCGCCGCCGCGGCCGACTCGCCGAGGCTGAGGGCTTCCTGCGCGAGGGGCTCCGCCTCGCCGACCGTGTCGGCAGCGGACTGCCCGTCCACTGGGACGCAGCCTGTCTGCTCATCGACACCCTGCTGGCCCGCGGCCGCGTCACCGAGGCCCGCAAGGTCGCCGACCAGTACGACTTCGGTCTGCCCTACCCCAGCGCCATGGTGCTGCCCGACGCCCCGTGCGTCCGGGGCCGCCTGCTGCTCGCCGAAGGCCGTATGAAGGAAGCCGTCACCGAGCTGGAGGCCGCCGGCCTGGCCCTTGAGCCGCGCGGCAGATTCAACGGTATCTGGGGCCCCTGGGCCAGCGACCTGGCACGCGCACTGGCAGACGAGGACCCCGGCCGCGCCGCCCAGATCGCCAACTCGGCCCGGGTGCACGCCGAGCGCTTCGGAACGGAGACCGCGATCGGCGAGGCCCTGCGCTGCGTCTCGCTCTTCGCCCGTCCGGAGGAGGCCGCGCACCTGCTGGGCGAGGCGGTCCACCATCTGGAGGCATCCCCGTCCGGCTACGAACTGGCACGTGCGCTCGTCGACCACGGCATCGCGACCCGCTCCCCGGGAGAGCTCGCCCGGGCGCACAAGCTGGCCACGGCCTGCGGTGCGGAATCCCTGGCGACCCGCGCCCAGCAGGCACGGGCGTCGATCCGGTCCACCGAGTGAGGTAATGTTTGTCCTGCGCGACCGCCCGGGGACACCGGGAGGGAATCGCAGCGGGACGTGGCGCAGCTTGGTAGCGCACTTGACTGGGGGTCAAGGGGTCGCAGGTTCAAATCCTGTCGTCCCGACTGGAGACAGTCGCAGGTCAGGGCCGGTTTCGGAGAAATCCGAAACCGGCCCTGATCATTTTTGGGGACGTTGGGGACCAGCGTCCTTGACCGGGTCAGCGGGTCATGACGATCGGGCTCGGCAGCGAGCGTGGACGAAGTGGTCGGCAACGGCGCGATGGTCCTGCCCGGTGATGCGTCCGCCGACGCGGGCCCACCGATTGTCTCGTCCCGCACCTTCGGCGCCGTGTTCGTCGAGGTCGGCGTCGACCCGGACCTCGGGCTACTGCGGCCGCGCCGCGCGAGAGGCGTCTACAGCGTCGGCGCGGTCGTCAACGAGCGCACCGCCCGCTCCCAGAAACCCGGTTTCACCCGGCTGGAGGCCATGGCCTGGCCCGGCGGCGCCCATGCATGAAAGCTGATGTGCCATAGCCCCCCAAGAAAGGCGAGACCAGAATGACGGAATCTGTGGTCCATGGCTCACGACGTCGAATACGGTGCACCCGCGTCGCGGCGGCGGGCATCGCTGCTGCCGCCCTGTGCGCGGTCACGGTGGCCCCGGCCATTGCGGACGGCGACGCAAGCGCCGAGAAGCCCACCATCGTGCTGGTGCACGGCGCATTCGCGGACGGCTCCAGTTGGAACGGGGTGATCGAACGACTTGAGCACCAGGGCTACAAGGTCATGGCCGCGGGCAACCCGCTGCGAGGGCTGTACAGTGACTCGGCCTACATCGCCTCCGTGCTGAAGAGCATCAGGGGCCCGATCGTGCTGGCCGGTCACTCCTACGGTGGAGCCGTGATCAGCACGGCCGCGGCTGGTAACGCCCGGGTGAAGTCCCTGGTGTACATCTCGGCGCTGATGCCCGATGTGGGCGAGAGCGGCATGTCACTGGCCACCCGCTTCCCCAGCGCCCTCGGCACTGCCACCCAGGCCGTGCCCTACCAGGCAGGTGGCGGCGTCAGCGGGACCGACCTCTACCTCAAACGCGACAAGGTGCACCCGGTCTTCGCCGCCTGCCTCCCGATGAGCCAGGCGAACCTGCTAGCAGACACCCAACGGCCCGCCGCCACCACCGCTTTCTCCGAGACAGCCAAGGTCGCGGCCTGGAAGACCATCCCGTCCTGGGCGCTTGTCGGCCGGCAGGACATGACCATCAACCCGGACCAGGAACGGTTCGAGGCCAAACGCGCCCACTCCCACACAGTGGAGATCAACTCCTGCCACGTGTCGCTGATCGCGCAACCTGACGCCGTCGCCGCCCTGATTCTCCAGGCCGCCACCGCCAGCGGATCCGACCGCCCGGCGCTTGCGAACACCGGCTCCGCGCGGCGCACCGCAGGCATGACCGGCCTCGCCGGTGCCTGCATGGTCACCGGCTCCGCGGTCGTCCTCCTCGGCCGCCGACTGCGACGCCGCACGCACTGACCCTGTGCGTGCCGACAACCCATGTCACCCATGCTGAGCTGCAGTTCTGGAGTCACGATGTGATCACATCGCGGGCCTCCGGGATCGCCTCGGTGCACGCTCGGGTCTCGTGGCGATAGTCAAGCGTGAGGGCTGGTCGGCCGGGTCGAGAGATCTGCGGCAACGAAGCATCGGTGATCCCCTGGCGCGGCCTGGCGCGGGCGGACCCACGCCAGGGCGCCGGCGACGGGCCGTGGCCCGCCGCCGTATCGTTCAGCCGCGCTCCGGGCGCCGGTCCGGGACGGCGGTGCGGCAACCTCCTCAAGGAATCAAGGAGCTCCTGCGTGGATGGCCCTTGTTGCTGGGGCGGTCGCAGCGGACTTGACTCGCGGCGCTGTCGCCCCCGGCTGAGGCAACCCGGCACTCCCCACCACAGGCAGGGTCAGGTAGCTGCCGCGCAGGTCCAGTCGTACGGTGGCGCCGGTGGTGGTCGGGGTCGTGTACTCGAAGTCGCTCTGCTGCAGGACCAACCCCAGTACGTGTCCGGCCCGGACGGTCTGGTCGGTGGCCTGCATCGGCACGGTGATCGAGTACCACCGGCCGGGCTGCAGCGGAACCCGGAAGCGCAGGGAGACCCGGTGTGCGGCGTCCTGCCAGCCCCGGGTCAGGATGCCGCGGTCGCTGGTCACCACGTCCTGGGCAGTGTCGTGATAGCACGCGTCGTCGACTGCGGTCGACGCGCCCCAGCATGATTCGGTGTCCAGTGTCCGGATGCCCTCGTTGGGGTAGATGGTGTTGACCCGCGGGATGGTGCCGTAGTCGACGAGCCGGGCGGTGAGCTCGGTGGTCGGCCGGTCCACCCGGACGCGCAAGGTCGCGGCCGGCGTTCCGGAGATCCGTACGTCGCGGGTCAGCGGCCCGGAGAGGAAGGCGACCCGACCGGCGACCGCATCGTTCGGGTTGGCTGTGACGTCGTCCTCGAACAGATCAGGGTTGTCCACCCAGGTCCTCTCGCCCTTGCCGGAACGGCCGCCCAGAGTGCCGACAGCGCCGTCGCCGTTGCCCAGACGGACCTGCACCCGGTGCGCGCCCGGGGCCGGCCAGGCAGGCTGATCGGTCCACTTTCCGGGCGAGGTCTCCATGGTCACCTGCGGTTCCCGGTCGATGCCGTTGTGCAGGCCCTGCAGGTAGAAGTCGAACCAGCGGTGCAGCGTGTCGACCCATTCGGCGCGTCGGAAGTCGAACGGGTCGAGGTGGCCCGCCTGGGAGAGCCAGATCTTGCGAGGCACCTTCAGCCCCGTCCACCACTGGGCGAAGTGGTTCGTCATCACGTTGCCGTCATTGAGCCCGTGCACCAGGAAGACCGAGGCCCGTACCTTCGACGCGTGCGGCCGGAGGTCGCGGTCCGCCCAGAAGGCGTTGTAGTCGCCGGTCGCGTCGTCGCTGCCGGTGTTGAGTTCCCGCAGTGTCCGGGCACAGGCTTCGGCCGGGCGGCTGGTGACCATATTGAACAGGAACTCGTTGGCGCCCGGTCCGACCACCACCCCGTTGTGGCGCGCGTAGTCGTATCCGCTGGAGGTAGCCGCGATCGGCACGACGGTCTTCAGCCCGTCGACGCCGGTAGCCGCTACGCCGTTGGCCACCGTTCCGTCCGCCGACTTGCCGATCATGCCCACCCGGCCATTGGTCCAGCTGGTCGCAACGGCCGGTGACCCATTGGAGTACGTGGCCTTCGCGCGTCCGTTGAGCCAGTCGATGGCGGCCTTCGCGCCCCACGTGTCTTCGCGCCCGTCGATGTCCGTGCAACCGGTGGACCGGCCGGTGCCGGCCAGGTCCACGGAGATGACGGCGTACCCGCGCGGCACGAAGTAGTTGTCGTAGAAGAGCGGTTGCTTGGCGATCGTGCCGGCCGCGTCGTATTCCTTGGGCTCGTTCTCATTGCCGCGGCCGATGCGGCTGTTGTAGGGCGACGCCATCATGATGACCGGCACCCGGATGTTGCCGGCCCGGGGCCGCACCACATCCACCGCCACCTTGTCAGGCACCCCGTCGTGGTCATTGTCCAGTGGGGTTTGAACCCAGACGCTCTCTCGGATCGCGTCCGCGTAGGAGTAGACGGGCACCGTGCTGGTTCCACGGATATGCGGAACGGCCGTCGCGGCGCTCGCCGGTGCGACGGCTGTACCCAGAAAAGCAACCAGAACAAGGCAGTGCACGAGGAATTGACGCATGATCAGATTGTAGGGAGCCAATTCCGGAGATGAAGTTTCGCGATGCCGCATATTCCGGGGACGACGAGGCCTGCGGCCGTCAGCTGATCGGTGGCGGGAGGACGACCCGGGCGGCGAGGAACTTCGGGGCCATCTCGAGGTAGCTGTCGGTGATCAGTTCGGTGAGCTCGGTCCAGTCGGTGTGGTCACCGAGAATGGCGGCGGCGACGTTGTGACCCCAGTCGGCGCGGAAGAACGGGAACCCGTCGGCGGTCAGGCCGAGCAGGTCGTCGGCGGATACGCGAAACGTCATGACGACCGGCCCTTGACCTGCGGTCCTGTACGGGGCGTAGACGGGGAAGCGATCCGCGTCCGGCGTGTAGACGTGGGCGAATGTCCGTGTACGGATCCGCCAGCGCACACCGATCCAGGCCGGTTCCTCGTACGACTGGGGCAGCTGCCGGCAGATCGTCCGCAGCCGGTTCAGGATCTCCGGCGGCGGCACGTCTTCGATACGGGACATGGGCCGACTCTAGCGGCCGCCGGCCGCGGCCGGTCCGGGCCGCCCGCGCGATTACCCAAAACATGGGGCACCGCGGAGGCCGCTCTTCGCCGGGTGAAGAAGCCAGAATGATTCTGCTTGGTACGACTTCGGACTGAGAGGGTGTGGCTTGTGGATTTCAGGCGCCGGACAATCGTTTTCGAGGCGGCAGATCTTGATGCGGAAAGCGCGTTCTGGGCTGGGCTGTTGGACGGCGTGGTCGAGGCGAAGGACACGTGGCACAACGTCTGGGTCGAGGGGGAGTGGCACCTGGCCGTCCAGCTGTCGCCCGATTATGTGCCGCCCGTGTGGCCGGGTGGGACCTCGTCGCAGCAGGTTCATCTCGACTTCTACCTCGACGACCTCGAAGCCGCGCACGAGAAAGTGATCAAGCTGGGTGGGCGGTTGGTGAAGTCGGCCGACGATCCCGCCGCGCGCACCGGATTCCGGGTGTACGCCGATCCGGCTGGTCACCCCTTCTGTCTTGCCTGGCCGTAGTGCCGTAACACCTCTGGGCAGGACACGACGCTGGTGGCCGGTTATCCGAGAGGACCGGCCACCAGCGTGTGTTCGTGGTCCGGGATCAGACGTCGAAGATGTAGAGACCGTAGTTGCGGTCAGTGACCAGGACGTAGTTCTTCTCACCGATCTTGTGAACCACGACGCCCACGAAGTCGTTGCCGGGCTCGCGGTAGGCGCCGACCTCCCGCAGGCCGTCCGGGCCGTAGCTCAGGACGCGGAGCCCGCCCGAGTAGAAGGTCGCGTAGACCAGCCGGCGGTCCGGGTCGATTGCGACGTGAGACGCCGAGAGGTCGCCGAAGCCGGTCGCGTACTTCGGGTCCTGCGACTCGGGGATGGCGTACGTGTCGATCTGTTCGAGGGAGCCGCCGCCATCCGGGAGGAGGGTCTTGAACAGCCGGAGGTAACCCCATCCGTTGAACACCGATCTGAGGTCGATCGAGGGAAGGTCCGGCGCGTCCGGTGTCGCGGTCGAGCCGGCCGTCTCCTCGGTCACATCGGTCACCCCGAGCAGCCGCAGACCGGTCAGGCGGTTGACGAAGATCAGCGGAATCGGTCCCTTGGCCGACGTGGGGTACTGGTGGAGCGCGTCCGGGCCCTGGCGGTTGAAGACGATGCCCGCCGCGTAACCGGCCGCGGCGACGGCGTCCAGCTTCTCCTGGAACGAGCACCCCGGACTCGACCCGGCGGTCAGCAGCGAGGCGTCACGCTCCATGAGCGCGATTCCGCGGCCGGGCCGCACCGTGCCCGGGCATCCGTTGCCGACGAAGGTCGGCGTACCGGAGATGCCGTTCACGTCGTCGATCGGTGCCGTGTCCGGGCTCCAGGCCGCGGTGAACTCCAGGCCTGCGTCCGGCCCCGACGTGATGGTGCCGAGCAGGCGCACCGCTTCGTAGTTCTCGTCGGCGCCCACCAGATACTGCGCGTCGGGCGAGAGCGCGCAGTGTTCGGCGTTGCCCTCCGGCGCGGCCTGTTCCCCGAACTTCGCCCGCTCCTCGTCCAGTTCGGCGTAGAAGGACTGAGCGATCATCGAGACGTTGCCCGGCGTCGGGTCGGTCACGTCGAGCAGTACGTATCCGCCGTCCCAGTACGTCGCGCTCATGACATAGCGGTCGCCGGTCCGCTGCACACTGACGGCGTGTGCGAACAGCGAGTTGAGGCCCGCGGGGGACTCCTGTGCGACACCGAACGGTGGCACCCGCAGGTCGAGGGAGGTGACCATCGACGGGTTGCGCGGGTCGGTGATGTCCATGATGCAGATATCAGTGGTGATCTTGACGGTGACCATGGCGACGTAGGTGCGGCCGGTGAACTCGTTGGTCCACGGGAACACGTAGTAGACCTCGACGGCCTGGGTCAGCGACGACCCGTCCACGTCCGTGTAGTCGCCGGCGTGGGCGGCCAGGAGCTGGGCGTGCTCCGGGTCGCTGATGTCCCAGATGTTGATGCCGCCCCGCTCGCCCGGCCCGGTCGGGTCCGGCGCGTTGGCCTGGGCGTAGATCTCGTTGCCGTGAACGAACAGCACACCGCTGAAGTACTCGTTGTCGATCTCGATGATGCCCGGACCCTCGCCGACGTAGTTGCCCGTCGTCGTCTCCATGAACGCGCTCTCGACCTCGAACGGCGCCTGCGGATCGCTGATGTCGATGACGTAGGCGCCGGTTCGCTCGCACGTCGGCTCACGGTAGGCCGTGAGGAACGCGTGGTCTCCGTACGCGGCCAGGTCGCAGATGTGCCGCTCGAGGCCGGCCCCCGACGGGTTGGTGACCTGGGTCCTCCCCACGAGCCGCACTCCGTGAACGGAGGGCGGCAGGTGTCCTGTCTCAAGCGCCTGCTGGTCACCGTGGGTCATGCCGGTGCCGGTCATGCGTACCTCCTGACTGTGCCTGCATGCGGAACGCGAAGGATGACGTCACTTCCGCTCGGAGAACGGGGTCATCTGGAAGCTGATGAACCGCCAGCCGCCGCGGTCGTGGTGGTGCAGGATCTGGGTGGCCACGCCCGCGAGCGTGCGTTCGCCGCCGTCCGGCGTACGCAGAAGGTTGGTGAGCGGGCCGGTGACGACCGCGACGTCGCCGACGAGCCGGATGAGCAACTCGCCCCGGGTGATGTCGAGGTAGGGGCGCCGGCCGGCGGTGTGCTCGAGAAGTTGCGTCTTGGTGTGGGTGATGCCGTGCGCGTGGGTGTGCACCAGCGTGTCGTCGAAGATCTCGTCCAGGGCGTCCAGATCGACGTCGACGAGTGCCCGCTGTCGGCGGCGCTCGACGGCATGCAGTTCGGCGGCGACCCGCTGATCCGGTGGATGAACGGTGACGTGCATGTGCCCTCCACGGTGCTCCGACGACGGCCTTCGGCCAGGTGGCGGACTTCGGTCAGGCGGCGGACTTCGCCAGCCGGCTGAGAAGCGCGACCCGGGTGAGTTCGGCCTTGTTGCCGACGCCGAGCTTGGCGCGGATGCGTTTGACGTACGTGTCGACGGTGTGCGGGCTGATGCCGAGCCGGGTGGCGATCTGCCCGTGGGTCAGTCCCCGGGAGATCTGGCCGAGCACCTGTTCCTCGCGCCCGGAGAGGTTCAGCGCGAGCGGGTCGGGGCGTGCCGCCTGGCACTTCGTGGCGTGGCCCTCGGGCAAGACCTGGACGCCGGCCGTCACGGTTCGTAGCGCCGCGATCAGACTCTCGCCCGACTGGTGCTTGTGGATCACACCGATGGCGCCCGCCCGCAGATACTCCTCGGCCGACAACGACCAGCTGTTGAGGAGGACCAGGACCGCCGTGGTGCGGGCCGCCTCGGCGATGTCGTCCAGACCGTTCGCCGCCCCGAGGGCATCGTCGTCGATCAGGGCCGCGTCGGCGAGCCAAGACAACTGCTCGGTCGGAGAATGGCGGGTCGAGACGATGGAGATCCCTTCACTGGAGAGAATCTGTATGAGGCCGACAAGATAGACCGGACTGCTGATCAGAGCATCAACGCGAAGCACAATTCCCCCGTAGATACCTGGGATGGCGTTCTCCATCGTCTAACAGGCCAGTGGCAGGCGGACCATGGGTCTGCCCGCTGTCGTGCAATCGCCCGGCGGGAATGCGACCGGTTGGTCCACCGGACTCCGGAACAACTGAACGATATATCGAACAAGCGGCCGTGATCTATAGCCGCTAGCAATTATCAGACCCTCCGGGGACGCCCGCTCGTCGCGTCAATCGGGGACATGGACCTGCTTCGACGACAGCCATAAGATCGCTTGCTTCGATCGGTTCCATTCCCCTCTGACATGCGTGGATGCTGCAGCCACAGTGGATGGAGCTGCCGGCGGCGGCGCCTGTCGCTGGTTCACGTGACTGCGCAGCTCCGGCCGGTCCTGCCTACTGTCGATCACACAGTGGGCTCGCGAAGGGACTGACCGGTGGCTATCGGCACGGTTGCGGCGCTGCTCCTCGCACTGGTGGTGATCATCGCGGTCGCCCGGGTCCTGGGGCTTCTCTGCCGACGGATCGGCCAGCCGGAGGTGATCGGCGAGATCGCCGGCGGCATCCTGCTCGGCCCGACCCTGCTCCACGGCGCGATCACGCGCACGTTGTTCCCGGCCGAAATCCGTCCGGCGCTCACGACGATCGCCACCGTGGGCATCTGCGTCTTCATGTTCTTCGTGGGGCTGCATCTGGCCGACAGCCGTCTGAGCGGGCAGGGCCGGATCGTCCTGACGTCGTCGGTCGGCTCCGTGGTCGTGCCGTTCGTCCTTGGCAGCCTCTTCGCGATGGGACTCGTGGGCGACCGGTCCGGGAAGACCGCGGTTCTCTTCTGCCTGTACCTCGGCACGGCGCTGTCGATCACCGCATTCCCGGTGCTCGCACGGATCTTGACCGACCGTCAGTTGATTGACACGCCCATCGGTGGTCTGGCGCTGGCCGTGGCCGCGGTCGGGGACGTCCTCGCCTGGGCGATGCTCTCGGTACTGGTGGCCCTCTCGTACGGGAACCAGCCGCCCTGGCGGATGCTGCTGGTGGTGCCCTTCGTGGCTCTTCTCGTCGGGGTGGTGCGACCGGCGCTGGCCAGGTTGGCGCGGCGCCGCCCGGCCGGGCGGAAGAGCGGGCCCGCGGCCCGGACCACCCTCGGCGCCGGCCTGCTGGTCGCGATCGCCGGCGCACTGTGGCTGTCGTCCGCGGCGACCTCGTGGATGGGACTGCATCAGATCTTCGGCGCGTTCCTGTTCGGCGCGGTGATGCCCCGCTCGGGCGGCGCCGGCCTGCGTGAGCGCGTGCTGCCCTGGGCCGAGCGGGTCGACCGGACCGTGCTGCTGCCCCCCTTCTTCGTGGTCGCCGGCTTCGCGGTGAACCTGTCCGGGTTGGACGCCGGGGAATTCGGCCTGCTGCTGTTGATCCTGCTGATCGCGGTCGGCGGCAAGATGGCGGGCGCCTACGTGGCCGCGCGAGTCGTCCGGGTGTCACCCCGGCACAGCGTCGCACTGGCCCTGCTGGTCAACACCCGGGGGCTCACCGAGCTGATCGTCCTGGCCGTCGGTCTCGAGATCGGCCTGCTCGATCAGCGCCTGTACTCGCTCCTGGTCCTGATGGCGCTGATCACCACATCGATGGCGGGTCTGCTGCTGCCCTTCGTCTACCCCCGGCAACAGGCCGGGCCGGATGGCGAGTCCGGCTCGGCCGACGCGTTCGCACCCCTGATGAGAGAGGAGTCGAGATGAACCCGTTCGACGACCCGGAAGGCCGTTTCCTGGTGCTCGTCAACGACGAGGAGCAGCACTCGTTGTGGCCGAGCCGCCGGGCGGTGCCGGCCGGCTGGCGGCTCGTCCACGGCGAGGACAGCCGGCAGGCGTGCCTTGACTACGTCACGCAGCACTGGACCGACCTGCGCCCGCTCAGCACCCGCTGAGCGGTCCGTCGAGAAGGGGCAGCCCGTGATCGCGATCTCCGACTTCCTGGAAGAACTGCGCGTGGCCGGCGTGCAGTTGTGGATTCAGCAGGGCCGGCTGCGCTACCGGCCGGCCGGCGCGCTCGACAGCGAACGGCTGGCGGTGCTTCGCGAGCGGCGCGACGAGGTGATCGCCACGATGCTCGCCGCCCCGGCGCCGGCCGCCCGGCCGGACACCATCCCGCTCTCCGACCACCAGCAAGGCATGTGGTTTCTCGAGCAGATGGGCGTGCTGGGCGCGGCGTACAACCAGACGGCGCTGCACCGCATCACCGGCGATCTGGATGTGGCGGCGTTGCGGTCGGCGATCGCGGAGATCATGCGACGCCACGAGATACTGCGTACGGCCTTCCCGGCGCGCGACGGCATCGGCGTCCAGGTCGTGGACCCGCCCGGTGATCCCCGCTTCACCCTTCTCGACGTTTCCGACCTGTCCGCCGCCGAGCAGCGACAGTGGCTCGACGAGCGGAAGCGGATGTACGCCGAGTACCGGTTCGACATCTCCGTGGCGCAGAACTTCCGGACCGAGCTGATCCGCCTCGCGCCGGCCGAGCACGTGCTGGTCTTCCGTTCGTACCATCTGGTGCTCGACGGGCCCTCGCACGCCAACCTCTACGAGGAACTGCGGACGTTCTACCGGGCGTACCGGACCGGCACCACAGCCGAAGTGCCCGAACTGAGCATGCAGTACGGCGACTACGCCCTGTGGCAGAACAGCCGGGACGACGCCGAGGCGCAGCGGCACATGGACTACTGGAGGCAGCGGCTGGCCGGCGCACCGCACACCTTCGACCTTCCCCTCGACCGGCCCCGGGCGGCCACCGCCGAACTCGACGGCGACATGGTCGAGGTGCCGGTGCCCGCCGACGTGGCCGACGGGCTGCGCAGGCTGGCGCGGCGGGAGGGCGCCACCTTCTTCACGGTGATGCTGACGGCCTTTCACACGCTGCTGTACCGCTGGAGCGGCCAGAGCGACGTGAGCGTCGGGACGATCGTCGACGGGCGGGCGCGCCCGGACGTCGAGGCCAACATCGGCCACTTCGTCAACCCGGTCGTCGTGCGGGCCGACCTGGCCGGGCGGCCGACCTTCGCCGGGCTGCTCGGCCAGATCCAACCCAGGCTGCTGGAGGCCTACGAGCACCGGCACGCGCCGTTCGACCGCCTGGTGGCGGAGCTCCGGCCGCAGCGGGACCTGGCGGTGCAGCCGCTGTTCCAGGTGCTGTTCACCTACCTGCGGTCCGAGTCGTTCGACATGCTCGACGGGCTGACCGTCACCCCGATCGAGCCGGACGAGCGCAAGGCGATGTTCGACCTCACGCTCTTCGCCCACGAGAACGAGGCGGGGGAGCTGGCCGTCGGGCTGGAGTACCAGACCGCGCTGTTCGAGCACGCGACCATGCAGCGCCTGGCCGGCTACCTGGTCACTCTGCTCGCCGGGGTGGTCGCCACGCCGGACGTGCCGATCGATGACCTGCCCCTGATGTCGGCCGCGCAGCGGCACGAGGTACTCGAACTCTGGAACGGCCCGGTCACCCGGTACGACGACGACATCTGCCTGCACCAGGTGGTCGAGCGGCAGGTCGCCGCCACACCGACCGCCGTCGCGGCGGTGTTCGGCGGCCGGGAACTGACCTACCGTGAACTGGACGAGCAGGCCAATGCCCTCGCCCGGCAGCTGCGGGAGCTGGGCGTCGGCCCCGACGAGCGGGTCGGCATCGCGCTGCCCCGCTCACTCGACATGGTGGTCGCCAACCTGGCGGTGCTCAAGTCCGGTGGTGCCTGCGTCCCGATCGACCCGACCTATCCGGCCGCGCGCCAGCAGCTGATCGCGCAGGACGCGGCGCTGCGCCTGGTGATCCGGTCGGACGACGGTGCGGCCGGCCCGGACGGGGACGCGCCTGTACTGGTGTTCGGCCCGTCGGCAGGCGCCGCCACCGGCCCGGCGAACCTGGCCGCCCCGGCCGACATCGCGTGGGTGCTCTACACGTCCGGGTCCACCGGCCGCCCCAAGGGCGTGGCCATGTCCCACCGGGCCCTGCTCAACCAGGTGCGGTGGCAGCAGCGCCAGGGCCCCGGCGGCCGCGGGCGAACCCTGCAGTGGGCGGCGCTCAGCTTCGACATCTTCTATCAGGAGATGCTGACCACGCTGGCGGCGGGCGAGACGCTGGTCCTGGTCGAGGAGGAGGTCCGGCACGACTTCGAGCGTCTGCTCGACGTCATCGAGACGCAGCGCATCGAGCGGGTCTTCATGCCGTTCGTGGCCCTGCAAGGCATGGCCGAACTGGCCGTGCGCCTCGGCCGGTTCCCGCAGTCACTGCGGGCGGTGCTCACGGCCGGCGAGCAACTGCAGGCCACCCCGGTGATCCGGGAGTTCTTCACCCGGCTGCCCGACTGCGCGCTGTTCAACCAGTACGGGCCGATCGAAGTGCACCTGGCCACCTCGCACCGGCTCGGCGGCGACCCCGCGCAGTGGCCGGCGCTGCCACCGATCGGCCGGCCCTTCGACAACGCCCGGACGTACGTGCTCGACTCCGAGCTGCGGCCGGTGCCGCCCGGGGTGACCGGCGAACTGTTCGTCGGCGGCACCCCGCTGGCCCGCGGATACCTGGGCCGCCCGGAGCTGACGGCGGAACGGTTCCTGCCCGACCCGTTCGGCGACGGCGCCCGGATGTACCGCACCGGCGACCAGGTCCGCTGGAACGCCGACGGGCGGCTGGAGTTCGTCGGCCGGTTCGACGACCAGGTGAAGATCCGCGGGTTCCGGGTGGAGGTCGCCGAGATCGAGACCGTCCTCATCGGCCACCCCCAGGTGCTGAAGTGCGCCGTCGCCGCCCACCGGTACGGCGTCGGCGACCGGCGCCTGGTCGCGTACGTCGTCCCGGACCCGCAGGCCCCGCCGGCCGCCGCCGAGCTGCGCGCCTTCCTCGCCCACCGGCTGCCCGACTACATGGTGCCGGCGGCCTATCTGACGGTGACGGAACTGCCGCGTACGCCGAGCGGGAAGCTCAGCCGGGCGCTGCTGCCACGGCCGGACGACGAGGCGGAATGGGCCGGGGCGGCCGAGTACGAGCCACCGGGCACACCACTGGAGGAGCGCATCGCCGCGATCTGGACGGAGGTGCTGGCCGTGCCGCGCGTCGGCGTGCGGGACAACTTCTTCGAACTCGGTGGCCACTCGCTGCTGGCGGTCGCGGTCGTCAACAAGGTCGGGGACCTCGTCGGGCGCACGGTCGCTCTGCGTACCCTCTTCGAAGCGCCGACCGTGGCCGGCCTCGCCGCCCGCCTGAGCGAGGAGGACCCGAGATGAGCGGGTAGCGGCGGCGGACCTCTCCGTTCTGCCGGGCCGGCCCGGCCCGGTGGTTCCGGCCGGGCGCGTTCGACGTGGCGGACCGGCCGACGACGCCGACCCGATCCGGCCGGGAGATCGGGCACCCCGGTCTGCGCGCACCCGGACCGGATCAGGCTGCCACCTGGAAGCACGCGAGCCTCGGCGCAGCACAGCACAGCACAGCACTGCCCTGCCTGCGGCGGCGGTGGCCGACGGGCTGCGCCGGCGGCGTCGAACGGCACACGGGCCCGCCGAATGCCGGGCACGAGGACGGGCCGGTGTCCTGGTGGACACCGGCCCGTCGCAGTCCTTCCGCGTTCTCAGCCGGACAGTTCGCCGACCGCGGTGTTGCCGTACTCGTCCTCGAGCCCCATCGCGAGCTGGATCCAGGCCGCCGCGCACGATCTCGCCAGCGACGTGAGATTGAGCCGGGAGTGCGGCGGGATGTGGCTCAGCGTCAGCGGGATCTCGTCGGGCACCAGCACCCGCGGGCCCAGCCAGCGCAGCAGCACCCGACCGGACTCGGTGTAACGCAACGAGGGATCCCGCTGGATGCTGTCCAGCAGCGACCGCAGTTCCTGGGAGGGGTCGGCCTCGGGCAGCTTCACCGTCATCTGCCGGTCCACGTCGCGGTCGCCGCGTTCCGGCCGGGTCCGCCGGTCCAGCACCGGGTCCTCACCGGCCCGCAGGCGCGCCCGGACGCTGCGCGCGGTCTCCACCGAGATGCCGGCCTCCTGAGCGATCCGGCGCAGCGTCGCCTCCGGGTGCACGGCGATCAGCTCGGCCGCGGCTTGTCGGCCGGCGGCCCCGTTGATCGGCCGTACCCGGCCGTCACGGCCGATGCGTGCCTCGACCGGCGGGCTGTCGATCCCGCGGCGCAGCGAACCGACGGTCTTCGCGGCGAGCCCGGAGGTGAAGGCGATCGCCCGGTCGGACAGCTGCGGGTGACTCCGGATGATCCGGACCGCGGCGGCGCGCCGATCGGCGAGCGTCAACGGCATGCCGTGCGACACGTTGAGCCGGACCGCGACCAGGAACGCCTCGTGGTCGTCACCGTCGAACAGCTGCGCGCGGATCTCCTGCTCGCCGCGCAGCCGGGCGGCGGTGAGCCGGTGCATGCCGTCGATGACGCGCATGGTCTCGCGGTGCACCACGATCGGTGGCAGGTCCGCCTCGATCTCGGCCATCGATCTCGCGTATGCCAGGTCAACGCCAGCGGATCGCGGCGAGTCGGCATCGCGAATGGCGGAGAGTGGCAGTTGCACGACGACGTCGTCCCGGTCGGAGGGCGACTGCGTGCACGGCTGCACACCCGTGGAGGTCCCGGCTTCAAGTGTGGATCTAGAGGTGTTGACCGGCACTGGAACAGCTCCGTTTCTTGTCACGGCCCTGATGGTCGAACGAAGACACACGGTCTTCGACAATCCTGACCATGTGGCCGGACGCGCGGGACTCACCTGTTTATGGGGCAACACCTAGCCCGGCGTGCGGAGGAACCCCAGGCGCCGTGCCGGCTCCACCCCGCCGGCCAGCGGTATCGGATCGCTGCCGCGGGCCAGAGTCGCCAGGAACTCGTGGCGCGGCAGCGGCCCGGCGCCGAGCCGCCGGCTCCGATCGCTGTCCCACTCGACGTCCAGCAGCGTCACGCCGGCGCCGGCCAGCCGGTGCTCCATGTCGAGCAGCGCCACCTTCGACGCGTTGCTGCGCCGGTGGAAGCAGGTGTCCAGAACGAACACCTCCCCGGCGCCGATGCCGATGGCACCGCCCACCAGCTCGTCGTCCTCCCACACCTCGACACTGTGCGCCCAGCCCAGCTCGTTGAGCACCATCATGCCCTCGCACAGCTCGGTGGTCAGCCACTCGGGGACGCGGTCCCGGCGGCACTCGGCGAGCACCCGGGCGAAGTCCTGGTTCGCGGTGGTGGTCCAGGTCAGCCGGTTGCGCAACAACTTCATCAGGCTGCGCGCCTTGGCCAACCCGCCGTACGGGATGACCGGCCGGGGATCCGGGGACCACCAGACCAGCGCGTACGGGTCGGGCAGCGGCGAGTCGAGCACCACGGTCGCCCCGGATGCCACCGAATCCTCGTACAGGGCGTGATTCACCTCGATGTCAGCCGCCGTCGCGGCCGGCATCGGGTACGTGCCGTGCCGGTAGCCGCCGAGAATCGTGGCCGGGTCGAGCCGCCCACCGATCGCGACCGGCGCGTCGGCCGGGGCACTATCCATCGCAAGTCCGTCCCAGACACATCCCTCGCAAAGAATCACAAGCCGATTCTGGCTTCAGACCCGCGACTGACGGGAGTCCCTCGATGACCGCACCCTCGACATCGGACACCACCGGCGCATCGACGCGCTGGCTGCGCCGGCCCCGGCCACGCCAGGACCCGTCGGCGCGCCTGGTGTGCCTGCCGCACGCCGGCGGCACGGCCAGCGCCTACAGCCCGTGGATCGCCCGGCTGCCGGCCAGGATCGAGCTGATCGGCGTGCAGTACCCGGGCCGCCAGGACCGGCTGGCCGAGCCGTTGATGTCGTCGGTCACGCAGATCGCCGACGCGGTGGCCCCGGCCTTGGCGCCGTACGCCGACCGGCCCCTGTTCCTGTTCGGGCACAGCATGGGCAGCCTCGTCGCCTACGAGGTCGCGGTCCGCATGGAGGCCGGTCAGGGGCCGGATCCGGCCGGTCTGTTCGTCTCCGGCCAGTTCGCCCCGCAGCGGTCCGCGCCACCGAAGGAGGCGCTCGACAACGCCACCGTCGAGGCCGAGGCCCGGCAGTCCGGCTGGACCGATCCGGCGGTGTTCGAACACCCGGAACTGCGCGAACTGGTGCTGCCGGCGCTGCTGGCCGACGTCCGGGCGTCCCTCACCTACCACCGCGACGAACCGGTGCGGCTGAGGTGCCCGATCGCCGCCTACGGGGGCCAGGGCGACTCCGGCGACGTGTCGGGTGACCTGGCCGCCTGGGGTGAGCTGACCTCCGGCAGCGCCGTGTGGCGGGCGTTCGACGGCGATCACTTCTACCTCCGGGCTCGGGAGGCCGACCTGGTTGCCGACATCGTTTCCCGGATGTCTGACTGGGGAGAGCCGCCGGTTGGACATCACTGAGTGGGGAGAGGGACCGTGGCCGATTCCGATCTAGTCAAGCGCTACCGCTTCGCGCCGGACATCATGGTCATGGTCCGGGCCGCGTCGCGGCCGGACAACTGGCACGGTCCGCTCGAAGCCGTCACACACTGGACCTGGATCGCGTTCTGGTGCGCGGCCTCGGTGCTGTCGTGGCAGCACACACCGTGGTGGCTCGCGCTGCCGGTGTACCTCGTGGCGGTGTTCTTCATCGGCGGCAGACAGCGTGGAATCGCCGGGATGCTGCACATGGCGACACACCGGGTGTTCATGGCCAACCACCGGGCCGGCGGCGTGATCGGGGTGGTCCTCGGCGGATATCCCGTGCTGCAGAGCTACACCGGTTACCGGAACTCGCACCTCGGTGAGCACCACGGCCGGCTGGGCGACCCGGACCGCGACCCGGACTACCGGCAGTACCGGGACAACGCGCTGTGCGGGGAGAACCTGAGCCGCAAGGGGCTGCGCCGGTACCTGCGCACGGTGGTGACGCCGAAGGCGACCGCCTCGTACGTGCTCTACCTGCTGCGGCACCGCATCTTGGCGGCCGGGGAACGGCCGGCCGAGCGGGCGTTGCGGGTGGCCCTGCTGGCGGGGGTGCTCATCTGGGCAGTCCTGGGCGGCTGGTGGCTGTGGCTCGTGCTGCTCTGGTTCGTGCCGCTGGTCACCACACAGGTGTGGATCGGTGCGGTGGCCGAGTTGATGGAGCACTTCCCGCTGATCGAGACCGCGCCCCGGGTGGACATCTACATGTCCTGGAACCGGGTCTACGGATGGGGTACCCGGTTCCTGTTGGGGGAGACCGACGGCGAGGGCTTCCACCTGGTCCACCACCTGTTCCCGCGGACGCCGATGTGGCGGCTGCGCGCGGTCGACGCGATCCTGAGCCGCGACCCGGTGTACGCGGCGCTGCCGCGGCTGGGCGGCGTCCTGGGCGGCCTGGGGCAGATCTACCGTGCACTGCCCGCGCAACGCGAGCACGACGACGCCGCACGGGTCGGCGCATGAACGAGACCGTAGTGGTGGTCTACACGTCCGGCGCCGCCAGCCCGCTCGAACTGGCCGCCGACGCCGAGGGCTACGACCTCCTGTTCGCGGTGCCCGTCGATGAGCTGACGGACGGACTGGCCGACCTGCTCGCGGTCATCGGTGAGGTCGTGGACGTGACCGACGAGGTGGCCGGCGCCGCGGTGCTGGAGGCTCGCCGCCCGGCCGGCATCGTGGCCTTCTCCGACCGTGATCTACCGCTCACGCAGCGGCTGGCGTCCCGGCTCGGCCTGCGGTACCACTCGGCGAGCGCGGTGCTCGCCGCCACCGACAAGCACGTCCAGCGGCAGCGGCTGCGTGAGGGCGGGCTTCGAGTGCCGCGGTTCCGGCTGCTGACGGGGCCCGGCCAGGCGGTGGAGGCGCTCGCCGCGGTGGGCGCGCCCGCGGTGCTCAAGCCGGTCCGGGGGGCGGCCAGCCGGCAGACGTATCGCCTGGACACCCCGCAGGACGCGGTGCGTTACGCCGCCGACGCGTTCGCCTCGGGCGACGCCGACCAGTTCGTGGTCGAGGAGATGCTGGTCGGCTGCCCGTCGGTGGCCGGCCCCGGCGTTGGTGACTATGTGTCGGTCGAGATCCTGTTGTGGCGCGGCACGGTCGCGTGCCAGGTGCTCAACTCACGGCTGCCGTTGCTGGAACCGTTCCGGGAGCAGGGCTTCTTCGTGCCCGGTCTGCTGCCCGCGTCGGTCGAGGCGGAGGTCCACCGGATCGCCGCGGCGGCCTGCCACGCTCTCGGCCTGCTGGACGGCTGGGTGGACGTCGAGCTGAAGCTGACCGCCGACGGGCCCGTGGTGATCGAGGTGAACGCCCGCCTCGGCGGCTACGTGGCCGTCCTGCTGCACCGGTCGTTCGGCGTGGAGGCGGTCCGGCTGGCGTTCGGCGTCGCCGTCGGCCGCCGGCCCGAGGTGTCGCTGGGGGAGCCTGCCGCGGCCGCCTTCTGCTACCAGATCCTGCCGCCGGTCGGTGACTGGCGGCTGGCCTCCTGGGGCAACGTGGAACACCTCACCGAGCGCCCCGACGTCCTTTCGGTCGTCCTGACCGCGGAGCCCGGTGACCGGGTCGACTGGCGGCTGGGCAGCCAGGGCACGCTCGGCGTGGTGGAGGGCCTGGCCGAGCGGCCCGAAGCGGTGCTCACCGCGGTGCGCGCCATCGAGCGGACCATCGCCGACCAGGTGGTCTTCAGCCGCGCGTGACCTCTCTGTGCCAGTAGCTCTGCCGGCGCCGGGACCTCGACCGGCGCATCGGATCGCGCAGGACCCGCAGCACCAGGCCCGTCGGGATCACGAGCAGGACGTACGCGACAGTGAGCAGGGCATTGCGCATCAGGAACCCCTTCGTTACGGGACGGACGGCGGCCGGTCAGTCGAGGGGCACCTCGGCGCGCCAGTCCAGGTCCTCTTTCCACTCGGGCTGGTCGGACTTGTGCAGCAGGAACCCGCCGAGCGCGAGCACGTCGATGTCGGTCCGCATGAAGCAGGTGTACGCCTCGTGCGGCGTGTTCACGATCGGCTCGCCGCGGACGTTGAACGACGTGTTCACCACGACGCTGCTGCCGGTCTCCCGCTTGAGCGCCGTGAGCAGCCGGTGGTAGCCGGGGTTGTCCCGCGGCCCGACGGTCTGCACGCGCGCCGAGTAGTCCACGTGCGTGACCGCCGGGATCACCGACCGGGCCACCTTGAGCAGGTCGATGCCGGTCAGGCCGTCATCCGTCTCGACGGCGAGCCGGGCCGCCTCCGCGACCGGCGCCACCACGAGCATGTACGGGCTGTCCTGCGGCAGGTCGAAGAAGTCCTTGGCGTCCTCGGCCAGTACGGACGGCGCGAACGGCCGGAACGACTCCCGGAACTTGATCTTCAGATTCATGACCGACTGGGTCCGCGGATCGCGGGCGTCTCCCAGGATCGACCGCGATCCGAGCGCCCGTGGGCCGAACTCCATCCGGCCCTGGAACCAGCCCACGACCATCCCCGCGCCGATCGACTTCGCGACTTCGGCGGCCAGCTCCGCCGGCTCGAGGCGGCGGTGCGGGATGCCGGCGGCGGTCAGGTAGGCCGCGATCCGGTCGTCGTCGTACTCCGGTCCGAGCAGCGCCCCGGACATCGCGTCGCGTCCGGTCCCGACGTGGGCGCGCCCGGCGCCCCGATCCATCGCGACGGCGAGGGCCGCGCCCAGCGCACCGCCGGCGTCGCCGGCCGCCGGCTGGATCCAGACCTCGTCGAACAGCGCGTCGGCGACGATCCTTCCGTTCGCCACGCAGTTCAGGGCTACGCCACCGGCCAGGCACAGCCGCGACTCGCCGGTCAGTTCGCGCGCCGTCCGCGCGAGCTTGAGGACGACCTCCTCGGTGACCAGCTGCACGGACGCGGCCAGGTCGAACTCCCGCCGGGTCAGCTCGCCCTCGGGCTCGCGGCGTGGACCGCCGAACAGCTTCTCGAATCCGCGACCGGTCATCACCTGACCGCGCAGGAACTCGAAGTAGCGCATGTTCAGGCGGAACGACCCGTCCGGCTTGACATCGATCAGCCGCTCGCGGATCAGGTCGGCATACCGCGGTTCGCCGTAGGGCGCCAGGCCCATCAGCTTGTACTCGCCGGAGTCCACCTTGAATCCGCAGAAGTAGGTGAAGGCCGAGTAGAGCAGGCCGAGCGAGTGCGGGAAGCGGATCTCGGCCATCGGCTTCAGCCGGGTGCCCTGCCCGTGCCAGACCGAGGTGGTCGCCCACTCGCCGACACCGTCGATGCACAGCACGGCCGCAGATTCGTACGGGCCGGCGAAGAACGCCGACGCGGCGTGCGACTCGTGGTGCCGCCGGCACATGATCTCCGGTACGCGTCCGCGGTCCAGGCCCTCGAGCTCGCGACGGACCACGTCGGTGATCCGTCGCTTCGACGACCACCAGTCGGGCAGGGTGTCGCGGAACGAGGCGAGCCCGAACGGGACCGCGCCGAGATAGGTCGCCAGGACGCGGCGGAACTTGAGCGCCGGGTCCTCGTAGTAGGCGATCGCCGACACGTCCGCGAGCGTGGCGCCTACCTCGTCCAGGCAGTAGGCGGCAGCGTGGGCCGGGAACGAGGAGTCGTGGCGGCGACGGGTGAAGCGCTCCTCCTGCGCGGCCGCCACCGGGCGGCCGTCGGACACCAGCGCCGCGGAACTGTCGTGGTAATACGCGGAGATACCGAGAACCAGGTCAGACATGTGCGGAAGCCTCCACTCGGGCGCGACGAGCCGCGTTGCGGGCCCAGAATCCGGATGGCGGGTTCAGCGAGCGGTACCCGGTCCGGATCCGGTCCCACGCGTCCGTTCGAGCCGCCGGCGCCTGCTGCGCCAGATAGCCGTCAACGGCGTCCGCCGCCCACGCGGAGTGCCCGGTCGCGACATTGTCGATGGTGTTGTGGACGTCGACGAACGCGGTGCTGAAGCCGTACTGCTCGAGTGCCTGCCGGCCGCGGCGATAGCTGCCGCCGACACCGGACAGTTCCATGGCCAGATTCAGGCCGAGGATCTCCGGTTCGAACGTGAGCGGGAACCTGCCGATCGCCAGCCAGTACACCGGCAGTTCGAACGACGGGTCCCGGAAGGCCGGCCAGGCGGCGAACTCCGGCGACCGGGTCGGTGGCAGGTCGATGCCCATCTCCCGCAACACGGCGCGGTAGATCAGCGGATGGTTCAGTTTCGGCTCGCCGTTGCCCAGCTCGTCCCAGTAGGTCTCGAACAGGAAGTGGCCGCGCTCGGCTGAGGCGAGCTGATAGTCGGTGTGACCGGCCAGCCAGGCACCGTCGATCAGGGTGAGCGGTGCCAGTTGCAGCGTCGAGTCGATGAGCTCGGCGCGGTCCGGCAGGGGAGAGTCCGAGCCGGCCTGGAACTCGCTGTTGTGCAGGTCGTGCTGGTCGAGCAGCCAGGGCCGCAGGCCGTCCGCCGGCGGCTCGGCCGGCAGCGACCGGGCGGCCGGCTTCATGCCGTGGCGGGAGCGGGCCAGCCACCCCTCGACGTAGCGCAGCGCATACCGCCGGGTGGCCGGCTTGATCGTGCGCCGCAACAGCCGGGTGTACGCCTCCCGCAGATCGGCGGGAGCGGCGCCGGTGTCGCCCGCAGTGTCCGGAGCCGGCCGGAACCCGATGCTCCGGGGCTGGTGTGCGGCCGGCCGCAGCCGCGCGCGCTCGGCCGGATCGGCCGGCAGCGCATCGATCCACCGATTGATGACGTCCAGGTCGGCGTCGGGGAACACCCGGAACATCCGGCCGCTCTCCGACACCAGTTCGCCGGTGAGCCGGCTCGCCCCGGACCGGCCCGGCCGCACGAGGCGGCTGTCGGCGAGCGCCGCCAGGAACGGAGCCGGGTCGGTACGGGCCTCGGCGAGCCACTGCTTCAGCGGCCGCCCGCGCATGACGAACCGGTCGTGATAGGCCGACGCCTCGCGGGCCCGGGAACGCATCAGCTCGGCCATCTCGAAGGACGGGTCGCGAGCGGCGTCGAGCTCCCGGTACACCTCGTCGCTCCAGCGGCGCAGGGCGGCGAACGCCCAGGCGAAGCCGCGCTCGATCGCCGTCGTTCCGGCCGGGCCGACCGCCTCGGTGAACGCGGCCGCCACGGCTCGTGCGTCGTCGAGCGCCGGCGCGAGGCCCGGCCCGCGCGCGCGGCCCGGGTCCAGCGCCGCCCAGTCCACCGCCTCCGGACGCCGGGTCCGGACGCCGGCGAGCGGGGGCGGCAGCCCGACGGCACGCGAGCAGAGATCAAGACCGATGATCTCGCCCCGGTACGCGTCCGGACGCCGGCTCATCGTCAGCGCGAGCGCCGGCAGGTAGAAGGAGGGGTCGGCGATCCGGCGGTCGTGTGCCAGGCGGGCGGCCGGGCGCGCGTGCACGGCCACCCGGACGTGCCGCATCAGGGCGAGGTACGCGTCGCCCCGGGACGCGCCCGGATGCCCGGCGCCGACATCGGCCGCGAACAGCGCGAGCGCCCGCAGGGTGACCGGTTCCTCGGCGTTGCCCGGCTCGCTCATCCATTGCAGCCAGGCGCCTGTCGTCGAGGCCAGCGGCGCGCAGGCGAGCACCGCCCGGCGGACGAGCACGTCCGCACAGCCCTGGCGCTCCGCGGTGGCGAACAGCGTGGTGAAGCGCGCCCGTTCGGCGTCGGCCCAGGCGGCGGCCGCCGGGAGACCGCACCGCGGATCGCCTTCGTGGCCGGCCCGATCCAGCTCGTCGGCGATCGCGGGCCGCAGCGTGTCGGGCAGCGGAGTGTCCTCCGGCTCGCACGCCCGCGCGAACACCGTCCGGACCGCCAACGTCAGCCCGTCGTCACCCATCGCCTGATCAGAACATCGGGTAGATGGAGGCATCGGCCTTCGCCTTCTTCTTGCGGCGGCCGAACAACCTGGCCATCACCGCACGCAGGAACGACATGGAGAAGTCACCTCAGTTCACTTCGGGTCGACATCCGGACCTCACGTCAGCTCGAGGCTTTCGGCCAGCACCTGCGCGACGACGTCATTGCCCTCGTCGGTGTAATGTCCGCGGTCGACGAAGAGCCAGTCCGAGGGCTTCGCCACCGCGGCGAGCCGGGAGAGCGTGTCGACGAAGGGGACGCCCTTGCGCGCGCAGGCCTCGCCGAGGGCCTCGGCATACGCGGCGCCCGTCGCGATGCTGCCGACGTCGCCGTAGCGCTCCTCCCAGGTCCCGTAGTCGGAGAGCTTGTCGAACTCGTCGAAGAGCAGCTTCTCCTGCGGCGCCGGTGTCTCCCGCAGCCAGGTCGCCAGCGGCTGGAGCGCGAAGCTCACCCGGGCGCCGGTCGCGGCAGCCATCACGAGCCAGCTGTCGAGGTTCCGCAGCGTGACGTCGACCGCCGACCGGATCATTCCGGCCGTCGTCGGGCGGGCTGCTGACGGCGTGACCTTCTGCGACGACGGCCTCGGGCCGGTCCGCCACTGCTTGGTCCTGGCCGGCTTGGCGTACCGCGCGCGCAGCTCCTGCATCTTCTCGAAGTACTCGTTGCAGAAGAAGAACGGCTCCTGGCCGCCGACGTCCATCCCGGTGAGCTGTCCCATGACCAGCGTGTTGAAGCCGCTGATGATGACGATCTCGTCGATCGGCGGCAGCAGGTGCCGGTGGAGCATGAACAGCAGCAACTCCTGGGTGGAGTTGAGGTACGGGGCGCCGAAGGTGAACCACGGTTTGCTCGGCGCGTGCTGCGACCAGAGCCGGGAGGCGATCGTGGCCCTGTCGTCGGTGGCGCCGTAACCCAGCGACACCGAACCGCCCACGAGCAGCCGGACCGGCCCGCCGAGCCGGTCGCCGCCGACGGACCCCGGCCCGTCCGGACCGTGCGAGACGCGGAAGCCGCACCGGTCCGTGTTGATGGCCGCCGATCGGAAGTTCGGCCTGTTGAAGTACATCAGATAGGGGAGATACCTCATCTCCCCGCGGTCCAGGAAATCGTGATAGTCGGAAAGTTGAGGCGTCAACAGCTCGGTTTGCCGCACCATAAGACGACCTCCGTTCGCCAGCATGTGGCCCTGCGGCCGGATTCCCTTCGAGCAACCTAATGCCGCGCCGACGAGGCGGCGTGTCCCGTAAAAGGGCTGCGGGCCGCCGGTCGGTTTTCGGGCCCCGAAGCCAACGGCCCGACATGCTAGCCTCGGCTCGATTCGTATGAGGAACGATGCGTCGTTCCGTCCGACGCGGAGGCGTGATGACTGACAGTGCGGCCCGGGACATCTCGCTGCGGCCTCTGACCGAGGACGACATCCCGGCACTCTTCGAGATCCAACTCGACGAGTCAGCACAGCACTTGGCGGCCTTCACCGATACCAGGACCGCCCGCGACGCCGAGGCCTTCGGGAAGAAGTACCGGAAGATCCTGGCCGACGACGCGATCGTCAACAGGGTCATCGAGATCCACGGCGAGGTCGTCGGCAGCGTGGCCACCTTCCCGATCGAGGGCGACACGGAGCTCACCTACTGGATCCGCAAGGACTGGTGGGGCCGGGGCGTGGCCACCGCGGCCGTCGCGGCGCTGCTCGACGAGGTGACGGAGCGGCCGATCCACGCCCGGGCCGTGGAGGACAACTCCGGATCCGTCCGGGTACTGGAACGCAACGCGTTCGTCCGAATCGGCAGCGAGGACTCGTTCGCTCCCGGCCGCCAGGCCACCGTCACCGAGCTGATCTTCAAGCTGGCCTGACGGCCACGCGCTCCGGCGTGCATCCGCACGGACCGGGCCGGGACAAGGACAACTACGCGCCGCACGGTCCGACGACCGTGCGGCGCACCGCTGTTCGCACACATTTCTCCCAACCCAAATGCCGATTGGGAACAGTTGGACGCCGGGCGCGGCACTGTGACCCTTCGAAGTCGGACGCGCCCTCCGGGGCCAGAAGCCGGTTCGCATCCTTGAGCATGCTCGCGGAGCTCGAGCCGCGAGCCCCCATGCCCGGGCCGGCTCCGGCCGAGTGACCGCTCCACTTCGATGAGCGGACATCGTTGACAGTTCCGGCCATGGCTAGCGTCGTCGCCGTATCCCGGTCTCCGTAACAACCCGTGGCCCGAATTACCGACGTATACGCATGTGCTCCGGGAACCACTGCTTCGGTGCATCGTCGGGCGGGTCCGCCACGCGTACGAAAGGTGCTGGTGAAATGGTCGACGCCAAACCGCGACAGTTCTGGCGCAATGGCCCGGCCGACTCCGCCCTGCTCGCAATCACTCTGACCCAGTTCGCCGGCACGATCGCGCTGGCCGCGCTGACACCGGACGGCCTGTGGCCGCGGCTCGCCTCCGCGGCCCTGGTCACGCTGATGATGACGTACTCGATCATCGTGGTCACGCACCTGTTCGTCCATCAGCCCTGGTTCACCGACAACCGCCTGAACTCCGTGTTGTCGACAGTGAGTTCCGCGAACATCGCGCAGTCGGTGGCGGGCTACCACCTGACGCACGTCCGCAACCACCACCGGTACAACAACGACCGCAAGCGCGACGGAACCACCGCCGACATCACCTCCACCTACCGCTACAGCCGCGACGACGGGCACGCCCCGCTGTGGTGGTACCTGGTCCGCGGCCTGGCCTCCTCGGCTCAGGAGTGGGTGGTCACCTGGACGACGCTGCTCCGGGGGTGCGCGGTCGGCCGGCGGGAGACCACGCTGCTGGAACTGGCCGCCCGCAACCCGATCCGCCGCACCGCCGAACTCGCCCAGGTCAGGTACGACCGGCTCGGGCAGCTCGCGTTCACGGTGCTGCTGGCCGTCCTGTCCTGGCAGTGGACCCTGCTGTGCTACCTGCCCTCGGTGGCGCTCGCGTTCACCTTGGTCAACGTCCAGAACTACTACCGGCACTTCGGCGCGGAGCCGGAGAGCCAGTACGCGAACTCGGTGAGCCACTACGGCCGGCTGTACAACCTGCTGACCTTCAACGACGGCTACCACCAGGAGCACCACCTGCGCCCCGCGACGCACTGGAGCCGGTTGCCCGAGGTCGCCGAGCAGTACCAGGAACGGTTGGACGAAGCCGGTCGCGTGGTCTCCCCGGTGCCGGCCCTGGTCGGCTTCCTGGACACGGGGCGTGTCGGCCGGCGCCCGCCAGCGGCACCGCCCGTCGGATGAGCCGGTACGTCGTCGAGGAAGGAGCCAGTACGTGAAGGATCTCGGCACGCGGGACGAACCCTACGATGTGATCGGTCTCGGTTTCGGACCGTCGAACATCGCGCTAGCGATCGCCTCCCAGGAGATCGCCCCCGATCGCAGCTGCCTGTTCTTGGAGCGCTCGCCGGACGTCTGCTGGCACGAGGGCATGCTCATCGACGGGGCCCGCATGCAGATCTCGTTCCTCAAGGACCTGGTGTCCCTGCGCAATCTCGCCAGCCCGTTCACCTTCCTCGCGTACCAGAAGGCCAAGGGGAGGCTGGAGAAGTTCGTCAACCTCTCCGAGTTCCGGCCGACCCGGCTGGAGTTCCAGGACTATCTGCGGTGGGTCGGCGGTCAGTTCGCCGGCATGGTGCGGTACCGCTGCGCGGTCACCGCGGTCTCCCCGGTCCGCGACGACGACGGCACGCTGTCGCTGCTGCGGGTGACGGCCACCGACACCGCCACCGGTGAGGTGGTCGAGTACCACGCCCGTAACGTGGTGCACGCGCTCGGCGGCGTGCCCATGGTGCCCGCCGGGGTGGCGACCGGCCCGGCCGTGGTGCACTCCAGCAAGTTCCTGTCCCAGTTCCCGGGCACCTTCACCGCCCAGGACCGGGAGTGGGAGTTCGCGGTCGCCGGGGACGGGCAGAGCGCGGGCGAGATCACCCACTATCTGCTGGACCGCTACCGCAACGCCCGCGTCCACCTGGTCCTGCCCGGGTACTCGCTGCGCGCCACCGACAACAACCCGTTCGCCAACGAGCAGTTCTTCGAGGCCAACGCCGACGAGTTCTACTCCCGCAGCGAGGAGAACCGGCGCGACTACGCAGCCCGCCTGCGCAACACCAACTACGGCGTGGTGGAGGCGGGTTTCCTCGACGGCCTGTACCGACTGGTCTACGCGGACGAGGTACGCGGCCGGACCCGGCTGGTGGTGCACGACGGCTCCCGGCTGACCTCGGCCGACCCGGACGGCGCGGGGGTCCGGATCGGCGTGCACAGCCGCTTCGGCGCCGGATCCCACGAGTTGCGCACGGACGGGCTGGTGCTGGCCACCGGATACCGGCGGGTCCTGGACGCGCAGATGTACCGGGACGTCCTGCCGTACCTCGAAATCGACGACAACGGCAGGCCCGTGGTCTCCCAGGACCACCGGGCGCGTTCCACCGAGGAGCTGACCTGCGGGCTGTACGTGCAGGGCCTCGCCGAGACGACGCACGGGCTCGGCGACACGCTGCTGTCGCTGCTGCCGTTCCGGTCCAAGCAGATCATCACGGCCATCGCGAAGGACGGCGGCTCGATGGCGCGGGCGTTCCCGGCCGCGCAGGACGACTCCGAGGCCATGGTCGCGCAGATCCAGCGGTGTGGTTCCGGCACCGTGGTCAGTGCCGGGCCTTCGGAGTTCCCGGTCGTGACCCGGCTGCCGCTGATCCTGGATCGCACCCGCGGCCGGCAGGGCGTGCTGTTCGGAGTGCTGGACCGCACGGATCCGATGCCGCTGAGCGACGGCGGCAAGGTGCTGGCGGTGTTCGACCCGGACCCGGCATCGGCCCGGCCACCGGCCGGCAGGCCGATGTCGGTCAACGTCCGCGGGCGGGTCCGGCTGGTGAGCGACCAGGACAGGATCACCGCGCACCTGGCCCGGTTCGACCCGGCGGCGTCGGCCGATCCGCCGGGCGCCACCGTCGGAATCGAGATCGAGATCGAGATGCTGTCCGGTCGCGTCCACTCGTCCCAGGAACTGCGCGCCGTCCGAACCGAGAACGAGGGGCAGTCATGACCGACACGCAGGAGACGTACGTAGTCGTGCGCAACGACGAGGAGCAGTACTCGATCTGGCGGTCGGAGCGACCGGTGCCGGCCGGGTGGACGCCGGTCGGCGAGCCGGCGTCCCGGGAGGACTGTCTGGCCCGGATCGGCGAGTTGTGGACCGACATGCGGCCGGCCGGCCTACGGGCGGCCATGAGCAGGTCCCAGCGATGATCGTCTGCGGGATCAAGGTGTCCCACGACGGCGCGATCGCCGTGCTCGACGGGCAGCGTCTGGTCTTCAGCGCCGAGATGGAGAAGCTCGGCAACGGCCGGCGCTACAGCGCGCTCGGCGACCTCGACCGGATTCCCGCCGTCCTGGCCGATCACGGGCTCGACGTCACCGACGTGGACCGCTTCGTGATCGACGGATGGTGGTCGCAGGACGACGGGCCGACCCTGATCGACACCCTGTCCGGGGGAAGACCGGTCAGCGTCGCCACCGCGCCGTACGCCGCCGACCCGTTCGCCCCCGCCCCGCCGCCCCGGTACACCTTCGCCGGCATCGCCGGCAGCCCGTTGGCCGGGGGATACAGCAGCTACCCGCACGCGAGCCACCATCTGTACGCCGGCTACTGCACCGGTCCGTTCGCCGGACAGACCGCCCTGGGTCTGGTCTGGGACGGCGGCACGCTGCCCCGGCTGTACCTCGTGCGCCCCGGCCGACCTGTGACCGGCGAGTACCTGGGTCCACTGTTCGGCCTGGTCGGCGACGTGTTCACGTACTTCTGCCTGGCACTGGAGCCGTTCCACCGGCCGTTGGACGGCCTCACCGAGGTCCAGATCGTCGAACACCATCTGGGCACGGCAGGCAAGGCGATGGCGTACGCCGGCCTGGGCGCCGTGGACGACGACGTGCTGGCGGCGCTGGACAAACTCGTCGCCGAGCTGGGCGGCCAGTCGATGGGCCCGGAGATCGGCACGACGCTGGCCGCCCGCTGCGCCGCGCTCTTCCCGTCGCACTCGAGCGCCGACCTCATCGCCTCCTGCCAGGAGTTCATCGGCCGGATGCTGGTCGGAGCGCTCACCGACGCGGTGGCCCGGCTCGAACTGCCCGCACCGCTGCCGATCTGCCTCGCGGGCGGATGCGCGCTCAACATCAAGTGGAACAGCATGATCCGCTCCAGCGGGCTGTTCACCGGAGTCTGGGTGCCGCCGTTCACCAACGACTCCGGCGCCGCCATCGGCACGGCCCTCTGCGAGGTGCTGAGCCAGGGCGGCGATCCGGAACTGGAGTGGAACGTCTACTCCGGCCCGGCCGTCACGCCGAGCCGGCCGATGCCCGGCTGGACGGCGCGGACGTGCGACGAGGCGCAACTGGCCGCACTGCTGCACACCACCGGCGAGCCGGTCGTGGTGGTCGACGGGCGGGCCGAACTCGGCCCGCGGGCACTCGGCAACCGCAGCATCCTCGCCGCCCCGGTGGCGCCGGCCATGAAGGACGAGCTGAACCGGATCAAGCACCGGGAGCCGTACCGGCCGGTCGCGCCGATCTGCCTGGAGTCGGAGGCGTCGGCCGTCTTCGACCCCGGTGGCGCCGACCCGTACATGCTCTTCGACCACCGGCTGCGTCCCGGCTGGGCGGAGCGGGTGCCGGCCGTGCTGCACCTCGACGGGACGGCCCGGCTGCAGACCATCCGGCCGGACACACCGCACACCAGGGTCGGCCGGGTGCTCGAGGAGTACCACCGGATCAGCGGGATCCCCCTGTTGTGCAACACGAGCGCCAACCTGTCGGGGCACGGGTTCTTCCCCGACGTCGTCACCGCCACCGCCTGGGGCGGCACACCGTACGTGTGGTCCGGCGGAACCCTGTACACCGACGAGCGGAGGAAGAACCGTGTCTGAGCCAGAGGGGGCGACCGGGTCACCGGTCAGTGCCTACAACGAGTGGGACCCGTTGGAGGAGGTCATCGTCGGCACCGTCGACGGTGCGCACTTCCCGCCGTACGACACCGTGACCGCCGCGCCGCTCTCGCCGGAACAGCGGGCGGTGTTCCGGGAGAGGGCCGGCAAGCCGTTCCCGGCCGACCAGATCGCCGCGGCCAGGGACGAGCTCGACCAGCTCGTCGAGATCCTGCGGAACCACGGAGTACGGGTGCGCCGGCCGGACCCGCGCGACCACGGCCAGTCGTACGGCGCGCCGGGCTGGACCAGCACCGGCCTCTACGACGCGATGCCGCGCGACCTGCTGCTGGTGATCGGTGAGCGGATCATCGAGGCGCCGATGGCCTGGCGCTCGCGCTACTTCGCCAGTTCCGCCTATCGACCGCTGCTCAAGGAGTACTTCCGCGCAGGCGCCCGCTGGTCCGCCTGCCCGCGCCCGGAGCTCAGCGACGAGTTGTACGTCGAGGGCTGGACCGACCAGCCGGACGGCGAGCCGTTCCGGTCGGTGATCACCGAGTTCGAGCCGACCTTCGACGCGGCCGACTTCATCCGGTGCGGCCGGGACATCTTCGTGCAACGCAGCCACGTCACCAACATGATGGGCATCGAATGGGTGCGCCGGGAGATCGGCGACGAGTACCAGGTGCACGTGGTCGATCTGGTCGACGACCACCCGATGCACATCGACGCGAGCCTGATGCCGCTCGCCCCCGGCAAGCTGCTCATCCACCCCGACCGGGTGGTCGAGGTGCCGCACCAGTTCAAGAACTGGGAGATCCGCCGGGCGCCGGAACCGGTCATCCCGGACGGCCACCCGCTGTACATGACCAGCAAGTGGATCAACATGAACATCCTGATGCTGGACGAGACCAAGATGCTGGTCGAGGCCGAGGACCGGCCGATGCAGGAACTCGCCGAGAGCTGGGGCATCACGCCGATTCCCTGCCCGTTCCGGAACTTCAACAGCTTCGGCGGCTCCTTCCACTGCGCCACCACGGACGTTCGCCGGCGCGGTGAGCTGCAGTCCTACCTCTGAGTGCGGCACGTCGTCCTGATGCCGGTCGGCGCATCGGTGGTTCCCGGATCCGGCTCGAGTGACGAAAGCGAATGGCAGGGAAGGCGCGATGGCAGATCAGACGACGACCGGGCGGTTCAAGAAGATCCGGCGATCACGAGCGTTGCTGCTCGACGCCTTCCGTGCCCACCCCGGCCCGATCAGCTGGGGAATCGTCGGCTCGCTGCTGTACGGCACGAGTCTGGTCGCATGGTCGGTGGCGCTCGGCGAGCTGTGCAACCGCGTGGTGATCCCTCGGTTCGACGACGGCCGGATCGCCACCGGCACGATCGTCGCCGTGCTGCTGGTGGTGGCCGCCGTCGGCGTGGTGCAGGGTGCCGCGGGACTGATCCGGCGGTGGACTCTCGTCCTGACCAGGGCCCGCTTCGACGCCACCTTGCGGACCGCCGTCGTTCACCGGTATCACCGGCTGCCGATGACGTACCACCAGGCCCACCCGACCGGCCAGAAACTGGCGCACGTCACGACCGACGCGGAAGCGGCCGCGGAGCTGCCGGCCCGGCTGCCGGACGTCCTCGGCATGTTCGTGCTGTTCGTGGTCACCGTCGGCTGGGTGGTGGTGGTCGACCCGGTGATGGCTCTGGTCGGCGGCGCGATGATCCCGGCACTGCTGCTGGTCAACTGGGTCTACCAGAAACAGGTCGAGGTGCCCGCCCAGGCGGTCCAGGAACGCCTGGGGCGCGTGACCGAGGTCGCGCACGAGAGCTTCGACGGCGCGGCCCTGGTGAAGATGCTCGGTCGGGACCGCGTCGAGCGTGACCGCTTCGCCGCCGAGGCGGCCGGTCTGCGCGACGCGAAGATCAAACTGGCCATCCGGGACTGGCTGTTGGACTCGCTGATCGAGTCGATCCCGACGGCCACCTCGCTGGTCATCGTCGTCGTCGGCGCGTTGCGGGTGAACAGCGGAGAGATCACCGTCGGAGCCCTGGTCAGCTTCGTCAACGTGTTCGCCATGCTGGTGGTCCCGGTGCGCACCATCGGCAACGTGCTCGGCGACGTGCCGCGGATGCTGGCCGGGTACGCCCGGGTCCGAACGGTGCTCGGTGAGCCGCTGCCGCCGGCCGTGCCGGATCCGCAGCCGCTGCCGGACGGCCCGCTCGACGTGTCGGTCCGGGACCTCTCCTTCACCTACCCGGGCGGCGCGGCCGTGCTCTCCGGAGTGAGCTTCCACGTGCCGTCCGGCTCCACCGTCGCGATCACCGGCGGCACCGGGTCGGGCAAGACCACGCTGCTGCTGGCGTTGGCCGGCCTGCTGCCGCTGACCGGCGGCACAGTGCTGCTGAACGGGGTCGACCTGAGCCGGATCAGCCCGGACGACCGGGTGAGGGCCGTCGCGGCCGCCTTCCAGGAGCCGTTCCTGTTCGCCGGCTCGCTCGCCGAGAACGTGCTGCTCGACTTCGACAGCGCGGCCGCGGCCGCGTCCGGGGCCGATCCACGGCTGGACGAGGCGCTCCGTCTGGCCCGGGCGAGAACACTGGTGGACGGTCAGCCGAACGGGCCGGACACGCCTGTCGGCGAGCGCGGAGTCACGCTCTCAGGTGGTGAACGGCAACGCATAGCGCTCGCCCGGGCGCTGGCCCACAGGCCACGGCTGCTGCTGCTGGACGAGGCGACGTCCGCCGTCGACGCCACCACCCGGCAGGAGATCATGAGCGGCCTCACGACCGGTCTGAAGTCCACCACGACGATCGTCGTCACCACCAGCGCCGCGACTCTGGCTCTCGCTGACACCGTCGTCTACCTCGACCAGGGTCGGGTGGCCGGCGTCGGGGCCCACGCGGACCTGTTGCGGATCGACGGCTACGACCGGCTGATCCGGGCCTACGAGCGAGAGAGGGTGCAGGCATGACCACGACCGAGCCGGCTGACCCCGAGAGCGTCACCGGGTCGACGACCGCCGTGATCCGCCGCGGTCTGGCGGCCATCCCCGCCATTCGTGAGGGCCTGGCGCTGACGGTTGTTCTCGCCCTGCTCGGCGGGGTCGGCCGGCTCGCTGTGCCGGTGCTGATCCAGCAGGTCATCGACCGTGGGCTCAGCACCGGTCACATCAGTAGCGGCCGGCTACTGGGGCTCAGCGCGGTGGCCGCGCTGGTGGTGCTGGTCACCGCGGTGGTCAACTGGGCCAGCCTGGCGCGTCTCGCGATCGCCAGCGAACGGGCGCTGTTCGACCTGCGGGTCAGCGCCTTCACCCATGTGCACCGGCTGAGTGTGGCGTACCACTCGGCCGAGACGCGGGGGAAGCTGGTGTCCCGGGTGACCTCCGATGTCGAGACCCTCAGCATGTTCCTGCAGTGGGGCGGTATCGCCTGGCTGGTGAACGGCGCCATCATGCTGGCCGCCCTCGCCGGCATGGCCTTCTACGACGTCGGGCTGACGCTGGTCACGGTCGTGCTGACCGTGCCGCTGCTGCTTCTGGTCCGGGTGGTGGTCGGCCGCCTCGGCCCCGCGCACACCGCGGTCCGGGTCCGTGTCGCCGAGCTGCTGACGGTGATCTCGGAAACGATCCAGGGTGCCGCCGTCATCCGTTCCTACGGCGTCGTGGAGCCGAGCCTGCGGCGCACCACGACCTCCATCCACCGGTGGCGGGACTCGAAGATCCGGGCCGGGTACCTGGGCGGACTGCTGTTCTCCCTCGCCGACCTGTTCGCCGTGGTCATCGTGGTCGGCGTCGTCGCGGTGGGACTGGCGATCGGCCCGTCGACCGGGAACAGCGCCGGCGAACTCGTCGCGTTCATCCTGTTGGTGACCCTGTTCCTGGCACCGATCACGGAGTTCACCCAGGTCATCGACTTCACCCAGAGCGCGGTCGCCGGGTGGCGTCGCGTGCTGGCCCTGCTCGACATCGACGAGGACATCGCCGAGCCGGTGGACGGCCGGCAGTTGCCGCCCGACCCGCCCGGTGTGGTCGTGGAGAACGTGGTCTTCGGCTACCCGGGCGCCGGAGTGACTCTGGACGACGTGTCGTTCGAGGTGCCCGCGGGCCACCAGGTCGTGCTGGTCGGCGCCACCGGATCCGGCAAGACGACCCTGACCAAGCTGATCGCGCGACTGGCCGACCCGGACCGCGGCCGCATTCTGATAGGCGGCGTGGACGTCCGCGAGATAGCGACCGACTCGCTGCGCTCGCGCCTGGTGGTCGTACCGCAGGAGCCGTTCCTCTTCGACACCACGGTGGAGGAGAACGTCCGGTACGGCCGCCCGTCCGCCACCCGCGCCGAGATCGAGCACGCCTTCCGCGAGCTGGGCGCGGAGACGTTCCTCGCCGGCCTGCCGCACGGCCTGGACACCCCGGTGGGACAGCGCGGTGAGAGCCTGTCCGCGGGGGAGCGGCAACTGGTCGCCCTGGCTCGCGCGCACGTGGCCGACCCGGCCTGCCTGATTCTCGACGAGGCCACCTCGGCCGTGGACCCCGAGATCGAGCTGACGCTCATCAAGGCGCTGCGCCGGCTGACCGCGGGGCGCACCTCGGTGACCGTCGCGCACCGGCTGGCCGTCGCCGAGCAGGCCGACGAGGTGATGGTGCTGGAGGGCGGCCGTCTGGTGGAGCGCGGCAGGCACGACGACCTGCTCGTCGCGGACGGCGTGTACGCCGGGCTGTACCACAGCTGGCGGCAGGCCACCGTTGAGGCTTCCCCTTGATCCTGGACACTCGATCTCCCGTGCTGCGAGGCCGTGTTGGTGTCGTCGTCGGTCGCGGCAGGGGTGGCGGCTCACCAACCGGCCCGCCGCCGCGGACCCCCGTTCCGGTGACAAGACGCGTGGCCCGGGCCCGCATACGGTGGGTCTGATCGGCCCCGCATTCCTCCCTTATTTCAGGTGGCTCAGACAGGCAGGCACCGTCGGCGAAAGGAAGAAAAGGTGGCTGAAAGCATGAGCGGAGCGGCAGACCAAGGCTTGACTGCCGAGCAGGTGAAGTCCTTCCAGGAGAACGGATTCCTCGGACCGTTCGACCTCTATTCGGAGGACGAGGCCCAGCTCGAATGGAACCAGGCCATGATCGAGATGGTCACGTCCCGCAACAAGCCGCACGACTCGACCATCATCAATTACGACCGCCATCTGGACTGCGACACCCTGTCCCGGCACATCGCCCACCCCACGGTGGTGCACAAGCTGCGCAGCCTGATGGGTGACGACATCATCTGCTGGAAGACGAACATCTTCGAGAAGCAGCCGGGCGAGGCGGGAACCGGATGGCACCAGGTCGAGGCCTTCACCGTCTTCGAGTCGGAGACGGTCGCCTATCCTTCGCTGCGGTACACCGAGGAGAGCACCGCGGCCACGCAGGAACTGACCGTGTGGACGGCGTTCTCCGAGGCTGACGAGGAGCACGGCTGCCTCCGCTTCATCCCGGGCAGCCACAAGAAGTGGTACTACGACGAGACCAAGCCGATGTCGCGGAACGTGGAGAGCAAGTCCCACGACTTCTTCGGCTACGACTACTCGGAGCTGAAGCTCGACAAGGACTGGGACCCGGACGCCGGCAAGATCGTCGAAATGCCCATGAAGCCGGGGCAGTTCGTCATCTTCCTGGCCAAGTGCATCCACGGTTCGCTGCCGAACGTCAGCGACACCAAGAGGCTCGGGCTCGCCACCCGGTACGTTTCACCGTCCGTCCGGGTGTACGAGCACATCGACAGCCTCAGCGGGTTCGGTGACGCGATCAGCCTCGACTACCACGGCAGCGTTCTGGTCTCCGGCGAGGACCGGTGGGGTCACAACCGCATCCATGCCGACAACCTGAACGGCTTCCCGTTCCCGAGGGTCGACTGATGAGCACCGACGACTACCGGCGCAAGTTTGCCGACTTCCTCGCCAGGCAGTCGATGACCAGCGCCGTCTCGTACGAGCAGGTGGCTCGGGCGAAGACGCGCGACGAACTGGGAATCAGCTCGCTCAACATGGTCCTGGTGCTCGTGAACTACATCGACGAGCACACGGACAACACCGTGACCATGCGCCCGGAATGGGTTTCCCGGCTGGGCGACATCGACGGCATCCTCTCCGTGCTCCGCGAGATCGACGCGAGCGCGGTGGTGCCTGATCGGGCCTGACGCCCGTGGTGAAGAGCCCGGCGCCGGCATCCCTTATCCGTTCGGCCGATCGAAGGAACCATGATCTCGGATCTCGAAAATGTCGGCATCGGCTCGTTCGCGTGCGCCTTCGGAGACCTGGAGAACAAGCCGGAGAACATCCCTGATTTCGATGACCTCTGGCAGACCGCGTCGTTCGGTACGGACTTCGCCGACATGGGTTGCAGCACCTATCGGAAGATGACCCGGCCGGTGCAGGACTATGTCGTGGACGCCGTGCGCCGGACCCTACGGGCCTCCGGCGCCGGTGCCGCGGACATCGACCATCTCGTCATCGCGACCAGCGACCCGACTCTCGCCCTGTTGCCGTCCGACTTCGCGGAGCGGGTGCTGATCGCCCTGGGACTGGACGACTGTGTCCCGCACCTCGTGTCCTTCCAGCGGTGCTGCAGTTCGTTGACCGCTCTGCGGCACGGCCGGGACCTGTTCGCCGATCCGGACGTGACGCATGTGGCCATGGTCGCTCTGGACTTCGTGCCGGACGACCGTCAAAGGGTCCAGCCCTACGCCGTGTTCGGTGACGCGGTGGTCAGCTGCCTGCTGACCCGGCACCATCCCGGGCTGGTGCGGCTGTCCTCGTCCGCCGTCAGGGCGGACCCGGACGGACTGCGCGGTCGCGACTCGTTCGTCTCCCGCAAGGCCGTCGCCGACCGTACGCTGTCCGCGGTCCTGCAGGCCGGCGGGCGGGAGTTGGGGCAGGTGACCAAGGTGTTCGCGGCCAACCTGTACAAGCCACTGACCTTGTTCAACGCGACCGCGGTCGGCCTGCCACCGGACCGGCTGCACTTCGCCGACACGCTCTCCGCCTACGGGCACTGCGGCAACGCCGACTGGATGATCAATCTGGCCGACTACCACGAGCGGGTCGGCATCCGCAGCGGGCAGACCTATCTGGCACAGTCCTCGGCGCCGGGGTTCTACGCCTGCGTGCTCCTGGAAGGGAGCGCGCAGTGAACGGGATGCTGTCCAAGACGGACTGCATCGGGCCGATCATCGTGCCGGCCGGCGTGACGCACACCCTGCACTCCCTCGCCACGGCGGCCGGGGTCGACGATTTCGTCGCCCTGTCGGTCTGCATCGGTGTGCTCGCCGAACGGTTGCCGCGCCCCGGCACAGACTGCCGTGTCCGGTTCACCCGGCAGGAGGTCGAGGCCATCCTGCCGCTGCCCGATGCGCCGGACCCGGCGATGAGCTTCCGCGACGCGCTGCGGCAGGCCGCCCAGTCCGAGGCCGTCACCACGGCGGAAACCGACGACGCCCCGGTCGCTGTGACGATTCTGATCACCCGGGCCGGCCGGAACCTGTACGTCGAATCCATGACTGACGCGTCCGACGTCCCCTCGACGCAGGCCTGGGCACACGCGTTCCTGCAGTTGCTCGCCGGCCTGACGAGCGAGCCGGACGCACCGATGCTCAGCCATCCGCTGGTCGGTCCCGAGGAACGCGAGCTGATCCGGCACGGCCTCAACCCGCACCACGACCCGGAGATCCGGTTCCGCACGATGGCGGAGCCGTTCGAGGAGCAGGTGGAACGCACCCCGGACGCGGTCGCCCTGCAGGACGAGGACGGCAACACCGTCACCTACCGGGCGCTGAACGAGCGCGCGAACCGTATGGCCCATCACCTGCGTGGGCTCGGCGCCGGCCCCGGCACCCGGATCGGGATCTGCCTGCAGCGCGGCATCCAGCAGATCGTCGCGATCTACGCCGCGGTCAAGACCGGCGCCACCTACGTTCCCCTCGACGCCGACCTGCCGAATCAGCGCATCGCCCTGATCCTGGCGGACTCGGCGCCCCGGCTGGTGCTGACCGACCGGGTCTGCCGCGAGCACCTGCCCGACGGCGCGTGGGAGATCCACGAGGTCGGCACCGAGCAGGCCTGGTCCGACCGGCCGGCGACCGATCCCGTCGTCGAGGACGGCCCGGGGCTGGTCCACATCCTTTACACCTCGGGGACCACGGGCCGCCCCAAGGGCGTGGTCTCCCGCACCGCGGGCACCCTGGCCAACATCTTCTGGATGCAGCGGCAGTACCCGTTCCACCCGGGCGGGACGGCGCTGTTCAAGGCCTCGCCGGGATTCGACATCTCGATCTGGGAGATCTTCTGGCCGCTCTATCACGGTGCCCGTCTGGTGATCTGCCGGCCCGGCGGCGAGCGGGATCCCCGGCATCTGGCCCGGCTCACCCGGGATCACGACGTGTCGCTGATCTTCCTGGTGCCGACCATGATGACGGCCTTCCTGGAGGAACTGTCCCAGGCCCCGTCCGAGGCCTTGAAGTGGGTGGTGTGCGGGGGCGAGCCGATGAGCCCGCGGATCCCCGAGGCGTTCACCACCGCTCTGCCCGGCAGTAACCTGGTCAACGCGTTCGGCCCGACCGAGGCCGGTCCGGTCACCGACAACGTCATCGATCCGGGCACGACCGGCGGGTCCGTTCCGGTGGGCCGGCCCGCCGACAACTTCCGGGTGACCGTGCTGGACGCCAACCTCGACCTCGTACCGATCGGCGCGCCCGGTGAGGCGTACATCAGCGGGCAGGTCGGCCTGGCGGACGGCTACTGGCGGCAGTCCGCCCAAACTTCCGAGCGGTTCGTCGCGGACCCCTACGGACCGCCGGGATCGCGGATGTACCGCACCGGTGATCTCTGCCGCTACCGTGCGGACGGCGCGCTGGAGCACCTCGGCCGGATCGACCGGCAGGTGAAGATCCGTGGGCTGCGGATCGAGCCGGGGGAGGTCGAGTCAGTGCTGACCGCGCACCCCGCGGTCGGCGACTGCGCGGTGATCGCCCACGGACAGCCGCTCCGCCTGCTCGCCTTCGTCGTACCGGTCGGCCAGGGCTCCGTCGCCGACCTGGACCCGGCGGCGATCCTCGAACACGCGGCCGGGCTCCTGCCCGCGCAGATGCGGCCGGACCGGGTGGTGCCGATCGACTACCTCCCGGCGACGGTGAACGGCAAGATCGATCAGGGCGAGCTGATCAAGATCTGGCAGGAGCTCGCCGAGCGGGAACGAACGGTCGAGCCGCCCGCCGACGAACTGGAAGCGGCCCTGATCGACATCTACCACCGGGTCCTCGGCCGGTCCCCGATCAGCGTGCTGGACACGTTCGTTCAGCTCGGAGGCCACTCGTTGCTCACCTTCCGGCTGCTCGACGAGTGCAAGACGACCCTGCGGGCCGAACCCGACATGACCCAGCTGCTGCACGGCACGCTGCGCGACGTGGCCGCGACGATCCGCGGGACGAGAATCCCGTCACCGCAGGACTAGGACCGGAGGACGACGGCTTTGGACACCCTGACGAGCGGCGAATCGGAGAAGCTCGCCCACGAGCTGCGTGGCGATCTCATCACCGCGGCCGATCCGCGATACGACGAGGCCCGCAAGGTCTGGAACGGAGACATCGACCGGCATCCCCTGCTGATCGCGCGCTGCGTGGACGTGGCGGACGTGACCGCGGCCGTCACCTTCGCCTCCCGGCGTGGACTGCCCATCGCGGTCCGCGGCGGCGGGCACAGCGTGGCCGGTCAAGGGGTCTGCGACGGCGGCCTGGTCATCGACCTGTCGCGGATGCGTGCGGTCCAGATCGACCCGGAACACCGGCTGGCCCATGTGCAGGGCGGAGCGCTCTGGCAGGACGTCGACCGGAACAGCCAGGCACACGGGCTGGCGACGACCGGCGGCATCGTCAGCGAGACCGGTGTCGGCGGTCTCGCCCTGGGCGGCGGCATCGGCCACCTCATGCGCCGCTGCGGGCTCACCGTGGACAACCTGGTGGAGGCCGATCTGGTGACGGCGGACGGCACTCGCCTCCGGGTGGACGCCGACAAGGACCCGGAGCTGTTGTGGGGCCTTCGCGGTGGGGGCGGCAATTTCGGGACCGTGGTGCGGTTCGGCTTCCGGCTGCACGAGATCGGACCGACCGTCCTGGCCGGGATGATCATTTATCCGCTGGACGTCGCACCGGCGTTCCTGGCCCACTACCGCGACCTGGTCGCGGACGCTCCGGACGAGCTCGGGACGATACTCAACCTCCGGTTGTGCCCGCCGGTTGAAGCCGTTCCCGAACAGCTGCACGGTTCTCCGATCGTGGCCGTCAACGTGTGCTGGTCCGGTGACCACGAGGACGGGCTGGCGTTCCTGCGTCCGCTGCGTGAGTTCGGACGCCCGCTGCTCGACACCGTCGGCCCGATGCCCTACGTCGAACTGCAGCAGATGGTCGACCGCACCTCCCCGCCCGGCAAGGAGTACTACTGGCGGTCGGTGGACTTCGGGGAGCTCAGCGACCAGGTCATCACGACCGTCGTCGAGCACGCGTCGCGGATCACCTCGCCGCTGGCAGCCGTGCCGATCTATCACCTCGGCGGAGCGATCGGGCGGGTGCCCGCCACGGACACCGCCTTCGGCTCCCGGCACGCCGGTCACAACATCAACATGTTCGGCGCGTGGGAGCCCGGCCGGGGCGACCGGGAGCGTCACGTCAGCTGGGTCCGGGACTTCAGCGAGGCGATGGCGCCGCACTCGGTCGGGCAGTACGTCAACTTCCTCAACGACGAGGGAAGCGACGGCGTACGCGCGGCCTACGGCGAGCGGTGGCGGCGCCTGGTCGCGCTCAAACGGCGGGTCGACCCGCAGAACCTGTTCCGCTACAACTTCAACATCGACCCCGGTCGGCTGGACGAGGGAGACACATGAGATTCGGCATCATGATCGTCCCGGAGGATCGGTGGCAGACGGCGCGGCAGAAGTGGCGCCAGGCCGAGCAGATGGGATTCGACCACGCCTGGACCTACGACCATCTCAACTGGCGGGCGTTTCGCGCCAAGGAGTGGTTCACCCTGGTGCCGACGCTGACCGCGGCGGCGGTGGAGACCGAGCGGATCGGGCTCGGTGTGCTGGTCGCCTCACCCAACCTGAGGCATCCGGTGCACCTGGCCAAGGACGTCGCCGCCATCGATGACATCTCGGACGGCCGTCTCATCCTCGGTCTCGGCGCCGGCGCGGCGGGCTTCGATTCCACCATGACCCGCCGGAACCCGTGGAGCCGGAGCGAGCGGACCGAGCGGTTCGCCGAGTACGTCGAACTCACCGACCAACTCCTGACACAGCCGGTGACCACGTTCGACGGCCGCTACTACCTGGCGAACGAGGTGCACTCCTATCCTCTGTGCCGGCAGCAGCCCCGCGTCCCGTTCGCGATCGCCGCGTCCGGTCCCCGTGGCATGCGCGTGGTGGCCCGGCACGCGTCGTACTGGGTCACCACGGGCGAGCCCAACCAGTTCGCGAGCGCTCCGTACGAGCAGGCCCTCCCCGTCCTGCGCCGGCAGGTGGAGGCGCTGGAGAAGGCCTGCGTGGAGATCGGCCGCGACCCGTCCACGGTGTCCCGGCTGCTGGTCACCGGACCCACCGTCGGCGGCGTCCTCGATTCGCCCGCGGCGTTCTTCGACGCGGCGGCCAGATTCGCCGAAGCCGGAATAACGGACTTCGTCGTGCAATGGCCGCGACCGGACGAGCCTTTCCAGGCAAAGGTGGAAGTCCTGGAAAAGATCGCCGAGGACCTGGACCGTCACCGAATCACGTGACTTCACCCCGAGGCAAACCTGCCTACCGTCCCAGGAACACGCCGGTTTCGACTGAGAAGGGTTGCCTGATCCGATGCGAACCCATTATGTAGGGGACACCTGTCTCGACGACGCCCGCCTGGCGAAGGACCTCGCGACGAGCGATTCCATTGCCTGGTCCGAGGCGTACAGCGATTACGTTTTCGGTGGCGCGTGGAAGAGCTGCATGCTGTGGGCCCGGGGCGGGAGCGCCGGTGACGGCGTGGTCACCCATTACGACCACGACCGGCCCGCCGCTTTCTCCGAGTTCGCCGATCAGCTGCCCTATCTGCGGGAGCTGATCTCGACAGTCGCCGACCTGGACCGGCTGAACTTCGTACGCCTGGCGAAGGTGCAGAACAGTGTGATCATTCCGCATCGGGATTTGCTGGAGCTCGGCGATCTCGCTGACGAGACCCGCAACGCCCACCGGATGCACATCCCCCTCGCCACCAACGAGGACTGCTTCTTCAACGAGGGCGACACCGTGTTCCGCATGCGGAAAGGTGAGGTGTGGTTCCTCGACGCATCGGAGATCCACTCGGTCGCGGTGCTCTCCTCGCAGGAGCGGGTGCATCTGATGTTCGACTTCGTGGACGTGCCGTCCGCGAAGCCGTTGATCTCGGTCGAGGGCGCGAGCCCGGACGCCGGCATTCCGGCCGACCGGACGGTGAAACGACCGCCGCTCACCGAAGCCGACCACGCCCACCTGATGCGGCTCGCCGACGTGCTGACGCTGGAGACGGTCAACGAAATCTTCAGCATCGTGATCAAAAAGCACTTCCGGTGCGACGGGGGCGAGGGTTTCGTCTGGAATACCATGATCGATATTGCGCGCGCCGCCGAGGACCCGGCCGTTCTCCCGCACGTCAAGGAACTCCGTCGCCACTACACGCTGGAACGGTCGGCCTGACAATTCGCAAAAGGAATGTTATCCGGTGCACCACGTGAGGGTAAACACTAAATTCCATCACCGGTGTCCCATAAAGCGGGGAACTCTCCGAACCGCATTTTAGGGCCATCATGGCTTGGCGACAGTAGTGTCCGCGTTCGGATGCGCCTTTTCTCCGCTGGAGTGATGAGACATGAGAGAGACGTCATCGGCCGTCACCATGGCGGCCCAAGTCAGATTTCCCAGACCGCGGTTTCATCACGTCGGAGTGCAGACGACTGACCTCGAGAACAGCGTCCGTTGGTACGAGGACTTTCTCGGGTGCCGACAGGCGTGGTCGCTCGACCAGTTCTCCGAACTGACCCGTAGCCGCCTACCGGGGATCCACGGGCTGACCGAGATGGTTCTCGGCGACGTCCGGTTCCACCTCTTCGGCCGGCCCGGACGCAAGTCCGAGCCGGCCGAGAGCGCCGTGCAGTTCCAGCACTTCTGCTTCAGTGTGAGCGCCGCCGATGAACTGGTACGGCTTCGGCAGCACTGGATCGAGCTCTACGGCTCCGACCGCTACACGTTCGCGATCGATGAGCAGCCGACCGACATCGTGATCGACGACGACGGCGTGCAGAGCTTCTACACGTACGACGTCAACGGGCTGGAGTTCGAGTTCACCTTCGTGCCGGACGGTCTGTCATGAAGCCGGCCGGCAGTGGTGCGCTGTGCGACCTGCCAGCCGTCGGGCGATGGGACTTCGGCGGGTTCGCGTACGGTCTCGAACCGCTGATCCTGCCGGCGGTGGGGGATCCCGACGGCCCGGCGGGCGAGGTTCCGGCCCGGGACTACGCCGGCAGCTGCCGGCGCCTGGCCGCTCTCGGCGAACACGGCCTGCTGACCCCCGAGGTCCAGCTGTGCGAATCGCCGGACGAGTTGTTCTGGTTCCGGTGGATCACCGGGCACCAGGTGTGCTTCGTCGTGTGGCGGCTGATCGCTCAGCTCGTGGAAGACCTCGACCAGGGCCGCCGCCCGGCCGACGAGGTGCTGCCGCAGATCAGCCACTACGTGGACGGCTACTCCGCGATGCTGCTCTACACCGGCTCGTGCCCGCCCGGCCTCTACAACGACCTGATACGGCCGAGCATGCGGCTGCGGCACCGCGCGTTCAGCGGAGCCTGGGCCCCTGACTACTGGCCGATCCGGGACCTCTTCCGCCGCGGTCGGCTGCCCGGGATCGCGGACACCGACGCCGGTGAGCTGCTGGACGCCATGACCCTGCTGCACCTCGTCCACGACGGGGTCGCCGCGCGCCTGGTCACCAACGGCCGGTCGCTGCTGCGCGAGGCCGCCGTCCGCGGTCCCGGTCACCGGCTCGCAGGGCTGATCTACGACTCCTATTTCACGACGCTGCGGGCCCCGGTCCCCCGACACGAGGTCGTGGCCCAGTTACTGCGCCGGCTCGTGGCCATCGCCCAGGACGTCGCCGCGAACGGGCTGTACGCGGCGGATGACGCCGACGAGCGGCCGACCGAGCTGCAGAAACCCGAAGTGGTCAAGTGCGAGAACAGCCTCGTCGACATCCTGCTGAGCGTCGCCCAGCACGCGTGCGACCTGCCGTCCCAGCCGCCACCCACCCTGCGTACGAGCCTTGCCGAGGAGTGAGCCGATGACCGTCATGCGACCGGCGCTGACCGGAACCCTCGGCGGAGTGGCCGCCACTCACTGGCTCGCGTCCACCGTCGGCATGGGCATCCTGGAGCGCGGCGGCAACGCCTTCGACGCGGCGGTGGCCGCCGGTTTCGCCCTGCAGATCGTCGAGCCGCATTCGAACGGACCGGGCGGTGACGTCGTGATCGCCGTCTACTCGCGCTCGACCGGCGCGGTCCGCATCATCTGCGGCCAGGGCCCGATGCCGCAGGCGGCGACCATCGACGCGTTCGCCGCGCTCGGCATCAAGCAGATGCCCGCGGGCGGCCTTCTTCCGGCGACCGTGCCGGGAGCGTTCGGGGCCTGGATGCGACTGCTCGGCGAGTTCGGCACCATGCCGCTGGAGTCCGTCCTGGAGCCGGCGATCGGATACGCCTCCCGTGGCTACCCGCTGCTGCCCGCCGCCGCGTCGACGATCGGGGCCATGGCCGGCCTGTTCCGGACGGAGTGGACCGAGTCGGGCCGCACCTATCTGCCGGGCGGCGCGGTGCCGGCGGCCGGGTCCCGGATGCGCAATGAGGTACTGGCCGACACCTATCGACGGCTGATCCGCGAGGCGCGGGGGAAGTCCGCGGACCGGGAAGCCCAGATCGAGGCGGCCCACCACGCCTTCTACCAGGGCTTCGTCGCCGAGGCGATCGACCGCTTCGCGCGGACCACCGAGGTGTTCGACTCGACCGGCCGGCGGCATCGCGGCCTGCTGACCGGCGACGACCTGGCGTCCTGGCGGCCGGGCGTCGAGGCCGCGTGCGAGCTGCCGTACGGCGAGTTCACCGTCCACAAGCCGGGACCGTGGTCCCAGGGCCCGGTGTTCCTGCAGCAGTTGGCCCTCCTGCAAGGGTGCGACCTGCGCGCCATGGGGCTGGGCAGCGGCGAGTACGTCCACACCGTTGCCGAGGCGGCCAAGCTCGCGTTCGCCGACCGGGAGGCGTGGTACGGCGACCCGGAGCACACGCCGGTGCCGATGGACGAGCTCCTGGCGGCCGAGTACTCCGCCGAGCGGCGCTCACTCATCGGCGAGCAGGCGAACCTCGACCCGCGGCCGGGACGGCCGGGCGGCGCCGAGCCCTGGATCCCGGTGGCGGAGCCGGAGGAGCCGGGCGCGGACGAGCCGGAGTGGATGACCCACCTGCGCAGCGGCCTGCCCACCGTCACCCCGGCCGGTCCACGGGCCGGTGCCGGGAACACCTGCACGGTGGCGGTCGCCGATGCCTGGGGGAACCTGGTCGTCGCCGTGCCCAGCGGTGGCTGGCTCAAGAGCGCGCCGGTGATCCCGGAACTCGGTTTCGCGCTCGGCACCCGGGGCCAGACGGCGTGGCTGACCGAGGGACACCCCAACTCGCTCGCGCCCGGACGGCGTCCCCGTACCACGCTGAGCCCCACCATCGTGCTGCGCGACGGCGCGCCGTTCCTGGCCTTCGGAACGCCGGGCGGGGACCAGCAGGACCAGTGGACGCTCCACGCGTTCCTCGCGGTCGCCGAGTTCGGATACGAACCGCAGGCGGCGGCCGAGCTGCCCGCCTGGCACATCGACCACTTCGCGCAGTCGTTCGCACCACGCATCTCGCGGCCGGGCGTGGTGGTCGTGGAGCGTTCGTTCGACCCCGCCGTGCTTGCCGTGCTGGAGAAGAAGGGCCATCGGCTGGACGTGGTGCCGGAGTCCACGCTCGGCAAGGTCTGCTCCGCCGGCGTCGACCCGGCCACCGGATTCCTGCGAGCCGCGGCCGGTCCGCGCGGCCGCCAGGCGTACGCGGTGTGCCGCTAATTCCGATCGTGTGAGGCGGTAGCCATGTTCGTGCCCAGCCACTACCAGATCCAGGACGAGAACTGGCACCGCCGGATCATCGACGGCCACCCGATGGCGACGCTCACCACCAACGGCGCGACCGTGCCGTGGGCGTCACGCCTGCCGGCCCTCGTCGCTCCGGGCCGGCCCCGGTCCGGCCCGCTCATCGGCACGGAGCTGTTCGGCCATCTCAACCGCGCCAACCCGCACTGGAAGGCGCTGACCGATGGCACGTACGCCCGGCTGATGTTCGACGGTCCCGGCGGGTTCGTCACCCCGGCCGTCTACCCTGATGCCCCGTCCGCCCCCACGTGGAACTTCGCGAGCGTGCACGTGTGCGGGCGGATCCAGCTGATCCACGAGCCGGAGGAGACGCTCGAGGTCGTCCGGTGGACGGCCGAGCGCCTGGAGAAGCGCTTCGGCGCCGGCTGGGACCAGACCGCGTCGGTCGGCTACTTCCGCCGGATCCTGCCCGGCGTCGGAGCCTTCCGGCTCCGGATCGACGAGGTGGAGGGGCTGTTCAAGTTCAGCCAGGAGAAGCCGGCGGACGTCCAGGAGTCGGTGATCCGGCGCTACGAGGCCGATGACAGCGGCACCGGCCGGCCGATCGCCCGGCTGATGCGCGAGGCCGGGATGGGTCAGCCGGCCGGGGCCGAACTGCCCGGCCGGATGCCGCAGGACGCCGCCCGGGGCTGCCCGTTCTGACCGGTCCGGCACAGCGGCAAGATCGATCGACCACAGCGTGGGGTGCCCCGTAACATCCGATTTATGGCACTCATCGCTCGCACCGCGCAGGCGCTCCCCGACGAGACGCTGGACCAGCTGCGTTCGGCCGTCGCGATGGCCACCCGACCCGACCGGCTGGGCGGCCGCAGCCCCTATCACTACACCTTCTGGTACTCGCTGGGGACGCCGCCGCGCAATGTGGTCGAGGCGGCCGTCCGGAACCATCTCGTGCACCACATCCCCGCCGAGGTACGGGCGGCCGCCGTCGGAGTCGAGTGGTGGCTCGGGCGGCTGGCTCCGCCGTACGCCTCGAACTTCGAATTCGGTCTGCACCGTGACATCGGCGAGGATCCGGAGACCGGCGCGCTGGACTCCCCGATGCTGTCCAGCGTCGTGTACCTGACCGACGTCGACGACGGCCCGCTCGTGGTCTTCGGTGGCGAGCCGTCACCGGGGGAGCAGGACCGGGAGTTCGTCTTCCCGGCCAGGAATCTGTACGTCACGTTCCCCGGGCATCTATGGCACTCCGTGGGCAGCCGCGCCGACGTACACCAGGAACCGCCGACCGCCCCGGAGCATCGGGAACGACTGACGGTCCTGGTGAACTGGTGGCCGTACGAGCCGGGCGACATCGCCGCCGAGCCGATGAAGCAGGTCGCCGCGGCGTACGACGGGTCGATGTACCCGGAGTTGCGGGCGGCGGCCGCCGGCCCTCAGATCTCCTCGTAGCCCATCCGCCGGGTGATGGCGTCCCTGATCGCCGCGGCCAGCTGGTCCACATGCTCGGGATCGAACAGGCTCAGGTGGCTGCCCTTGATCTCGGTGGTCTCCAACTCGGCGACGAAGGCGCCCCACCCGCGGTCGTCGTCCATGTATCCCGCGGGGAACCTCGGCGCATCCGCGGGCAGCGGGTCACTGGCGCGCAGCAGTTCCACCTCGGCCGGGTAGAACTCCGGCCAGTAGTCGAGGAACGAGGCGCGGTTGCGCTCGACCATCCCGGTCAGCTCGGCCAGCGCCGCGGCGGCGTCGGCCTCGGCGCCCTCCAGGCGCAGTACGTCGAGCGCCAGGCACGCGGCCCGCACCTCGGCGGCTTCCGCCGCCGAGGACATGAACGAGGGCGGCGCCCAGGTGTCGAGCAGCAGCGTCGCGGCGACCGGCTCGCCGCGCAGCAGCCAGTGCCGGGCCATCTCGACCGCCACGCAACCGCCCATCGACCAGCCGGCGAGCACGACGGGGGCGACGCCGCGCACCGCGTCGACGGCGGCCACGTACCGGGCGGCGATCTCCTCGATCGTCGCCTGCGGGTCGTCCGGAAGCGACTGCAGGGCGTACAGCGCGAACTCCCCGCCGAGCCGCTGCGCCACCTCGTAGAACGGCAGCACCGAACCGCTCGCCGCGTGCACGAACACCACCAGTGGCGCGCCGGGGTTCTCGACCAGGTCGACCAGGTTGCCCTCGAGCGCAGGGGCGGCCTGCACCGCACCCAGCGTCGCCGCCAGCTCGCGGACCTTCGGGCCGGTGAAGACGTCCTGGACGGACGGCCGCAGGCCGAGCTCGCTCTCGCACTCCTCGATCAGTTTGAACACCAGCAGCGAATGGCCGCCCAGGTCGAAGAAGCTGTCGGTGACACTGACGGCGTCCCGGCGCAGGAGCCGGGCGTAGATCGCGGCCAGCCGGGCTTCCAAGTCGGTCTCCGGAGCGACGAAGTACTCGTCCTCGACGAGCGTGCCGCTGTCGCGCAGGTCGAGCAACGCGGCGACGTCGATCGCGCCGTCGTCGGCACGGACGATCCGGTCCACCACCGTGACGCTGCCCGGCACCAGGTAGTCGGGCAGCTGCCGGGCGGCGCCGTCGGCGAGCTCGGTCCCCGACAGTTCCCGATCACCACTCGGCACCACGAAGGCAGCGAGGCCGCCCTCGGGCGCCGCGGTGACCGCGCACAGGGCCACCCCGCCCTGGCCGGTGAAGGCCGCCTCGACGGCGGCCCGCTCGACGCGCATGCCGTGCACCGTGATCTGCCGGTCGATCGGGCCGAGGTACTCCAGCACACCGTCCTCCCGGCGCCGGCAGAGTTCGCCGGTGCGAACCATGCGGGCGCCGGGCACGCCGAAAGGGTCGGCCACGAACCGTTCCGCGGTCGGGGTGGGCAGCCGGTGGTAACCGTGGGCCAGGCCGGCCTCCCCGCCGACGTACAACTCGCCGGCGACGCCCACCGGGGTCGGCTCCAGCGCCTCGTCCAGCACGTACAGGGCGTGGTGGGCCACGCGCCGGCCCCGCTCGACGACCCGGCCGGTCTCCGGCCATCCCCGCCACGTGATGACCTCGCCGGGAAATCCGGCGACGGTCACCGGTTCGCCGCCGTGGAAGACCCGGCGCAGCGACCCGCCACCGGCGCCGTCCAGCGGCACCGACGCCGTCGTCCACAGCGTGGTGACGCGGTACGCGTCGATGTGTTCCATCAGGGGCCGAGGATCCCGGTGCACCACGGGCGGGCAGAGCAGGACCACGCCCCCGCAGGAAAGCGGCCAGAACGCGCCGTCGGGCGTCTCCGGGAGCACCACCTCGCCGGCGTCGAGGGGATGGGTGCGCCGCAGTTCCGCGACCTCGGCCAGCTCCGCGACGACGGGACGGGCGACGGCCCCCGGCCGGCCGGGGGTGTGGACCAGGCGGAGCAGGTCGTACCCGGTCTCCGCGACCGGCGGGTCGTCGGTGGACACATCGGCCCACCGCTCGGCGTCCGCGAACGAGACCACCTGCCACGATCCGGGCGGCACCTGGGCCGCCGTCGCCCGATCGGTGATCACCACGTCCGGAGCGACCTCTGCCAGCTGCTCCGGCGCGATCGCCGTGTACGGGGTGCCGAGCTTGGCCGCGGCGTACCGGGCGACGATCTCGTCGGCGCCGTGGGCGAGGCACAACGCCAGGACCGAGCCGGGCCGGACCCCGGCGCCGAGCAGGACCCATGCCAGCCGGTTGGCCCGGACGTTCAGTTCCGCGTAGCTCACCGCCCCCTCGCCGGTGTGGACCGCCACCGCGTCCGGAGTGCGGCGGGCCTGCTCCTCGAACGGCTGCGCCATCGTCCGGTACCGGATGTCCGGTTGCTCGGGTCCGGTCAGCTCGTGCAGCACGCGCTCCCGTTCGGCCGGAGCCAGCAGCGGCAGCTCGAACGCCCGCGCGTCGGGCTGCCCGGCGCCCGCGGCCAGCAGGCCCTCCAGGATGGAGGCGAAGCGCAGCGCGGTCGACTTCTCGAACAGGTCGGCGTCGTACACCAGGACGCCGCTCATCACGTCCTGGTCGACGAACAGGCTCACGGCCAGGTCCCACATCGCGGCGTTCGTGTCCAGCTCGGTGCCCATGTCGGCGGCGCCGCCCACCGCGATGGACTGCACGTTGACCATGGTCTGGAACACCGCCTGCACCCCGGAGAGCCGGGGCAGACCCAGTTCCGCCACCACCCGGTCGAAGGGCACCGTCTGGTGGTCATGGGCCTCCAGGACGGTCTCGTGCACCTGGCGGACGACCTTTCGGAACGTGGGGTCGCCGCTCAAGTCGGTGCGCAACGGCGCCGACTTCACGAAACAGCCCACGATCGACTCGGCGACCTCATGGTCCCGGCCGGCCAGCGGGACGCCCACGATGTTGTCCCGCTGCCCGGTCATCCGGGTCAGGAACACCTTGTACGCGGCCATGACGACGACGAACAGGGTGACCCCCTCGTCCGTCGCCAGCTGCCGCAGGCGGGCCAGCACCGGTCCGGGGACGGAGATCGGCACGGTGCCGCCGGACCGCCTCGACGTGGCCGGCCGGGGACGGTCCCTGGGCAGGTCCAGCACCGGCAGGTCGCCGGACAGCTTGCCGGTCCAGTAGGACAGGTCGCTCCGGACCGCCGTGTCGTCGGCGTTCTCCTGCTCCCAGGCCACGTAGTCGAGGAAGCCGACCGGCGGGGCCGGATCGAGCGGACCACCGGCCAGCAGGGTGTCGAGCTCGGCGACGACCATAGCCCGGGACAGCCCGTCGATGACGATGTGATGGAAGTTGATCGCCAGCATGGTCCGGTCGCCGGGCAGGGCGAACCCGATGATCTGGAAGAAGCACGGCCCGTCGAGCGGGAACGGGCGCCGAGCGGCCTCGTTGCCGCTCGCGGTGGCCCGCGCCTCCGCCTCACCGGCCGCCAGATGCCGCAGGTCGTGCCAGGTCACCGGCGGCTCGATCGGGCCGTCGTCCTGCTGCATCGGCACGCCGTCGCGCTCGAACATCCTTACTCTCAGCACGTCGTGACGGGCCATCAGCTCGACCGTGACCGCGCGCAACGTCGGGAGGTCGAGTGCCCGGTCCAGGGTCCGCAGCTCCGGCAGGCTGTACTCGCTGGTGTCCGGGTACTGGCGGCAGGAGAACCAGATCCTCGCCTGCGGCGGGTTGAGTGGCACCGGGGTGCCCGGCGGTACCGGCGCGACGCGCGGGCCCCGCGTTGCGGTGCTCCGCTCGCGCAGCAGCTTCATGAGCAGCTGCTGCTTCTCCACGTTCAGTGCGGTCATGGGATCATCCCTCCCGGCCGCCGCGTTGCGCGGCGGCGTCGTCGGACAGCGTGGCCAACTCGGCGACCAGCGCCTTCTCCAGGTACTCAGCCACACCCGCGATCGTCGGCGCGCTGAAGAACTGTCGTACGGTGACCGCCACCCCGAACCGGGTCTTGACCCGGTGCAGCATCTGCAACGCCGACAGCGAGGTGCCGCCGGCCTCGAAGAAGTTCTGCCGCCGGCCGATCTCCTCGACGTTCAACAGGTCGCGCCACACCTCGGCGAGCTGAGACTCGATCAGCGAGGTGGTCTCGGAGACCCCGGCACGTGCCCCGCGATCCTGCGCGGTCGGCGCCGGCAGCGTCTGCCGGTCGACCTTGCCGGACGGGGTGAGCGGCAGCGCGGCCAGCTTCACGTACACCGTCGGCAGCAGGTACCGGGACAGGTAGCCGGCCGCGTACTCCGCCACGTCGGGGACGACGGCGTCGGGTCCCACCAGATAGGCGACGATCTCCTTGGCGCCGGGCTCGTCCTCCCGGATCCGCACGGCAGCCTGCTCGACCGCGGGGTGGCCCCGCAGCACCTCCTCGATCTCCCCGGGCTCCACCCGTACGCCCCCGACCTTGGCCTGGCCGTCGGACCGCCCGGCGTAGTGCAGCAGGCCGTCGTCCTCCCGGACAGCCAGGTCGCCGGTGCGGTACAGCCGCTCCCCGGGCGTCACGGGCCACGGGTGCGGCAGGAACCGTTCCGCGGTGAGGGCCGGCCGGCCGAGGTAGCCGCGGGCCAGGCCGTCCACGCCCGCGACGTAGAGCTCGCCCACCACACCGGCGGCCACCGGCCGCAGAGCCTCGTCGAGCACGAACAGCCGGTAGCCGTTGACCGCCCGGCCCATCGGGACACCGCTCCCGTCCGGCCAGTCACGGCCGCTCCACAGCGCGACCTCCGAGGTCTCCGTCTGGCCGTACGCGTTGTCCAGCTCGATGTCGAAGTGGGCGGCGAACCGCCGCAGCATCGCGGTGGGGACCGACTCGCCTGACGTCTGCACGCGGTCGAGGCCGGGGTACTTGGTGGCGGAGACCGTGGCCAGATACATGTCCAGCATCGACGGGACGAAGTGGGCGAGCGTCGTGTCCGGCGTGGCGAGCAGCTCGGCCAGGTAGGGCACGTCGGTCTCCGTGCTGGCCTCGGCCAGCAGTATCGTCGCGCCGGCCCCGAGCGTCGCGAAGATCTCCCAGATCGCGACGTCGAAGATCAACGGGGTCTTGTGCACCACCTGGCGGCCCGGGCCCAACTCGTAGCGCCGGGCGATCCATTCCACCCGCGACGCCGCGCAGCCGTGATCGATGACCACACCCTTGGGCCGGCCGGTCGACCCGGACGTGTAGTAGACGAACGCCGTGTTGCGGGGGTGGATCCCGACCGCCGGTCCGCCTTCCGGGGCGGCCGCGTCCGGGTCGATCACCGGCACGTCCTCCAGCCCGGCCGGCACCGCGGACGCGATCAACGCGGCCATCGCGGAGTCGGCGGCGATCCAGCGCAGCCGCTCGGCCGGATAACCGGCGTCCAGCGGCACGAACCCGGCACCGGCGCGAAGCACCCCGAGCACCGCGGCGACCGAGGCGACCGAGCGCTCGACGCAGACCCCGACCAGTGCCTCCGGACCGATGCCGGCGGCGGCCAGCGTGGCCGCGATCGCCTCGGCCCGCGCGTCCAGTTCGGCGTAGCTGACGGCGTTCTTCCCGGACCGCACGGCCACCGCGGACGGGTCGAGGGCCAGCGCCGTGCGGAAGCCGTCGTGCAACAGCGTGCCGGCGGCGCTGCGGTCCCGGTGGTCGGCGTTGATCGCGGTCAGCTGGGCCGTGGCCGCGGCAGGCGGAAGCAGCGGCAACTCGGCCAGTCGTGCCGCCGGATCCGCCAGCGCCGACTCGAGAAGCGTCACCAGGGCGTCCTGCCAGCGATCGGCGGACGGGCGGTCGAAGCGGCGGGTGGCGTACTCCACCTCGCCGGTGACCCCGCCGGTGTCCAGCCGCAGTGTGCACGTCAGCGCCACCTTGGCGGTGCCCGAGTGGATCAGCTGCTCGGTGATGTCGAGGCCGTCGATCGTCCCGCCGTCGTCCACCGGAGTGGACTGCAGGACGAACATGGTCTGGAACACCGGGTTCTCGGCGGCGCCCCCGCCCTGGGCGATGCCGCCGGTCATCTCCGAGAACGGCAGGTCCTGCCGGGACAGCGCCTCGGCCAGCGCCGCGTCGGTGCGCTCCACCAGCTCCCGGAAGCTCATCCGGGGGGTGAACCGCATCCGCAGCGGCACGGTGTTCACCAGGTATCCGATCAGCTCCTCGGTGCCCGCCCGCCCCCGGCCGGCCATCGGAACACCGACCACGATGTCGTCGGCGCCGCCGGTCATCCGGTGCAGCGTGGCGAAGAAGCCGGCGAGCAGCACACCGAACGGGGTCGAGCCGCAGGCCCGGGCCACGTCCTCGACCTGGGCCGGGCCGAGGCCCCCGAGCCTGAGCGGCAGGGAGAACCCGCCCTGCCCCGGCGCCCCGGTCGGCCGGCCGGGCTCCACGACCGGCGCATCGCCGGACAGCCGGTCCGTCCAGTAGCGCCGCTGCCCGGCCGCCTCCTGCGAGGCCAGCCAGCGTTCCTGCCAGGCGACGTAGTCGGCGTACCGCAAGGTGGGTTCGGGCAGCCGGTGGCCCTGGTACAGCGCGGCGAACTCACGCCGGAACACCCCGAGCGACCAGGCGTCGAAGGCACTGTGATGCACGTCGAGCAGCCAGAGGTGGTTCTCGTCGTCGACCCGGTAGCAGGAGGAACGCAGCAACGGTCCGGTGGACAGGTCGAACGGCCGGGCCGCATCCGCCTCCGCCCGGCGTGTCGCGGAGGCACGGTCCGCCACCGCCGTCACCCGCGTGCGGACCGGACTCGGTGGCCGCAGGCGCGCCCGGACCAGGCCGTCGCGTTCCGCAAGGGTGCCACGCAGTGCCTCGTGCCGGGCCAGCAGCTCGGTGAGCGCCGCGTCCATCCGGTCGACGTCGAGCGGACCGGAGATCCAGTACCCGAGGGGCACGGCGTACGTCGCCGCGCCGCGGTGCAGCTTGTCCAGGTACCAGAGGGCGGCCTGGCCACGGGACACGGGCCGCCACTCGTCGCGCTCGCCGGTCGGCGTAACGGCGCCCACGCCGGGTTCGTACCGTCGCGCCCGGTCCAACAGCGCGGTGAGACCGGCCACGGTCGGTGCCGAGCGCAGCTGGTCGAAGGTCAGCGCCGACCCGGTGGCCTGGGCTATGCGGCTGAGCAGCTGCAGTCCGCGCAAGGAGTCGCCGCCCGCTGCGAAGAAGTCCTCGTCGTCGCCCGGCAACCGGCCCAGCACCTCCGCGACGAGTTCCGCGACGGTCTGCTCAGCGGTGGACGGTGCGACCGGGCCGGGCCGGTCGGCGACGGCAGGCAGCGGCGGCAGCTGGGACGTGACGACCTTGCCGCTCAGCGGGGACCGCGGGATCCTGTCCATCCGTACGATGGTCTGCGGGACCATCACGGCGGGCAGCCGGCCGGTCAGCTCGACCCGGAGCGCGGCCTCCGCATCCGGCTGCGCGTCCGCCTCGACGTACGCGATCAGGCGCGCACCGGCGACCGGGTCGTCGGCCGTGACCACGACGGCGTCGCGTACGCCGGCGCAGGCGCGCACCGCGTGCTCCACCTGGCCGGGCTCGATCCGGAATCCACGGACCTTCACCTGACGGTCCGAGCGGCCGAGGAACTGCAGGTTCCCGTCGGTCAGTAGCGCGGCCCGGTCACCGGTCCGGTACATCCGCGTGCCGGGCGGCCCGAACGGGTCCGGGCGAAACCGGTCGGCGGTGGCCGCGGGCGCACCCAGATAGCCGCGGGCCAGCCCGAAGCCGGCGATCCACACGTTTCCCGGTTCACCGTCGGCCACCGGCGTCAGATCGTCGTCGTCGAGCAGGTGCACGGTCTCCCCGGGCAGCGGCCGGCCGATCGGCACGAGCCCGATGTCGGGCAGGTTCGCCGGGTCCGGCCGGTACGTGGTGCAGCTGATCGTGGTCTCGGTGGGCCCGTAGTCGGCGACGAAGTCCACCGGCCGTGAGCCGACGACCGCCGTCCAGGCAACCAACTTGTCCATGCGGATCTTGTCGCCGCCGATGAAGACCATGCGCAAGGTCTCGGGCAGCGCCACCACCCCGGCCCGCAGGTCGTCCGTCCACTGGTGCCAGTACGCGCTCGGCAGGCTCACCGCGGTCACACCGCGCGCGGTGATCAGTTCGGTCAGCTCGACGCTCGTCGGCCGCGGCGCATCCGGTAGCACGACCGTCCCACCGGCGAGCCAGACCGGCAGCACCTCCTCCAGCGAGGCGTCGACGGCCATCGAGGTGAACTGGAGGAACCGGTCGGTCGACCGCAGGCCCAGCTCGGCCCCCATCGCGACGGCGTGGCCGGCCAGTCCGGCGTGCGGGATCCCGACCGGCTTCGGCCGGCCGGTGGAGCCGGAAGTGAAGATGCAGTAGGCGAGGTTGTCCGGCCACATCGCCGGAGCCGCGGCCTCGACCGGGTCCGCGCCCGCCAGGTCGGCCAGCTCCACGACCGAGAAGCCCGAACCGGTGGGCACCGGACCGGATCCGGAGTGCAGCAGCAGCTCCACCTCGGCGTCGGCCAGCATCGAGGCGGCCAGCTCCGCGGGGAGCGCGGCGTCGACCGGGACGTACACGCCGCCGGCCTTCCAGACGGCGAGCAGCGTCACCAGCCAGCTCGCCGACTGCTCGACGGCCAGCCCGACCCGAACCTCGGGGCGCACACCACGCGCGGCGAGCAGACCGGCCAGTCGCCCGGCCTGTTCGTCGAGTTGGGCGTAGCTCAGGACTCCCTCACGGGACACGATCGCGGGCGCGGTCGGCGTCCGCGCCGCCTGCGCCTCGATCAGCTGGTGTACGCAAAGATTCGACATGAATAGCCTGCCTCCGTATCCGAATGGGCGTGAATCGCGCACGGGGAACGGGGACCTGCCACCGTGTCCAACTGTGTGAAATGCGCGGTCAGACAATGCCTCGAGCAGTACTTCAGCAGGCTAGACCTGGATTTCGCAGGTGGGGAATCGCTTCGTCCTCCAGCGGAGTCCGGTTGGGGCCGATATGGAGAAGCCGTTTCTCAACCGATCATGGAACGTGCGGTTCGAACAGGGCGTGCTGGTGGAGTGATCTTCCGGCTGTTCGCGCATGATGACATGGCCTCTTGATGGTTCGCGGATACGAACCCAACCCAACTGTTCAGGAGGCCCGTTGCCACATGTATGGCAACGCGGCTGATCATCCGGAGCGGGTGGCAAGCCCTCCGTCGGGCACGTCGGACACGTCGGATGAGGAATGGGTGGTGGTGGGGCCTCTGTTGCCCACCCCGGCTCGGCTGGAGAAACGGGGGCGGGCGCCCCGAGGGCTGCTGCCACCGTAAGACGCTGGATCAATGCCACGAAGTCAGGGCCTGTGGATCATTGACTCGCTGTCTTGATCTTTGACGGGACGGGGGTACAGGCCGCGGTCGAGTGCTCGTATAGGTGCTCCAGTGTGGTGAGTTGGCCGTCGGTGGGATCGATGGTGTGCTCCATCTTTATCAGTGGTTGGCGCATGTCGCGGATATGACTGGTGATCGTCTCTGGGTAGACGCCGAAGAGGGTGGCGACGGCGATGCTTTCGTTGTCGCGGACAAGCTGCCGTTGCCCGGAGCGTGCACACACGTCATCTGATTGCCGGGGCCGGGGCCGGGGCCGGGATCGTGCCCGGGACCGAGATCGATTCTCGGCTCGTCGTGCCCGGGACTGAGGCGCCACCTCGTCGGCCGTAGTCACCGTGACCGGTCGGTCTTCGAGGCGTGCGCGGTGGTGAAGACGCCGGGGAACGTGGTGCGGACAAGGGCCGCGGCGGTGGGAGCGGTCGGACTGCGTGCCTGGAGCAGACCGATGCCGAAGTCGGGTGAGTGCGGCCCGCCTTCACCTGAATACCGCATGGTGCTCATGGGTATCGCCCCAGCCGTGCCGTCTCCCGACCGAATCTTTTCGTATGCCTGATGCCATGCTGCGAGAATGATCTTGATGCATAACGAGGTCGGCGGAAGCGGGCAGTCGTTTGCTCTGGCTCGATCGCTTGTAACGTCTGGGGATACGGCACTTCTGCCCCTCTGCGACTCAGCGATCCCGCACCGCGGAAGCAATATCGACAGCCTGCGGGCGCGCGCCACGAACCGCGGCTGAATTCCGTCGGTGCCAGGGCAAACCTCGTACGGACATGATCATCGTATCGAGTTAATGTCGACGACTTTCCTTGGTTCGGAGGGCGAGGCGGCCCATAGGGTTCCTCTGGATCCGGACGGATTCCTTTTCGTATACACCGATTCCGTGCTGTTGCCCGGTGACGTCCGCATATGCGCGTCACCGCCCCGACCAAGGAGTGTCTGCCCGATGACAGTTGACTCAAGCTCGGACGCGCGGCTGGAACTGCCCCGGCAATCCAGCCTGGGGACGGCGGCTGCCCGCAACCTCGCCACCACGACCAAGTCGGCTCCGCAGATGCAGGAGATCACCTCCCGCTGGCTGCTGCGGATGCTCCCCTGGGTGGAAACCAAGGGCGGGGCGTACCGGGTGAACCGTCGCCTGAGCTACACGGTCGGCGACGGGAGGGTGGACTTCGTCCAGGACGGCGCCGACGTCCGGGTGATCCCCCAGGAGCTGGGTGAACTGGCCTTTCTGCGCGGCTTCGACGACATCGAGGTGCTGACCGCCCTCGCCGACCGGTGCGTCCAGCGCGAGTTCCGGATCGGTGAGGCGCTGGTCGAGCGAGGGGCACCCGCCGATCAGCTCCACCTGATCGCCCACGGCCGCATCGGTCGGACCTCCGTCGGCAACTACGGCGACGAGGTCCATCTGGACGTGCTCGCGGACGGCGACCGCTTGGGAGAGCACGCCCTGCTGGACGAGGACGCCCGGTGGGAGCACACCGCCACCGCCGAGACCGCCGGCACGCTGCTCACCCTGTCGCGCGCCGACTTCGCGGCCGTGGCGTCCACGGCGCCGAGTCTCCGAGGACACCTCGAAGCGTTCGCATCGCGTTCCGACCGGCGTCAGAACCATCGCGGCGAGGCGGAGATCGCCATGTCGGCCGGCCACGTCGGCGAGCACGAGCTGCCCGGCGCGTTCGCCGACTACGAACTGAATCCGCGCGAGTACGAACTCTCGGTCGCCCAGACCATCCTGCGGATCCACACGAGGGTCGCCGACCTCTACAACGGTCCGATGAACCAGACCGAGGAACAGCTCAGGCTCACCATTGAGGCGCTGCGCGAGCGCCAGGAGCACGAGCTGATCAACAACCGGGAGTTCGGCCTGCTCCACAACGCCGACTTCAAGCAGCGCATCCAGACGCACTCCGGGCCGCCCACCCCGGACGACCTGGACGAACTGCTTTGTCGTCGCCGCGGTTCCAAGTTCTTCCTCGCGCACCCCCGGACGATCGCGGCGATCGGGCGCGAGTTCAACTCGCGCGGGCTCTATCCGGACCACGTGGACCTCGGCGGTCAGCAGGTGCCGGCCTGGCGCGGGGTCCCGATCCTCCCCTGCAACAAGATCCCCGTCACACCGGAGAAGACCAGCTCAATCCTCGTCATGCGTACCGGCGAGGAGAACCAGGGTGTCATCGGGCTGCACCAGACCGGCCTGCCGGACGAGTACGAACCGGGTCTTTCGGTCCGTTTCATGGGACTTGACGAGAAGGCGATCACGTCCTACCTCGTCACCACCTACTACTCCGCCGCCATCCTCGTGCCGGACGCGGTCGGCGTGCTGGAGAACGTGCAGATCGCCCGCTGGCCCAAGTAGCGGGACCGGCCCGCTCGGCGTGGTGCGACGCCCCGGACCGCCAGGGGCGGCCTCGCGCGCCCGGAAGCCTTCGAACAGCCGCCCACCCCACCAAGGAGCCATGGATGCCCGCGCCTGAGCTGCCACCTCCGCAGTCGAGCCTGCCCGAGGCCGCTTCCCACTTCGGGGCGCACATTCTCGACGCTGCCTCGGCCCGCGCCCGCGACATCAAGGCCGCCACCGGCGGCGCACCCCGCGTGCCCTCCCTGCCCGCCCCGCCTGCGATGTCCGCGCCCACCCTGCCCATCCCCGGCGCACCGGCAGTCAAGACGTCGGCAGCGAGCGCCGGCCTGGAACGGATCCTGCGCGGACCCGATGGCCTGGGCACGGGGAGCCTGCGCATGATCCTGCGGGAGGAGACCCCGACGCCGGCTGCCGCCCCGGCGGAGGGAATCCCGATCCCTGGCCTCTACTACCACCCGATTCCCGAACCCGACCCGGTACGGGTCGAGGAGGTCAGCCGAAGGATCAAGTCCTGGGCATTGGACGAGGTCGCCCTGTATCCCGACGACTGGGAGGAGGAGTTCGACGGCTTCTCCGTGGGCCGCTACATGGTCGGTTGCCATCCTGACGCGCCCACCGTCGATCACCTGATGCTCGCCACACGCCTGATGGTGGCGGAGAACGCGGTGGACGACTGCTACTGCGAGGACCACGGTGGGTCACCCATCGGCCTGGGCGAGCGGCTGCTGCTGGCGCACACCGCCCTTGACCCCCTGCATACGGCGGAGGAGTACCAGCCGGGATGGGCGAAGTCGCTCCACGCGGACGCGCCCCGGCGCGCCTACCGCTCCGCCATGGAGTACTTCGTACGAGCGGCGGGCCCCTCCCAGGCGGACCGGCTCCGGCACGACATGGCCCGGCTGCACCTGGGATACCTCGCCGAAGCGGCCTGGGCCCAGTCGGAGCACGTTCCGGAGGTGTGGGAGTACCTGGCGATGCGTCAGTTCAACAACTTCCGCCCCTGTCCCACCATTACCGACACCGTCGGCGGCTACGAACTCCCGGCGGACCTGCACGCCCAGGCAGCCATGCAGAAAGTCATCGCTCTGGCGGGGAACGCCACGACCATCGTGAACGACTTGTACTCGTACACCAAGGAACTCGACGCTCCGGGCCGGCACCTGAACCTGCCCGTCGTGATTTCCGAGCGTGAGGGACTCACCGACCGGGATGCCTATCTGAAGTCGGTCGATATTCACAACGAGCTCATGCGCGACTTCGAGACCGCGGCCGCAGACCTGGCCGTCGCCTGCCCCGTACTGAGCGTGCAGCGCTTCCTGCGGGGCGTGGCCGCTTGGGTGGACGGCAATCACCACTGGCACCAGTCCAACACCTATCGCTACAGCCTGCCCGACTTCTGGTAAGAGAATGGACTCATCCGTGACCAACACCGAACTCACCACCGCCCCCACCTCTACCTCCGTGCGCATCCCCCGCCCGGCGACGCCCTACCAGGGGGATATCGCCCGCTACTGGGACGGGGAGGCCAGGCCGGTGAACCTGCGTCTCGGCGATGTCGACGGCCTCTACCACCACCACTACGGCATCGGTGAGGTCGACCACTCCGCACTCGGCGACACCGAGGACAGTGCGAGCGAGAAGAGGCTGATCTCCGAGCTCCACCGACTGGAGTCGGCGCAGGCCGAGTTCCTCCTGGGGAACCTCGGTGACATCAAGCGTGACGACACCCTGGTGGACGCCGGCTGCGGCCGCGGCGGGTCGATGGTGATGGCGCACCAGCGCTTCGGATGCAAGGTCGAAGGTGTCACGCTGTCGGCCAAGCAGGCCGACTTCGCCAACGGGCGTGCCCATGAGCTCAGTTTGCAGGACCATGTCCGCGCCCGCGTCTGCAATATGCTCGCCATGCCGTTCGAGACCGGGTCGGTCGCGGCATCGTGGAACAACGAGTCGAGCATGTACGTCGACCTCCACGACCTCTTCGCCGAACACTCCCGCATCCTTGAGGTCGGCGGTCGCTACGTGACCATCACCGGCTGCTGGAACCCGCGGTACGGCCAGCCTTCGAAGTGGGTCTCGCAGATCAACGCGCACTTCGAGTGCAACATCCACTCGCGCCGGGAATACCTCCGGGCCATGGCCGACAACCGCCTCGTGCCGCAGGCCGTCATCGACCTCACTCCCGACACCCTGCCCTACTGGGAGTTGCGGGCTACGTCCTCGCTGGTCACGGGAATCGAGGACGCGTTCATCAACTCCTACAGGGACGGGTCCTTCCAGTACCTCCTCATCGCGGCCGACCGCGTCTGACCGGAGCGCGGCCGGGCGATTCCGTATCACCGTCACAGGTGGGCGGGATCGCCCAGGGCGCTTCACCGGACCATCCGAACTGGCCGTCCACAAGGCCGGGGAATAGCTTGGCCCCCGACGCGGCCGAGGTACCTCCGATGGGTGGGATGGGCCTATGCGCAGCAGAGCCGTACTCCCCAGCGACGCCCGGAATCCGCCGGGTCCGGGCTACAAGTGGATCGCCCTGTCGAACACCACGCTGGGTGTGCTGATCGCGACGATCAACCTCTCGATCATCCTCATCGCTCTGCCGGACATCTTCCGCGGCATCGGAGTGGACCCCCTGCAGCCGGGCAACACGAGTCTGCTGCTCTGGCTGATCATGAGCTACATGGTCGTCACCGCGGTCCTGGTGGTGAGCTCCGGCCGGCTGGGCGACATGTACGGCCGGGTCAGGATGTACAACCTGGGGTTCGCGGTCTTCACGGTGTTCTCCGTACTGCTCTCGGTGACCTGGATGCACGGCACGGCCGGCGCCCTGTGGCTGATCGGGATGCGGGTACTCCAGGGAGTCGGTGGAGCGATGCTGATGGCGAACTCGAACGCCATCCTCACCGACGCCTTCCCGCCCCGGCAGCGCGGTCTCGCTCTGGGGCTCAATCAGGTCGCAGCCGTCGCGGGGTCGTTCATGGGACTGGTGCTGGGTGGGCTGCTCGGCCCCTTCGACTGGCATCTGGTGTTCCTGGTCTCCGTGCCGATCGGCCTGTTCGGAACCGTCTGGGCCTATCTGAAGCTGCACGACACCGGAGTCCGCACCCCGGCCCGGCTCGACCGGTGGGGGAACCTGACCTTCGCGGTCGGCCTGATCGCCGTACTGTCCGGCATCACCTACGGCCGGTGCGCAATCTGCTTGGCCCGGAATCACTGGCGCGTCTGCCCATCAGCCACGCCGACTACCTCACCGGACGGGCGTTCTTCCCGAAGCTGATCTCCGAACCGTTCGAGCAGGGCCTCTCCGTCGCCTTCGACTTCGCCATCGCGGCGTGCCTGGTGGCCGCAGTCGTCTCGCTGCTCCGCGGCGGCCGCTACGTCCACGGCGAGACGGCGACGACGAAGGCATGACACCCGCGGTCCACCGCCCGCCGGGGACCGGGCGGGGCCGACGCGATGCGGCGCTACCACGACCTGACGCGCCTGGACCCCGGCGCCCATGGGCCCGGCGTGCTCACCACGAACTACGGGCAGGCGCGGGCGGCTCTCCAGGAGGTGGCAGGCCGGACGAAGGAGCCCGCGCCGCGCACCCTGCTGGACCGACTGACCCGCAATCTCGACATTGCTCTGGCCGACATGAGGATCGGACTGGCACCGGCCGGCAGCGCCGAACTGGACGCCGCACGCCGGGAGTACCGGGCACTCGTGCACCGCGACCGGTTCAACGGCATCTGCCTGCCCAACATGCTGGCATGGGGGCGCTGGAACGGTCCGGACGGCCAGTCACCCTACGACGACGCCCGGATCCGCCAGGATGTGGTCGACACCTACGCGAGCCCCGCGCTCGGGTTCGGTGATCCGGGGTTCCTGGTGCTCGAACGGGCCGGTGACCCGGTGCCGTTCGACGTGGAGGCCCAGGACGTCGACTTCGCCGGCCACACCGTCCACTGGACGGCCACCGCGCCCGACGGCGTCGTCCTGGAGCCGTCGAGCGGCACGCTGAAGGTGCGCGGCACCCGGGGCGCCACCGCGCGGGTCGCCGGACGGGCCACCGCGGACGCGGCGGCCGGGTCGCACCCGGTCACACTGGAGTTCCGGCTGGCCGACGGGACGCGGCTGGTCCCCTCCCGGGTGGAGACCGACATCCGCTGACCAGCACGGCCCGCCCCGGCATCCGGACGCCGGGGGCGGGCCCGGCCGTCCGTCCCTGGCCACCCCTGCGCACCCTGGCTCAGCTGAAGAGCTTGGCCACGAACGCGGAGAGATTGGCCGAGGTGCGGGCGATCTGCTCCTCCACCGTCAACGACTCCTGGAAGCGGGCACCGGCGGCCACGGCCTTCTTCCCCCGGACGTAGAGCGAGCAGGCCAGATCGGTGCACATGTACAGGCCGACCGAATTGCCCTCGCGCCCTGCCGGCCCGGCCTTGCGGGCGGTCATCAGGGAAACCCCGCTGCCCGGGTGCGTGGTCAGACAGAGCGAGCACATGCTGCGGTGCAGAAAGCCGCGCTGCTGGGAGGGGAAGCGGAGCGTGATGCCCGCCGGCCGGCCGTCGTGCTCGGTGACGATGTAGCTGCGCCCGGGAGCGGAAAGGTCACGCCAGCCGAGGAAGTCCAGGTCCTCCCACGGCAGGTCCTCGAAATCGCGGGGGAGCGGCAGACGCTTGGCTTCCCCCTTGGAGCAGTTGACGAACGATGTGCGGATGTCCTGCTCGGTCACGGCCTTCATGCAACCGACGCTAACTCTGCCTATGACCCCTAGGCAAATGAATAAATGATTTAGGGGTTCACCTGCGTATCCTCGGGCAGTACGGCCAGTCGGTGCACGGGCGGGTGCTCGATGCCGAGATCGGGGCGCCAGGCCGCGAGGATCTGGGCCGATGGGTCGAACAACGGCGTCGGCAGGGCCTCGGGCCGGGTCCACCGCCAGCTGCTGATGAGATGGGGTTCGGTCACCTGCGGACTGCCCGAATCCACCGCGACCAGTGCGGCCATCGTCACCCGGTTGATGCCGCCGACCGCGTCGTGCAGCATCGAGAAGATGCTCATGTCGCGCTCGGCGACCTCCAGCCCCGTCTCCTCCCGGAGCTCCCGCACCGCCGCCGCCGCGATGGACTCGTGCGTCGGATCGACCTTCCCGCCGGGCAGTTCCCAGGTGCCGCTGTGGTGCCGGCCGAGCAGGATGCGCCCCTGTGCGTCCTGCACGATCACTCCCACGCCCAACGCGGCCTGGGCCAGTGGCGGCCGGGAGTTGCGGGCGGGGATCTGCGCCGGGTCGCGGTCCATTGGTTGCTCCTCGGAGTGATCGGCGGTCGGTGACCGGTGCGAGGCGTCGAGCCTACGGCGAGCCGCGGCGGACACCGCGGCGGACACCTCGGCGGCGGCCACGTTCGCCCCGGCTCTTCCCGGAGCGCCGCCCCGGGGGTGGCTGGTCACACCGTCAGCCGCAGCGACGTGGGTGAGATGCCGAACCGTACGGTCTGACCCCATGTCAACTCCAGTGCGTCCGACTCCATTCCGTCGCCGAAGACCACCACCCGGTCGGATTCCACGGTCAGCCGCAGCCCCTGCCCGCGGCCCAGCTCGCCCGAGACCAGCGAGGTCCCGGTGACCGGCGACGGCCAGGCCTCCCGGACGAACCAGAGCAACCGGGAGTCGGTGGGCCCCGGCAGCGTGAGCGGGCTGCGGCGCTCCTGCCACAGGGAGCGCAGCCAGCCGGTGGCGCCGGTGCCGGTGCCGACCAGGACACCGGAGGAGGCCTGCGGTTCGGTGGGGGAGTCCGCCACGTCGGGGCCGAGCCGGTAGCGGGCCGTCTGGTGCCCCGGCGGCCCCAGGTAGATCTCGTTGAGGGCCAGCAGCCGCTGGGTGTCGTCGGCCACCGCCTCGACCATGGTGAGCTCGTCCGCCGCACTGCCCGGGGACACGGCCGCGCGCAGCAGCGCGGCGGCGTCGGCGGGCCGGTGGCGGACCAGGACTCCCGGATTGCGTCCGGGATCGGTGTCGATGCCGACGACCGGCTGGCCGGAGAGGTACTTGGCGGCGTTGGCGACCAGGCCGTCCTGGCCGACGACGACCACCACGTCCTCGGGTGCGAACAGGAACCGGTCCAGATCCTGGCGCTCCACCCGGGACCGGCGCCACTGCAACGGAACGGCCGCCGCCACATCGGCGAGTGCCCGCCGGGTCCGCTCGTGCCGCCGGGCGACCTCCTCGATGGACCGGCCCCGGCTCGTCAGGAAGAACGCCGCCTGGCCATGGGTGCCGTGCCGGGCGAGCAACTCCTCGTACTCGGTGGTGCGGTGGACCAGAACCGCTCTCGGGGCCAGGCTCATTCCCGGGTGTCCGGAGCGGGCCGGCCGAGCTTGGTGAGCAGGCCGGTGAGGACGTCGGGGGAGAGGGTGAGGCTGTCGATGCGCGGCAGGTTCTCGGCGAGCCGGGTGGCGGCCAGCGCGTGCAGGGTCGCGGCCTCCACCTCTCCGTGCACCCGGAGCCAGGCCGCCTGGGACTCGGCGCGGGCCGCGCCGACCTCACGCGCCGATTCGGCCTCGGCGCGGGCGAGGCGGACCTTGCGCGCCGCCTCGGCCTCGGCGCGTACGCCGTCGGCCGCCGCGTTCTCCTCGGCCTCGCGCCGGGTGTTGGTGCCGCGCTGCTCGACCAGCTGCTCCTCGCGGCGGGCGAGTTCGATCTGACTGGCGAGCTCGTTCTCGGCGATGGTCCGCTCGCGCTCGACGGCCACGGCCCGCCGCTCGTACGTCGCCCGGTCGGCCTCCTGCTGGATCTGCTCGCGGGCGGGGGTGCGCAGGGCCCGTTCCACCTCGGCCTCGGGCCGGATGGCGACGACGCGCACCGCCACCACCTCGATTCCGGTGGCGGGCAGCCGGGGCTCGTCGGCCAGGCCCGCGGCGACCCGTTCGCGCACCGTGGCGACGCCGTCGACCAGCGCACCGGCCAGCGGGGTGCGGGCCAGCACGTCCAGGGTGTGCTGCTGGGCCGTTTCGGTGAGCAGCGTCGCGATCTGCTCCAGCGGTGCGCCGCGCCAGGCGCCGGAGTCCGGGTCGACGGAGAAGTCCAGGCGCGCGGCGGCCTCGGCCGGATCGCTGATGCGGTACGTCACGGTGGCCTGCACGGTGACGTCCTGGAAATCGGCGGTGCGGGCGTGGAACGCCATGGCCAGTTCGCGGTCGTTGACCGGCACCTCGGAGAGTGCGGCGCTGAGCGACCGGTACCAGAAGCTCAGCCCCGCCCCGTCGTGCGCGAGCCGGCCGCGCTTGTGGTGGCGGATGTGAGCCGTGGGCGCGGAGCGCAGATGGCGCCAGCCGAAGCGCCTGGTGATGTCGGCCATGATGGAACCCCCTTGTTTTCGTCACTGAGACGATAATAGAGGCCGCGTCCTATCGTCAAGAGGACGAAAAGGGGGAGTGTGGGCGGCGGGTGCCGACGGGGCCGGTGCTACGAACGCGGGCGGCCGGTGACTTCCGAAGAAGTCACCGGCCGCCCGGACGGTGCGCCGCCCCCGTCCCCACGGTGCGGCGCGGGCGAGCCGTCGTCATCCGCTGGAACGACGGCCCACGTCTGTCAGGACCTGGACGCGGGGGCGTCCAGGCCGAGTGCGGGAAGGACGGCGCTCTCCACGAAGCGGACGAGGAAGGTCTCGTCGGCGTAGCCCCCCTCCAGCAGGGGCCGGGCGCGCATCACGCCCAGCAACTGCGCGGAGACGAATTCCACGGCCGGGTTGTCCGCCGCCACTTCGCCGCGCTCCACGCCACGTCTGACCATGGCGTCGATCGCCGCGAGCTCCGGCAGGATCAGCGCTTCGCGCATCGCGCACAGCAGCTCGGGGCTGTGGAGAGCGGCATGGCTCAGGGCCAGCATCAGAGGCGTGTCACGTCCGGAACCCTCGCCGATGACCTTCGCCGCCTCGCGCAGGTCTCCCCTCAGCGTGCCCGTGTCGATCCCCGGCAGCAGTCCGCGCCGGGTGCCGTGCAGTGCCGCGACGACCAGCTCCGGCTTGGAGCCCCACTGGCGGTAGAGCGTCGACTTGCCGCAGCGGGACCGGGAGGCGACACCCTCCATGGTGAGTGACTCGTAGCCACTCTCCCTGAGCATGTCGAGGACTGCCGTGAAGAGCTCCTGTGCCCGTTCCGGCGTGATCTTCGAGCGGCGCGACACGGGGGCCGCCTCCTGCCCGGCTTCCTGCGGCGACATGCGCGTTCCCTCTCTGCGACTTTGCGACTCTGCGACGAGGTCCATCGATACGCCAGTGTACCGATACGAGAGCGTTCCGATACGTTCCCGTATCGGTACACTGGCGTATCGATATGGCGTGGACCGGTCCATGCCGCCTTGACACCGCTTCGTCAGCAAAGGGGCACCGGGTGATGTTCGCCGGTAGCAGGCCCGCAGATCGGGAGCCGGACAGTTCTGCCCGACCGCGCCGCGGCGGCCATCGGCCTGGCCCTGCTGGGGGAGCGCCTGCAGGGCGGGACGATCAGCCTGGTCGCGGCGCTGCTGGGCGCGGCCGCCGCCGTACGCGGAGTCTTCCTGCTCAGCCACGCGCAGGCCGGGGCGGCACCCGGCGTCAAGGCCGCCACTGCGGCCGGGCCCGCGCCCGCTCCCCCCGCACCGTCGCGGGTGGTCATCAGGACCCCGCGTGTGCTCCGCACGGAACACGGACACGTCCGCAGGATCAGGGCCGGCCGGTCCTGACGCGTGTCGCGGAAGGCCGCGGGGGGTTCCCGGGTCGACCGAACCGCCTGCCGGTGAGGCAGCCGACGGGTGCCGACCCTGTCCCCGACTCCGACATCGTTCACCGCTGGACGACGACGGTGACGCTGAAGTCGACCGGCGCCCAGCTTCAGATGGTGCAGTGGAACACCGGCGGCGACCTCGGTGGCGGAAACACGCCGAAGCCGACCCGTGACGCACCCCCGCTCTCCCAGGAGCAGGCGGTGGCCGCACTCACCGGTCCCACCTGGGCGCCGATCCTCGGTGCCGTCGGCTGACCTCTTGCATTACCGAAAGCGAGGGAGGCACCCCCATGACCTGCTGCGTCGGCAGGTCATGGAGGTCCTGGTCGGTGCCGTCGTCCCCCCACAGGCCGGACGCGGTGGCCTCAGACCGCCGAGCTACGGGGAGCTCCGACGGTCCGGCGCCAATTCACCTGCAAGGCCCGGTATTTGGCGGCAGGGAATTCACCGGTTACGCCTTGCGGGCCACGGCACACCACATGGGCAGGGTATCGTCCGGGGTGTCGTCCGGGCCCGGGTGCCAGCGAGTCAGCGTGACCACCCCCGGTTCCAGGATTTCCAGGCCTTCGCAGAAACGACGCACCTCTGAGTGGATGCGGGGCGTGGCCGAGGCGTGGTTGGCGGCGCGCTCGTTGTAGATCCGCATCGATTCCGCGACCTCGGGAGCGGTGACGTCGGCGGCCGGATGCGACAGCACAAGGTGACTGCCCGGGGCAAGGCGGTCCAGCAGCCGGCGAGTGATGTCCCAGGGGTCCTCGGTGTCCTTGATGTACTGGAGGACCGCCACGAGCATGAGGCCGACCGGCTGGTCGAGATCCAGGTTCCGGGAGGCCGCTTCGAGGATCGTGTCCACGTCCCGCACATCGGCCTGCACATAGTCGGTCTGCCCCTCGGGACCGCTGACCAGGAGCGCCCGCGCGTGGGAGAGCACGATCGGGTCGTTGTCGACGTAGACAACGCGTGATTCGGGGGCGGCCTGTTGCGCCACCTCGTGGGTGTTCGCCGCAGCGGGAATCCCCGTACCGATGTCGAGGAACTGACGGACCCCGACCCCGGTCAGGTGGCGTACGGCGCGGCCGAGGAAGGCACGGTTGGCCCGGACCGACGGAACGATCGTCGGGTTCGCCAGGGCGGCCAGCTCTGCCGCCTCCTGATCCACCGGATAGTGGTCCTTCCCGCCCAGCCAGACGTTGTACACACGGGCGGGGTGCGCGCTCGCGGGATGCGGTGCGGACAGCGTGTTCTCATTCATTGTTTTGTCTCCTCGTGCGGCCGCCACAGCCAGCTCGAACTCAAGTCCGGACACGGTACCTCCATGATCCGCCGCCCCTTGCAGGCGGCCCATGTCCCTGGGCACGTCGAGGGTTTCGGACCGGGGCGCCCGGACGATCGGATGCTGCGCCCCAGCCCGGCATTGTGCGAGCGGCTCGATGTGCTCGCCCACGGTGGACGGCAAGTCGACGTGTCTGGCGCGGCGTTGTCCCGCCGCCTGCGCTGTGGGTACCGCGAGGCCTGCTCGGGGCTGCCGGCCGTTGGCGAGCCGGAGAAGGACCGCAGCCACTCGGCGGTATCAGGGCCGCCGTGCACGCGAAATCCCAGGAACCACTCCCGCCCCGCCTGCCCGGCCTACTCCGGCTCGCGCGCGGCCGTGACGGCGTCGTCGGCCAACGCACTGGTCAGCCAGCCGATCCAGAAGTTCTCCAGATCGATGCCGCCCCGCAGCACCAGATGCCGCAGCCGGTCCTGCGCCGCGCTGCGCTCCGGCGGGAAGTCCCGCTCCTCGATCGCCAGATACTCCGCGAGCTGCTGTCGGTGCAGCGCCAGATGCCTGCGCAGTTCCGTATCCAGGCCGGGTGCGCCGACGACTGCCGCCGCCCGCATCCGCAGCAGCAGTGGGTCGCGGACCTGCTTCGGGTCCTCCGGGCGGGCCACCCAGACGGACAGCGCCTCGCGGCCCGCCGACAGCACCTCGTACTCCTTCTTCTGCCCCCGGGCGGGCTGCGCCGGCACGAGTGCCCTGATCTGCCCGGCCTGTTCCAGCTTTCCCAGCTCGCGGTAGATCTGCTGGTGCGTGGCCGACCAGAAGTAGCCGATCGACCGGTCGAACCTGCGGGTCAGCTCCAGCCCCGACGAAGGCTTTTCGAGCAGGGCGGTGAGGATCGCGTGCGGGAGTGACATGGGGTGCATCCTAAGGACGGCCGGGCGAGCGGCCCCACGACACGGGCCCGCGGCCCGCGTCGTAGGGCGTTCGGTCAGAGTGCGGCGGCGAGTTCAGTGCCCTGGCGGATCGCCCTCTTGGCGTCCAGCTCGGCCGCGAGGTCCGCGCCGCCGATCAGATGCGCGGGGCGGCCCGCGGCGAGCAGTTCCTCGTACAGGTCCCGTCGGGGTTCCTGACCCGCGCAGAGCACCACCGTGTCGACCGGCAGCAGATGCTGCTCGCCGTCGATGGTGACGTGCAGCCCGTCGTCGTCGATCCGGTCGTAGACCACGCCCGCCAGCATGGTGACGCCGCGGTGCCGGAGTTCGGTGCGGTGGATCCACCCCGTCGTCCTGCCGAGACCCGCGCCGACCTTACTCGCCCTGCGCTGGAGCAGATGGACCGTGCGCGGCGACTTCGGGCGCTCGGCGGTGCCCAGTCCGCCCCGCTCCCGGTACTCGGTGTCGACACCCCACTGCCGGAAGAACGCCTCGGGATCCAGGCTCGCCCCGTCCCCGCCGTCGGTCAGGAACTCGGCCACGTCGAAACCGATCCCGCCCGCCCCGACGAGGGCGACCCGGTCGCCCACCGGCGCCCCGTGGCGCAGGACGTCGAGGTAGCTGACCACACTGGGATGGTCGACGCCCGGAATCGCGGGGGTGCGGGGCGTGACCCCGGTAGCCAGGACGATCTCGTCGAAGCCGTCGAGCTGCCGGGCGATGACCGGTGTGCCGAGCCGGAGCTCGACCTTCTCCTCCGCCAGACGGGTGCGGAAGTAGCGCAGCGTCTCGTTGAACTCCTCCTTGCCGGGCACCCGGCGCGCCACATTGAGCTGCCCGCCGATCTCGTCGGCGGCGTCGAAGAGCGTCACCGCGTGGCCTCGCTCGGCCGCCGTCACCGCGCAGGCGAGCCCCGCGGGACCGGCGCCGACGACAGCGACCCGCTTGCGGGTCCTGGTCGGTGACAGCGTGAGTTCCGTCTCGTGGCAGGCCCGCGGATTGACCAGACATGAGGTGACCTGGCCGCTGAAGATGTGATCCAGGCAGGCCTGGTTGCAGCCGATGCAGGTGTTGATGGCATCCGCGCGGCCCTCACTCGCCTTCACGACGAAGTCCGGGTCGGCGAGGAAAGGCCGCGCCATCGACACCATGTCCGCGCGGCCTGCCGCCAGGATCTCCTCGGCGACCTCCGGGGTATTGATCCGGTTGCTCGTCACCAGCGGTACGGAGACGGCGCCGCGCACCTTCTCGGTGACCCAGGTGAAGGCGCCGCGAGGCACCGACGTCGCGATGGTGGGGATCCGCGCCTCGTGCCAGCCGATGCCGGTGTTGATGATCGTCGCCCCGGCCGCCTCGATCTCCCGGGCGAGCCGCACGACCTCCTCCAGCGACGACCCGCCGGGCACCAGGTCCAGCATCGAGAGCCGGTAGATCAGAATGAAGTCGCTGCCGACCCGCTCACGGACCCGGCGCACGATCTCGACGGGGAAGCGGATGCGGTTCTCGAACGAGCCACCCCAGCGGTCGTCACGGTGATTGGTGGCCGCGGCGATGAACTCATTGATCAAGTAGCCCTCGGAGCCCATGATCTCGACGCCGTCGTACCCCGCGAGCTGCGCCAGCGCGGCCGCCGTGACGAAGTCCTCGATGGTCGACTCGACCTCGTCGTCGCTGAGCGCGTGCGGGGTGAACGCGCTGATCGGAGCCTGGACCGCGCTCGGTGCCACCAGGCCGGGGTGATGCGCGTAACGCCCGAAATGCAGTATCTGCATGGCGATCCGGCCGCCGGCCGCGTGTACGGCCGAGGTGACCTGCGCGTGCTGCGCCGCCTCCGCCTCGGTGGTCATCTTGGCGCCGCCGGGGAACGTGCAGCCGCGTTCGTTCGGGGCGATGCCGCCGGTGACCATGAGGCCCACGCCGCCGCGGGCGCGGGCGGCGTAGAACGCGGCCATGCGCTCGAAACCGTGCTCGACCTCCTCCAGACCGATGTGCATCGATCCCATCAGGACCCGGTTCGGGAGGGTGGTGAACCCGAGGTCGAGCGGGCTCAGGAGATGCGGGTACGGGCTCATGGGGCGGCTCCTCGCGCAGTGTCGTTGAGCCAGTTCTAGACCACCGAAACGTCATTGTGCAACAAGTTGCACAATGACGTGCGTCGCACTGTGTCACGAGTCACCCGCCGACCGGCCGTGCCTGGACGGCGAGTGACTCGTGACCCTCCAGGGTGCGGCGGCGCGAACGGCGGATGCGTACTTCCGTGGATGCGTACTTCCATGGCGCGGCTGGCGCGAAAGCGGCGACGCACGGCCCGGGGGGCGCCGCAGGTCCCCGGTCCGCACGTGAAGTGACGGCCGGATCGCGATGTCTGCCCTCGGCAGGTAGCTGCCACCGCAGCGCCCCGCAGGCCCTGGAGTGGCGGTCTCACTTCCCTCGGCACCGCGCTTTCCAGCGCGCGTCCCGAGGAAGGCGGTCTCGCCTCCGGTATGGTCAACACCAGCTATCAGGTCGGCTCGGCCCTCGGCCTCGCCGCGATGACCGCCGTGTCCTCCGCCTACGGAGCGAAGGAACTCGGTAATCCCGTCGCCCTGACCGACGGCTTCTCGGCCGCTTTCGTGGGCGCCGCCGCCATCGCTGCGGCCGGTGCGGTCATCGCTTGGCTCACGCTCCGCACCAACCCCGCCCCGGCACCCGCCGCGCCGGACGCGCTTCCGCTCGACACCGGTCGCGACCGCTTCGGTTAACCCGCGTACAGGGACGAGCGGCACGTTGGACCGGAGCGAACCTCCCGCGTCAGTACTGTGAGGAATTTTTTGCTCGGCAGCATCTCGTCCTGGAGCACCAGATGGTGAGTTGCGTAGATGGATGCCGACTCCATGCCGCGGTGGCTGTCCACATGGCAGCCGGCGGGCAGTCAGGAACTGGATCGATGACGATCCGCCGAGCCAGTTCGCACCATCGCAGCGCAGGTCTTCCGCAAGCGCAAGATGCTTGGGTCCCCGTGCCGTAGCAGGGAGGCCACCGGCTCTACGGTGTCACCGCGTCCGTGGCCGACGAAGCCCATCAGTGGTGGTGTCCGTAGGTCTCCTTCCACGTCGCGGTGGCGTCTTGCTTGCCGGATCTCCGGCCCACCTCTCGATCAGTTCAGTCATGATCAAGGAAACGCCGACCGCGCCGCGGCGGTTCCGGTGGGCGCCGAACTCCCGTACGTAATACCGGGCGCGCCGGGCGGCCCGTCAGCCGGAGACGCTCGCCCGGCCGTTCTCGATGTGCCCCATCAGCCGTCGCCGGAAGGCATCGTCCCCGTTGACGGTGACGGACAGGTCGTACCAGCCGTGTGCGTCGGCCGCCGAGTGCACGACCGTACGGCTGCGTCCCGGCTTGACCTTGACGGCCCTGGTCCAGTCCCGCAGGTCGGCCGCCTCGACGTAGCCCAGCGGCCGTACGGCGAAGGTGAGCGTCGTCCGCCCCGTGTTGTGCAGGGTGAGATGCAGATCCCGCTCATGTGCGTCAATCCGCGAGGCGACCTCGGCCCCGGCAGAAGCGCTGTCCTTCGCGGGCCCGGCGAACTCGCGCCGGAAGCCGTTCGGGCCTGTCACCGTGAACCGGTACGCCGCACCGGTAAGGGGCACCGTCCATTGCGCCGTGCCCCTTACATCCCGGTGCTGCGGTACGGGGAACTCCCCCGCGTACGGATACAGCGCGAAGTGCGCGGAGGAACGCCCCGTGTTGCTCAGGGCCACCTGCACCGCCCCGTCCACCAGCTTCGCCTGGGCGTCCGGCTGGTACGGCAGCGCGCGGGCCGGGCGGACCCCGGACTCCTGTACGGGCATGTGCTGCACGAGCGGCGGTTCCGGCGCCCAGCGCCCGCTGAACGGCGTGATGGCACCGGGCTGCTCGACCTTGGGCCGGCGCCGCGCCCGCTCGAAGTCGAAGGCCGAGGTCAGATCGCCGGTGGCGGTGCGCCGCCAGTCGCTGATGTTCGGTTCCTTCACGCCGGTCCAGCGCTCCAGGAAGCGGATCACAGAGGTGTGGTCGAAGACCTCGGAGCAGACGTAGCCGCCCACGGTCCACGGCGACACGACGAGCAGCGGCACCCGGATCCCGAGACCGGTGGGCTTGCCCTCCCACTGCTCCTCGGCCACCTCGGGCGGTGCGATCGGCGGCGGCACGTGGTCGAAGAAGCCGTCGTTCTCGTCGTAGTTGATGAGGACGGCGGTGTGCCGCCACACATCGGGGTGCTTGCCCAGCGCGTCCAGGACCTTGTAGACGATCGTCGCGCTGTGGATCGGCGAGGAGACGCTCGGGTGCTCGGAGTCGACGGCCGACGGCACCAGATAGGAGACCTCGGGCAGCGTGCCCGCCGCCACGTCCTTGGCGAACTCATCGGCCAGCTTTCCGGTCTCCACCCGGCGCAACGCACGCTCGAAGAGGCTGCGCTCAGCCTTGTCCAGGGTGGCGACACCCTCTTCGAGCAGACCGAACAGCCGCTCCCGCTCCGTGGCGTCCGCGTCCCGTACCGCCGAGTAGAACGACTCCATGTATGTATGGCCGCCGCTCTTCGACAGCGCCTTGCGGGCGATCGCCTTGAAGGCGGCGAAGAACTCGATCTGGTTGTCGGTGAAGTTCTCCCACTCGGTGTACGTACGCCAGCTGCGCCCGGCTTTCTCCAGCCGCTCCGCGTACGTGCCCCAGTCGTACCCCGGGTGCGTGTCCTCGTTGTACGCGTCGTTCCCGACGGCCCGCTTGCCGTTCGCCTCGTTGCCCGTCTTCCCGCTCCACAGGTGGTTGCGGTTGGGGCTGGTCGAGGTGTGGATGGAGGAGTGGTAGGCGTCGCAGACCGTGAAGGTGTCGGCCAGTTCGTAGTGCAGCGGGATGTCGCGGCGGTCGTAGTACGCCATGGTGGCGGCCGTCTTCGCAGTCACCCAGCCGTTCATCCACCCCCCGGCCCATGCCGTCCCGCCACCGCTCCAGGAGTGGTCGAGCGCGCCGATGTACTGGAGGTCCTTCTTCTGCGTCTCGGCAGCGCCCCGCACCGGGAACGGCAGCACGGACGTGCCCAGCAGAGCGGGCTGCTCGAAGACCGGCTTGCCGGAGGGCAGCTCGACGGCGTTGCGGTCGCCGAAGCCGCGCACTCCCCGGAGCATCCCGAAGTAATGGTCGAAGGAACGGTTCTCCTGCATCAGGATCACCACATGCTTGATGGCTCCGAGCCCGTCACCGCCACCGGACCCCGCCGCATGTGCCGGCTGCGCGGCAATCGCGACCTGCAGCGACGGCGGAAGCAGCGACCCCGCAGTCGCGACGCCGAGTGCACCGCCGCCGAGCGCGAAGAGCCGGCGCCGTGAAATGTCCGTGGTCAAGCGAGCCTCCCGAGTCGTGTCGTTCAGCCCGGAAACTAATCAAGCCAGGTGGCGCAGGGAAGGATTCCGTACGGCTCGGTGGTGAACGTCCAACAGGTCGGCCGGGAAGGTCCAACCGCGCCCCGCACTGGTCGCGTGGGTCTCGTAGACGAGCTGGATCGATGTCATCGCCCTGCTGTTCATGGTCAGGCCGCCTTGAGAGGACGTCCGCCCCAGCGGATGCCCTTCTCGCTGCGGATGCGGGCACGCCCTTGCGCGGCCTGCACGCCGCCATCATCCGCGCCCGCAAGATTCGGTCCGGTCAGATACCCCCTTCCGCTGCCCGGACACTCACAGAGTCGATCGCACTCCGGGACCAACCCAGCTCGCCTCGGAGCCCGAGTTCGTCGAGGACGACACGATGGAGCCGGGCCCGCACACGGTCCCGGCTCCATCGTGCGAAACGGCGGTAGACCGTCGGCCGGGCGGGACCGACCACCGGTGGCAACTGCCGCCAGGTGCAGCCGGAGGTGGCCACGAAGATGATCGCGGCCAAGACGTCGCGGTCACCTGCCCGCCGCCGGCCCCCGCCCTGCGGACGCTTCATCTCCGTCGGCGGCACCACCCGCCGAAATCAGCACTCTTTCCTCCAGGGCTCGCCGGGGCGCGAAGCCGCCCGTCTTACCCGTCGCCGCGATCGACGACCCGGCGCTGCCGGAGGCGCTGGCCGAGCTGGCGGCGGCGCGGGCGGGCGAGATGGACGGCTGGACACGTCACCGTCTCCGCCACAGCGCCCTGACACACGACGCCGAGGGCGGCACCTCCACCCCCACATGCTGCTCGCACGCTCCCGCCACGCCTCCGTCCGCTCCCTGGAACGGTACGTACGCCCGCCCCGGCGTCGACGCGGTCGCCCGGCACGTCGCGCAGCGCGATCCCGCTGCCCGTCGCCGGGGTTGAACCAGGCACCTTGGCGGTCAGGGCGCGGAAAGCGTCTGCCGAGCGCCGTCACTTCCCGTCCTGAGTCGGTTGCGGCGAAGTGGCGGGGCCGGACACCGTCGCTGGCCGGCGCGAGGCAGCGCCGATCTGCCAGGTGGCGGAGTACAGCAGCAGTGCGACCGTGAACGACGCGCCCGCTCTCTTGGCGGCCCCGGTCAACACGCCTTCGGCGAGGGTCCCCCACGGAGCTCGAACCGTCTGGGAGGGATAGGTGGTCTCGCTCGCGCCGTCGCCCAGGTCGACGGTAGTCGGTTGGCTGTAGTCCACTTCGGTCACATAGCGGTAGGCGTTGAAGTCGTTACGGGTGTTGACGGCGCCGCCCAGCACGGGTGCCGCAACCAGCAGAGTGACCACGCTCCACCGTATGACCGGACTCAGGCGGGCAACGGTGTCGGTGCCGCCGTGGGTGCGCAGACGGCCTCGGCGCCGCCAAAGATGCCGGCCGACGGCCGCCAGGCCGAAGGCGGTGCTCGCGTACTGCAGCAGCCGGGCGACCGTCAAGCCTCCCAGGGCCGAGGCGCGCAGCGGCTGCACGTGGGTGACCAGGAAGCCGTGGGTGAAGGAGTCCCACGCGAGGTGGGAGGCGATACCGATCAGGGCGGAGACCAGTAGCCATATGGTGTGGCGGACCTTGGCCGGCATGCCGGTTGTCCGCTCGGGTTCCGGAAGGCGGAGGCCGGACGGGAGCAGTGCTGTGATCGGCGCGCGCAGCATCCGGTAGGCGGCGACCAGAGCGATGGCAAGGGGCAGATTGACCACCAGGCCCGCACTGAGCGAGTGGGTCTCCGTGGCGTTGAGGAGCGGCCCGTACCAGTCCTGGGGGCTGGTCTCGGACACGCCGAGGACGTCCAGGAAGTACGGGACGTCGGGTGCCACGGCACCCGCGACCAGAGACGCCGGAACGAAGGGCCGGCGCATCAGCGGCAGCACTGCTGCGGGGTGGGACACGGTGAACGGCAACTGGATGATCTTCTCTGCTCGGAAGGGACGGGCGGAGGTCACTGCATGCCGCACCGCGCGCTCTTTCGCTGGGGCTACGAGATCGCACGGCTGGCCCAGACAGCACTCACGGATGGAACACCGGAGAGAGTATTCATCTCAACGGACTATCGCAAGGTGCGCGGGTCACGGTGTGCTGCCAGCGTGAGGAAGCCGCCAGGCAAGACACATGGCGGCACGGCAAAGCCGGCCGCCCGTTGGCGGGCGGCCCGCCGGAAAGTAAAGGCGGGGTCAGCTTCGGCGGCGCACCGCCTGGAAGAACGCCGTGAGCGCGGCCACGACCGGCAGCAGGAGAAGGGTGCCGAGGACGGGCCAGGGATCGCCCCAGACAGTCGCGTAGGAGTAGGCGACCAGCGGCGGAGAGGCCACGGCCATCGCGCCCATCTCAAGCAGACCTGAGGAACGCGCGCGGAGGGCGAGGACGGCCCCCGTGAAGGCGAGGACCAGCATCGGCCAGGCGCCGTAGTCCGTGGTCACACCGAAGGCCCCCGTGTAGGCCCCTGTATTCACGACGGCGACGGGAAACCACCCCGCGGCAGCCATGGCGCCGGTCGCCGCCGACAGTCGCCTGTCACCGCGTCGATCCGGAGGGCAGGCGAGGACGACGGCGACGGTCAGCAACGCCGCGACCGGAGTGATGGCCCCCTCGTCGTACACGCGTGCGCCGGCGGCCCACTGCACGGCCGTCCCCAGCAGCCCGCACACGGCCACCCCCGCACCCGGCCCCCACCGGCCGGTCAAGGCGATGACCGCGCCGACGCACACCAGCAGTGAGAGCAGCATGTGCAGGCTCCACGCACCATCCACGGTGGAGAGCTGTACCTGTACCGGGGCCGGCGAGAGAACAAGCCCTGCGTACCAGCGCGTCAGGCGCAACCCACCGTCCACCGCACCAGCCGCCAGCGCGAACGGGGCAGCCAGGGCGAAGAAACGCCCCGCAGGCGACGCCGAGTCAAGCCCCAGCCGAACCCGCAGGGCGTGCGCGGCCAGGTCGGCATCCGCACGCAGCCGGGCCGGACGCGGCATGTCCGCCGTCATCTCCCGGTGCACATCGACGATTTCCTGCCCGTAAGCAGCCCGGTACGCAGCCGGATACAGACGGACGAGGGGATCGCTCACGCAGGCGCCGCCGCGCCGTCGGCCAGACGCCGCCTGACCTCCCGGACGGTCGCGGCCAGCCGCTCCGCCTCGGCCTCCAGCCGCTCCCGCCCGGCAGGAGCGAGAGAGAAGACACGACGAGCCCGGCCGTCCACCACCTCCTCACGCTCCACCTGGATCAAACCCTCCGCCAGCAGCCTGTCCAGCGCCCCGTAGAGCGCCCCGGTACGCGGCGTGACGCGGCCGTCGGTGATGGTCTTGACCTCCTGGGCGATGGCGTACCCGTGCCGAGGGGCATTCGCCAGCGCCGTCAGCAGCAGCAGAGCCAGCTCCTGCATTCCTCGTTCGCTCATACCAACAGAGTATTCCGCCCAACAGACCTTCGGTGGGCCGGAGCCGCAGCGGTCTCGTCCTCGCGGGTGCGTGGGCCGGGCACCGTCGCCGACCGGGCTGTCAGGTCCAGGCCGAGACGACTGTGCCTGTCGAGCTCGAACCGGCCGTACAGAGATCTACGGCCGGTTCGAGCTCGACGTGCGCAGCCGCCTCGATCTGGATCTGTCCATCCGGGCGACAGCGCTCGGCCCACGCGCCCCGCAGGGTGATGTAGCTGGAGTGGCCCCGGCATGACCCCCGAGCAGGTCTGGTTCGGTGGAGAATCAGCCTGACCACGGAGGTCCGCAGCTATCCGCCCTGGCGCCGAGTGCCGTCCGCCCCGGTTGCTGTGTTGTGCCGTCGCGAACACCGGACTTCGTCCTGTGGCAGACCGGGGTCCGCGATGAGGTGGGGCCGCAGGTCAGCTTGTTTGGCCGGTGGGCATGATGGTGACCTGCTGGAGGTTCACCCGCGGAGGCAGGGTGGCGATGAATCCGATGGTCTGGGCGATGTCCTGCGGGGTGAGCCAGTCCATGGTCTCCTTCGATCCGTCGAGCCATTCGAGTGCGCCGGTGTCGGTGACGTGGTTCTGGAGTTCGGTGCCGACGATGCCGGGCTCGATCGCGGCGACCCGGACGTGCTTCGGCCCGAGTTCGGTCCGCAGGTGCCGGGACAGGTGGGTGACATATGCCTTGGTGCCTGAGTAAACGGCGAAGTTCGGGAAGATGTTCTGCGCGGCGATCGAGGCCGTATTGATCAGGTCGGCCGCGCCGCGTTCGCCGGCGTTCTTGACCAGCTGCGGAACGAACGCGCCGATGACGTTCATCAGCCCGCTGATATTCAGGTCGATCTGGTGCTGCCACTGGCCGATGCGCAGCTCCTCGATCGGGGCCGGGAGCATGATTCCGGCGTTGTTGAACAGCAGGTCCGCGCCGCCGAGCTCGGCTTCCACCCGGTCGGCGGCAGCCTGTACGGCTGCGGCGTCGGTGACGTCGGCGGTGATCGCCAGCGCGCTCCCGCCGTTCTTCTCGATGCGGGCGACCAGGTCCTGCAGCCGCTCCGCGCGGCGGGCGAGGACGACGACCGTCGCGCCCAGTGAGGCCAGGTGCTCGGCGGATGCCTCGCCGATACCGCTGGAGGCACCGGTGATCACGGCGACCCGGTCGTCGAGGGGCTGGACAGGTGCAGTAGCCATGGAAACGTACCTTCCGGAAACGAGAGGGCTTCGGGACAGGGAGCACGGCCTGGTGGCCGTGCTCCCTCATCCAGGACACCACTGCGTCACCCACTCGCAGGGCGCCGAAGCGGCTCTGGCGAGGCAGGTACCGCCAGGACCACCCAGCCGGTCCGCGGCCGCGGACGCCGGGGCCAGACTGGGGGCATGGATCGCAGCAGCGAGATCTCCGACTTCCTGCGCACCCGCCGGGCCCGGATCACCCCCAACGAGGCCGGGCTGCCCAGCGACGGGCGAGCGCGCCGGGTCCCGGGACTGCGCCGTGAGGAAGCGGCCCGTCTGGCCGGGGTGAGCACCGAGTACTACACGCGCCTCGAACAGGGCCGCGCCTCCAACCCCTCACCCGAAGTCCTCGCCGCGCTCGCCGACGCGCTGCGGCTGGATGCAGCCGAGCGCGAGCACCTCTGCGACCTCCTCGCCCGGCCCTCGGCCGCCCGCCGGACCGCGACGAGCCCACAGCGCGTACGGCCCGGACTCCACCTGACACTCCAGGCCCTCGACCACCGGCCGGCCTTCATCCTCGGGCGGCGCACCGACGTCCTGGCCTCCAACCACCTCGCCCGCGCCGTCCTCACCGACTTCGACGCCCTGCCGGCCACCCAGCGCAACCTCGCCCGCTACTACCTTCTGGATCCCCAGGCCCGCGAACGCACCGGCGACTGGGATCGCATCGCGGCGGAGACCGTCGCCATCCTGCGCCTGGAAGCCGGCCGGTACCCCCATGACCGCCGGCTCACCGACCTCGTGGGCGAGCTGACCGTGCGCTCGCCCGAGTTCAGCACCTGGTGGAACGACCACCGGGTCCTGCGACGCACCCACGGCGCCAAGCACTACCACCACCCTCTCGTCGGCGACCTGCACTTCTCCTACGAATGCCTCCAGCCTCCTGGCGACGCGGATCAGACCCTCTGCCTCTACAACGCCGAACCCGACTCACCCACCGCCCGGTCACTGCAGATACTGGCCGGCTGGAACACTCCCTCAGCCCCCGCACCGCCCCTGCAGAAGCCCCGGCAGGAACGCCCATAAGGGTGCCCACTTCTACCAGCCCGTCTTCCCCTCCGGCCTGGGCTACGAGGCCGCCGGTGTCGTCGAGGCCATCGGCCCGGACGTCTCCGGCTTAACCGCCGGGGACACCATCGGAGTCGTCCCGGCCTTCCTGCAGACCGACTACGGCACCTACGGCGACCACGTCCTGGGCCCCGCCGCCACCGTCCACCGCCCCGTCTCCGTCGCCCCCGAGCAGGCCGCAGCGGTGTGGATGGCCTACCTCACCGCCTACGGCGCGTTCGTCGAGAACATCAGGAGCGCATCAGGGACGGCCTGGACCGCTGCAAGGTTCACTGGAGGCCGACCAGGCCCGAGCAGTCGTGACGACCGCCACCTCGATGGCCGGCGCCCTGTGGCAGATGGCCGCCCCCGGCACCCAGCTGCGCGCCTTCTACGAGAGCGACCCCGAACTGTCCCACTCCGTCGTCGATGTCGAACCCCGCCTGACCGACATCCTGACCGCGCTGCTCACCGACTACGCCGTCGGCTCGAGCCGGCTCACCGAGAACTGAGGAACCCCCGTGCCACGCCATGACCCCCCGGACCGGCACCGTTGTCACGGATTCAATCGTCCATCAGTGGTAGACAGGGCAGCACCTTCTCGATGGTGATGGGGAAGTCGCGCACGCGCGCGCCGGTGGCGTTGAACACCGCGTTCGCGACCGACGCACCAGCCCCGCAGATGCCCAGCTCGCCGACGCCCTTCGCGCCCAGGACGTTGGCCTTGTCGTCGTACCCGTCAAGAACGACTGCGTCGACGTCGGGGACGTCGGCGTGGACCGGCACCAGGTATTGCGCGAAGTCCCGGTTGACGAAGGCGCCGGATCGCAGGTCGACCACGGCCTCTTCTTCGAGGGCCGCGCCGGCTCCCCAGATCATGCCGCCGATCAGCTGCGAGCGGGCCGTCTTGGCGTTGAGCACGCGGCCCACCGAGAACACGCCGAGCATCCGCCGCAGACGGATCTCGGCGGTGTCCGCGTCGACCCCCACTTCAGCGAAATGGGCCCCGTAGGTGTTGATCGAGTAGTCCGTGTAGTTCGGATCGTCGCCCATGAAGCGGGTATCGCCTTCCGCCTCGACACCTTCCGGATGGTTGCGTGCGACGATCTCGCGCAGCGCCTCGCACGCGCCGCCGATAGCCACGTTGCCGTCGGAGAACACGGCGTCCGCCGGGTCCAGGCCGTGCAGCGGGGAGCGCGTGTCGTCGCACGCCGCATCCAGGAGCTGCTCACGCAGGGCCATACACGCACCATGCACCGCAGTGCTTGAGCCGGCGGCGCCCCACGAGCCGCCGGACCCCCAGCTGGTGGGAAAATCGGAACGCCCGAGCTCGGTCCGCACCCGATCGGGCGGCAGCCCGAGCCCGTCGGCCGCGACCTGGGTCAGGACGGTGTACGTGCCCGTACCGAGATCGGTCATGTCTGTCTGGACGACGGCGGTGCCGTCGGCCTCCAACCGCACCCGCGCCGCTGTCGGCCCTTGGAAGTGCCCGCGGATGGCGGCCGACATGCCGTAGCCGACCAACCACCGCCCGTCGCGCACACTCGCCGGGGCGGCCGGGCGGTGCTCCCAGCCGAACAGGCGCGCGCCTTCGCGCAGACACTCGACCAGGTGCCGGTCGCTGTACGGCACGTCTCGCTCGGGATCGACGGTGGGCTCGTTGAGGATCCGCAGCTCGACCGGGTCCATCCCGAGTGCATGGGCCAGCTCGTCCATCGCCGACTCGACCGCCAGCATGCCCGGCGCTTCGCCCGGCGCGCGTACGTCCGTCCCGGGCGGCAGATCGAGCGGCGCCAGCCGGTGGCTGGTCAACCGGTGGGGCGCGGCGTAGAGGCTGCGGGTCGTGGCGGCGGTCTGCTCGGCGTACTCCACGTCGGGGTTGGTGTGCATGGTGACGTCATGGGCGATCGCGGTCAGCCGTCCGTCCTGGTCCGCGCCCAGTCGAACCCGCTGGCTGGATGTGGGGCGGTTGCCGACGAGCTGGAAGATCTGCTGCCTGGTCATCGTGACCTTGACCGGTTGGCGCAACTCGCGAGCGGCGAGCGCCGCCAGGATCGTCTCGGAATGGATGCCCAGCTTGGAACCGAATCCCCCGCCGACGAAGGGGGTGACGATGTGAACCCGCTCCGGGTCGATCCGAAGCGTGCCGGCGACCGAGGCCCGCGCCGCGTCGACGATCTGGCAGCTGACGTAGACGACCAGGTCCTCGTCGCGCGGTTCCACCAGACACGCGTGCGGTTCCATCGGCATCGAGAGCTCGAACGGCGTCGTGTACTGCTGGTCGACCTTGACCTCCGCGCTGTCGAACCCGGCATCGAAATCGCCGACCGCTGTGTCGGTGGGGAGACCGGCGTTGACCACTTTCGGGATGTACACCTCGTCTTCCTGCTCGGCAAAGTTGAAACGTCCCCGCCCGCCGCTGTATTCGACTTCGACCAGATCGGCCGCCGCTCGGGCCTGTTCGAGGGTCGTGGCGACGACGAGTGCCACCGGCTCGCCGTAATAGTGGATGTCGGGGCCGGTCAGCACCGGCTGGGCGCGCCAGTATTCGAACGGAATGGACTCATCACGGACACCCTGCGCGGGGGCATTGTGATAGGTCATCACCATCTTTACGCCGGGTGCGCGTTCGGCGCTCTCGGTGTCGATCCGGGTGATGCGGCCTTTGCCGATCGTCGCGCCGGCGACGAATCCGTAGAGAGGTTGGCCGGCCCCCCACTGCTCGTAGGCGTATGTGGCCCGGCCGGCGACCTTCAACGGGCCGTCGACGCGGTTCAGAGCTTGCCCGATCATCTCGTCTCCTCAGCTCGCCTGAGCCGCTTGCGCCAGCGTGCGGCACAGCGTGCGCCTGGCCAGCTCGATCTTGAAGTCGTTGTGCCCCTGCCCCACGGCGTCGCGCATCGCGGCCTCGGCGGCGGCGCGATAGGTGACCATCGTGGCGGGACGGCCGGTCAACGCGTCCTCCGCCTCGATGGACCGCCAGGGCTTGTGCGCCACACCGCCGAAAGCCACTCGCGCCTCACTGATCGCTCCTTGATCGGTCGAGACGACAGCCGCGACGGAGACCAGCGCGAACTCGTACGACGCCCGGTCTCGCACCTTGCGGTAGATCTGCCGGCCCGACGGGGGCGGGGGAAGGAGCACGCTCGTGATCATCTCGCGAGGACCCAGCTCGGTCTCGATGTGCGGCGTATCGCCCGGCAGCCGGTAGAAGTCTGCGATGGCGACGCGGCGTACCGACCCGTCGGCGTCGAGCAGCTCGATCTCCGCCTCCAGCGCGGTCAACGCGACGGCCATGTCCGAGGGGTGGGTGGCGATGCAGGAGTCGCTGACGCCGAGGAGGGCGTGCATCCGGTTGAACCCGCTGATCGCCGAGCATCCGGAACCGGGATCCCGTTTGTTGCAGCCCGCAGCCGTGTCGTAGAAGTAGGGGCAGCGAGTGCGCTGCAGCAGATTTCCCCCGGTGGACGCCTTGTTGCGCAGCTGGCCCGAGGCACCGGCCACCAGCGCCTCCGTCAGCACCGGGTAGCGGGTACGCACTCGGGCATCGGCGGCCACATCGGAATTTGCCGCCTGGGCCCCGATACGCAGTCCGCCGTCGGGGAGCTCTTCGATGTCCCGCAACGGAAGCCGACTGATGTCGACCAGATGGCTGGGTTTCTCGATGTCGAGCTTCATCAGGTCGAGCAGGTTGGTGCCGCCGCTGATGAACTTCGCGCCGGTTCTGGACACCGCAGCGACGGCGGCCTGTGCGTCGGTTACTCGCTCGTACGTGAAGGATCTCATTCCGGGCGGCCCACCGCGATGCCACGGATGGCCGCGACGATGTTGGGATAGGCGGCGCACCGACAGATGTTGCCGCTCATCCGCTCGCGGATCTCCTCATCGGTCAACGTGATCCGCAGCGAGGTCACATCAGCGGTGGCGTGGCTGGGCCAGCCCGCCTCCACCTCGGCGAGCATGCCGACAGCCGAACAGATCTGGCCGGGAGTGCAGTAGCCACATTGGAAGCCGTCATGCTCGACGAAGGCACGTTGCATGGGGTGCAGACCATCGGGATCGCCCAGGCCTTCGATCGTCACGATCTCATCGTCCTCATGCATCACGGCGAGCGTCAAACAAGAGTTGACGCGGCGGCCGTTGATCAGCACCGTGCAGGCGCCGCACTGCCCGTGATCACACCCCTTCTTGGTCCCGCTCAGGCGCAGGTGCTCGCGCAGCGCGTCGAGCAGCGAGGTCCGTGGATCCACCTCAAGCCGTCGCACCTGATCGTTGATGTTCAACTCGATCGCCGAGAGTTGGGCCATCTCGCCCTGGCTCCGCCCAGCGGCGCCCGTATCCGAATCACTCACCACAGCCCTCCTTCCTCGCTGGGTGCGGGTGTCACCCTGGGTACGCGTCGCCACTGTGGGGCGCGCTCCTCCTCAAGGTCTCGCAAAAACCGATGGGCCGCTCGCCGAAAGGTGCTCAACCGTGCCCGCCTTACCCGGCCGGGCGTTTCTGCGTGGCAGCCCGGCGCGCATCCCGCGCAGCCACCCCGCGAACCGGCGCCGGGCGGCGAAGATGTTCTTGAATCAGCCGGGTGGACATGTGCGGTGGAGACTGACCACGCTCGATGAGCCGGCTTTCGGATCCGCGATCCGCTTCACAGTGAAGCGGAGAGTCGACAGTGGCGGCGGGACCCGCGCACCTGGGTCAGTCGGGCCCAGACAGGGGAGCGTGGTTCGTGGGGCAGCTGTGGAGGGCGAGGCAGCCCCGATTCCGTCCCCTTCCCCGAAGCGGGCGGAATCGCCGCCCCTCACGGTGAGCGGCTGACAGCGTGCAGGTCGGACGGCAGCGGAAGCCAACGAGCTCGCACAGTCCCGCCCAAAACCCTGTCGGTCAGATGGTCGTACAGTCCCGGACGCGTGAAATCACTGCCCTCTGTCCCACTCGTCCAGCTTCGGGTTCGCCAGTGTCCACAGGAACGGGGCTGAGGCAGGGGCCTCAAGCGCTGGTCCCCCTGACGTGCAGCCGGGATGCACGCGCCTACGGATGAGAAGTCGCGTGGTGAATTTCTGTACCGACGGCCCGTGCGTAGGGCCTCATGGCGTCCCGGCATCACGCCTCGGCCCTTTGGGTGATGGCTGCCTCGGTGCGGTCTCCCAGGAACTCGTACCACCGGCGTTCCAGGCAGACGTAGCGCACGTCCGCTTCGACGAGGCTGAGGAAAGCCGTCACGGTCTCGGTGAGACGTTGCTGCAGCCCCGGGTCGGTCAACGTTCCGTCCTCGGCGAAGGCCTGGTAGCTATTGGCCAGGCTGAACATGTCCGGGTAGACGCGTGCCCAGGTGTTCCAGGGGAATCCTCAGGGTCCACAGCCCTACGGGGGTGACGGGTGCTGAGTTGATCCGGCAGCTGCGTCGTCCCGCTGGTGATCGCCGACGGGAGGTCACCGAGTACGCCCCCGACAGCTTCCTTGAGGTGGGATACGAGGGGCCTGGGCCAGCTGGCCCATGGTGGCGCGTGGCCCGACTTCCGGTCGAGTGCCTACGCTCCTGAGTGCCGTCCAGACCGTCCATGTGACGGTGATCACGAACGCCCTTCGGGCGGTGCTGCGTAGGCTTGGGCCGTCGCCACGGTGGGGTCGCGAGAGTGGGCGAAGGCTCTCCCCCGGTCGCCTGGCGATGCGTCAGGAAAGTGAGCAAGTGGTGAGCATCAGTCCTCAAAAACCTGGGGAAAGCTGACCGAACTTGCGACTCGTTGTAGGGTAGGGAAACAGCACTTGACCTGCAAAAACGCAGGCAGGAAGCCTAGCCTGGGAATAGCTCCATGATGCGTACTATGTTCAAGTCCAAAATCCACCGGGCCACCGTGACCCAGGCCGACCTGCACTACGTCGGTTCCGTCACGGTCGACGCCGAGCTGATGGAGGCCGCGGATCTGCTGCCCGGTGAGCTCGTGCACATCGTGGACATCGACAACGGCGCCCGGCTGGAGACGTACGTCATCGAGGGTGAACGCGGCTCCGGAGTCATCGGGATCAACGGCGCGGCCGCTCACCTCGTGCACCCCGGCGACCTGGTCATCCTGATCAGCTACGCACAGGTCGACGACGCCGAGGCGCGCACCCTGGTCCCGCGTGTCGTCCACGTCGACGCGGGGAACCGGATCGTCGCGCTCGGCGCCGACACCTCCGCACCCGTGCCGGGCACCGACACCGCACGCAGCCCGCACGCCGTGCCCGCGGGGCGCTGAAGCGGCCGGCCCACCGAGGAAGCACCCGCTGTGGCGGACCGGGCCGGACTGGCCGGGCTCGAACGGCATCGCCGGGTTTTTCCGTCGGCCTTCGCTGCGTAGGACCAGGGCGGGGTCCAGCGGCGGAGTTCGTCCGCGATCTCCTTGGGGGATGTCTGGATGCGCTGTTCGACAGCCCGTTGATGGATATCGATCTGCCGGGCAGGGAGCGGATGTCGGCCTCGTGGATGGCGGTGGTGGCGCCGATCCGGGCCAACAGGATGCGCGGGCGGCGAGGCGTCGTACCTGTTCAGCCCAGCCCTGTTGTCTGTCGCGCATGATGCCGGTAGCGCCCTGTCCATCACGAGTCGCTGCACGGCCCGCCCGGAGGCGGCCAGGCCGGCCACCTCCGGGTCCGCATGTGTGCGGTAGCGAGGTACGAAGCCGTGGTCGTTGGCCGGTCGTGGCCGAGCATTTTCGGTACCTTCCACAGCGACCTGCCGCGCTCATAGTTGTGTGTCGCGCAAGCATGTCTTGTGTTCAAAGGCTGTGTGCGGATGACCTCGTATGGCCATTGAGCAAGTCCGCTGTCGGAACTGCGTTCGCGACGGTGACAGCGGCGCGTGTTGTATTCCAGCCCCGCTGGCGTGACGCGGTTCACTGTCTGGGTCTTGGTGGTGGAACCGCCGGGCCGTGCGCGTCTGTTGTGGCAGGGTCGGACCATGCCCTTTGATCACAACGACCACTATCACCGTCTGCTGTTGCGCCAGGTGCGGCGGAATTGCGGTGCGGCCCTGGACGTCGGCTGTGGGACCGGCCGGTTCGCTCGTCGGCTCGCTCGCCTGGGCATGGAGGTCGATGCGATCGACCCGTCGGAGGAGGCCATTGCGGAGGCCCGCGTGCTGTCGGGGCGGATAGCCGGTGATGGCAGCCCACGCTTCCAGCGCACGAACGTCACCGAAGTCGAACTGCCCAAGAATCACTACGACTTCATCTCGTGCCTCGCCAGCATCCATCACATGCCGTTCGACACCGTCGCCGCACTGCGTGACGCACTCGCGCCCGGCGGCGTCCTCGTTATCTTGGGCTGCTATCCGGAGAAGACCCGGATCGACTGGGCTTGGAGCCTGGTGGCCGTGCCTGTGAACGCTGTCGCGCGGCTGACCGTCGCTTTGATGGAAAGGCTTCGCCCTGCCGCCGCTTCCATCGGCCCAGACCGGGTGAAAGCGCCGGTGAGCCAGCCGACTGTTCCCCTGCTGCAGATCCGTCGGGAGGCCGCGGTCCTGCTGCCTGGATGCAGCATCCGCAGGCTCCTCTTCTGGCGTTATCTGCTCGTCTTTCGCAACAGCGACTGACGGGACCGCCTGGGCGCGCCGCGGAAGGCGATCTTGGTCGTGAGTGATCATCTGCTGTGGGGCGTGGTGATCTGACGAACGATCAGTGGGCCCGGCGGCAGTTGATGGACGGCATACGGTGGCGGCCCAGGACCAGGACCGGTGCACCGTGGCGCGATGTGCCGGAGAGGTACGGCCTGTGGGACCGGGCCTACGGCCTGTTCCGGCGCCGGCAGCGCGATGGCGCCTGGAGGCGAGTCTTCGAGCAGATGCAGGCCGAGGCCGACGCGAAGGGCCTGATTACGTGGGACGTCAGCGTGGACTCCACCATCGCCCGGGCTCACCAGCAGGCCGCCGGGGCGCGTAAAAGGAGCATTACAGAAGGAGTCTCCCGGCGGCGTCGACGCCGAACCCGACGACCACGGCCTCGGACGCCCGCGCGGCGGGCTGACCACCAAACTGCACCTGGCGGTCGAGCAGCGGTAAAAGCCGCTGTCGCCGCTCGTCATCGCAGGCAAGCGGCACGACAGCCCGCTGTGGCAGTGACGGTGCTCTAACAAAACTTCGGAACCCACGGCATCGCCTCACGCCATCCCTGGCGATCGTGCGTCCAGTTGATCATCACTCTGGCGATCGGCTCTGGACCGGTCATCTCATGCGGTTTTGGGTCGAGCCTTTCAAGAATCACGAACCGATGACGCAGGTTCATATCAGCCAGCAGGTCGTGCAGGGCGTCCCCGGTCGGATCGTCCACGGCAGGCTCGCCATCTTCGATTGCCCGCAGCACCGGTTTCGCCATGCCCGCGAATGTACTGGCCTACCAGGATTCAGCCGCCCACCAGTGCACTTTCACCACACGCCCTGGTGGTCACGCCCGGACGAAGGCCGTCACTCTCCCCGTCCGGACGCCTATGCGTATGGCCCCGTCAGGGCGTGGCGGTGACCTGCCCCGGCGACCAGCCGTCGTTCTCGGTGGCGTCGATCACCAGCCAGATCTGCACCGATGTTGGCCAGCTCGATCGCCGCCTCGTAGCGAGCCACGAACTTGCTTCGTCGCCGTTCTCGTTGCTGCGAAGTTCGTCGTAGCCGGGGATGACTGCCCGCGGACAGCAGGCCGGACACCGTGTCGGCGTACAGGGCCGGCTCCCCGCCCTCATGGGTGAGCACGTATCGCCATCCGCCGTCGCCACCAGGGCGAGCCGGGCGTTCGCGGGCAGCTGACCTCGGCGGGAGAGCGCCGAGGTCGGGACAGTTACCGCTCCCGGACGGTGTAGGTCAGGTGCGTCACCCTTGGGGAGGGCTCCGTGCGGACCGGCTCCAGGGCCACGCGGGCCGCGTCCACGCCCTCGAACAGGCGGATTCCGGAGCCGAACAGCACGGGTGACAGCGCGATCGAGAACTCGTCGACCAGGCCCGCGTTCACGTACTCCAAGATCGTCGCGCCGCCGCCCGCGATGCGGACGTCACGGTCGCCGGCAGCCTCGCGGGCCTGGTCGAGCGCGGTCTCGATGCCGTCGTTGACGAAGTGGAAGGTGGTCCCGCCGGGCCGCTCCCAGGGGTCACGCCTCTCGTGCGTCACGACGAACACCGGCGTGTGGAACGGCGCCTCCTCCGGCCACATCTTCTCGCCGGCGTCGAACATGCGCTTACCCATCACGCTCGCGCCGGTGCGCTCGAAGGTCTCCCGCGCGATGTCGTTGTCGCGGCCTTCCTCGCCGCCCTCGCCAAGCTTCAGGTTCTCCCGGAAGAACCGCAGCGGGAAGATCCACTGCTGCAGTTCCATCCACTGCTTCCCCATCAAGTCCTCGGAGGACTCGGGCGCGATGAACCCGTCCAGCGACATTGACACGCTGAAGAACACTTTCCCGGCCATCAGCTCTCAGCTCCCTTCCGAACGATCTCGGTGACGTAGGCCGCCAGGTTGCTCAGGGTCTGCCGGCCGCTCTCGATCGCGTGGTACTTCTCGACCGCCTCGTCGCGCAGCTCCTTGGTGGGGAACAGCGCGCGCATCTCGATCCGGGTCGTCGCGCCGTCGGGCGCGAACGTGAGGACCGACTCGAAGGCGTTCGGGTCACCGCGGGACTCGCCGTGGAGCAATGCGATCCGCTCCGGCGGGGCGATCTCGGTCCAGGAGATCCACTCCTGGTAGTCCGTCCCATCCGGTCCGTGCATCACGAAGTCCCACTCCCCGCCGACGCGGAACTCGAACGCCCGCGTGGTGGTGGTGAACCCCTCCGGTCCCCACCACCGTGACAGGTGCCGCACCTCGGTGAACGCCTCGAACACCAGCTCCCGTGGGGCGCTGATGGCCCGGGAGATCACGATTTCACGGTCGGCCGTCGCTGACTGCGCCGGCGTCTCCCGTCCTGTCGCTGCCATCGGTCACTCCTCCTGTTTTGCCTGCTTGAGGTCCTGTACGTACTCGTCCAGCCGGTCGAAGCTCTCGTTCCAGAACCGCTCGAACCCGCCGGTCCACTCGTGGACCGGTCGCAGCCCGCGGGCGTCTAGGCCGTACAGGCGCTGCTTGCCCGCCCTGCGGTCCCGCACCAGTCCGACCTCCCGGAGCACCCGCAGATGTTTGGATGCCCCCGGCTGGGTCATCCCCAACTCCTGGGCCAACTCGGTCACCGGCCGCTCACCCGCCCGCAGCAGCAGCAGGATCTCCCGGCGCTGCGGCTCGGCGATCGCGTTGAAGACGTCCGATGTCGTCGCTGCTCGTGCCATGGATTCATCATATTCCGATATGGGCATGCGTCAAGCCGGAGAGGATCGGGCGGGTCTTGTCAGGCAACGATCGTGGCCCTTGTCGGCGGCTGCGGACACCGAGCGAAGGCAGGCCCCGGCGTTCGGCGCGACTGGTCTGACCCGGACGGAAACCGTCACGCTTCCCGTTCGCACAAATGAGTAGTTCTGGGAGGTTTGCGGACCCTCACTGGACCATGCACGGTTTGCCCCCGATCTTCGTTCTGCCGCACTCGCGGCGGCCAGGTCGCCCCGAAGTACCGCACCCCGCGCTCCATGCCGGTGCCCTCCAGCTCCGCGCCGAGCTGGAGGTGAAGCCCCCCCCTCCGGCCGCGGTCCCGGCCGCGCGTGGGGGAGGGGATGCCGCAGTGCCGGAGGCCGCGACGAAGCCCACGAGAGTCTCACCGGCCCCCTCCCGGGGGTTTACGGCCCGTCCTGGTGCGGCGCCCGCCCTGTTCGCGTTCTTCGCGGGCATGGCCGAGTCCGAGCGCGAGTGCATCCGGGAAGAGTCCCGGTGGAAGGCCAGGCGCCCGCCCGCGAGCGCGGCCGTCACGGAGGGTGCCCCAAGGTCGTCGTCGACGATACGGCCGACCACGCCCGTGCCCTGCGCGCAGAAGTGGGCGACGCCCCACCCCGACGCGCCCCGCAGGCCCCGGCCTAGCTGGTGGAGCGGGCGACGGAACGGCTCACGTCCCGTCCCGAGCTGTACTGACTCCGGGGGCGGGTGGCAGGGCCGGTAGCGTCTCGCCCGTGACCCTCACGCTGCTGCACACCTCCCCGGTCCACGTCCCGGTCTTCGACGCGCTGCGCGACTCCGGCCATCCGGGGCTCGCCCTGCGCCACCTCGTGCACGAGGAACTGCTCGACCGGGCCGCAGCGATGGGACCGGAGGTGGTGAGGGGCGATATCGAGGCGCTGCTCACGGGTGCCGTGGCCGAGGGGGCCGCGGCCGTGCTCTGTACCTGCTCGACGATCGGCGGGGTCGCCGAGTCGGCAGGCGCGGCGCTGGGTGTCCCGGTGCTGCGGCTCGACCGGCCGATGGCGGCCGCCGCCGCCCGCGCGCAGCGGGTGACCGTCATCGCGGCGCTGGCCGCCACCCTGCCGCCGACCCTCGCGCTGCTCGCCGAGGAGGCGGCCGGGGTGGGCCGGGGGCCGGCGGAGGTGCGTACCGTTCTCGTCGACGGTGCCTGGGGGCGCTTCGAGGCCGGCGACCGTGACGGCTATCTGGGGCTGGTGGCCGCCGCGGTGGACGCGGTGACCGACACCGACGTGATCGTGCTGGCCCAGGCATCCATGGCCGAGGCCGTCACCCGTACGGCCACCGGGATCCCCGTCCTGTCCAGCCCGCGTGCGGGACTTGCCGCCGCCGCGGCGGCAGCTGCCGGTGTACCGGGCCGGGCGGGTCATTTGTAGCCCGTACGTATGGACTCGCCGGGCGCGGGCAGCCGCTCCGGGAGACGGTGGAAGAGATCCACCCCGACCGTTCGGAGGCCCGAGATGACCCATCCGTTCCCCGACCCCGTTCCGCCCACGCCCACCCCGGGGCCGATTCCGGGGCCGCCCCGGCCGCTGCCGGAGCCGACGCCCGTACCGCCGGGGCCGACACCGGCACCGCCTGCTCCCACCCCGCCGGGTCCCGCGCCCGATCCGATCCCGCAGCCGCCCGCGCCGAACCCCGAGCCGGTGCCGCCGCCGGAGCCCGAGCCCTCACCGGTCGGCTGACCGGCCGCCGCTCCCGCCGCCTCAGCCCTCGGTCAGTACGGCCTCGGCCCGTGCGGTGACCGCGGTCAGTACCCGGCCCGCCGCGGCCAGGTCCTCGGCCGGCAGGTCCGCGTAGAGCCGGGCGGTGATCTCGGCGGTGCCGGTCCCGATCCTGCGCTGCAGCTCCTGTCCCGCGGCCGTCAGGACCAGCCGTGACACATCACCCGGCAGCTCCTCCAGCAGACCGGCGCCGATCAGCTCGGACAGCGTCGACTCCGCGACCGCGGCCTCGATCTTCAGCGTGGCGGTCATCCGGCCGGCCAGCCGCCGGCGTTCGACGAGCCCGTCGCTGTCCGCGGTGGCGTTCAGCGCCACGCACTGGTGGAAGGTGGTCCCGGTACCGGCCAGCAGCCGCTCCAGGACCGCGCGCGTGGCGTAGTGGGCCTGGCCGATGACCTGGCCGTTGACGGTTGGTGCGGCGGACATGGTTACTCCTTCGTGGGAGGGACGGTCACTGCGGGAACCGGTACGTCGAGCAGCGCCGTCAGCATCTGGGTGAACGCCTCCGCGTCCGGTCCGTCCAGTCCGCCCAGCGGCGCCAGCATCCCGTCGAGGAGCCGGTGCACCACCTCGACCGCCCGGCCCGTCACGGCGCGTCCTTCGTCCGTCAGCGACAGCTGGACCGCCCTGGTGTCGGAGGGGTCGGCGGTGCGCCCGACGAGCCCGGCGGCCTCCAGCCCGCGTGCCAGCTTCGACACGTAGAGGGGTTCGAGCCCGGTGTGGTCGGCGAGCCCGCGCTGGCTCGGCCGCAGCCCCAACTGCCGCATACCCAGCAGGGATGCCAGCAGTGAGTACTGTGCGTGCGTCAGTCCCAGCGGCGCCAGCGACCGGTCGATGGCCACTCGCCACTTCATCGACAGACGCCAGACCAGGAAGCCGGGGGTCGGACCCTCAAGTGCGTTGCTCATGGCGGATACAGTACATAGATACTATGTCCATGGCTACTAATTGCGAAGGTCTCTGAGGCTGGCTTCCGGCGACAGCACCGGATCCGTGGTGAGGGGCTCAGGACTCAGGGGTTCAGGGGGTACAGGCCCAGCAGGGCGTCGGCGTGCGACAGGCCGCTCTCCGCCGAGAGCGACTCCAGTGACTGGGCGTCGCGCACCGGTGCGAAGCGCACCGCGGTGCCGTCCTGCCCGGTTCCCCCGGCCGTCCCGAATCCGTACACCGCGGGCCGCGGCAGGCTGTTGTAGGACCACGGGGTGGAGAAGTAGTACGCGCCGGTGTCGTACAGCACCACGTAGTCACCCTCCCGCAGCTCCGGCAGCTCCCGGGCATGGGCGACGACGTCCCCGGCGAAGCAGCACGGTCCCGCGATGTCCTGGACGAGCGGCGGCCCGTCCTTGGGACGGCCCTCGGCATCGAACGCGCCGACCCGCAGCGGCCAGGCGTCCGGCATGAAAACGGTCCGGGTGGCGGTCTGGGCGCCCGCGTGGGTGAGTGCGATACGGCGGCCGCCGGCATCCTTCGTGTACTCGACCAGCGCCCCGATGAAGCCGTTCTTGGCCAGCAGGGACCGGCCGAACTCGGTGATCAGCGCATACCGGCCGTCGAGGAGTCCGGGAACCGCCGCGCGCAGCGCCGCCACGTACGCGGCGAAGGTGGGCCGCACCGAGTCGTCGGCGAAGTTGACCGGCAGGCCGCCGCCGATGTCGAGGCCGGTGATCTGCCGGGTGCCGAGCCTGCTATTGATCTCCTCGGCCAGCCGGTACGTCTGCGCGACCCCGTCCGCGATCAGCTCCAGGGAACAGCCCTGCGAACCGACATGGGCGTGCAGACGGTTCAGCCAGGGGTGTGCGGCGAACGCCTCCACGATCCGTTCGCGCGCGCCGGGGTCGCGCAGCGCCACGCCGAACTTGGAGGTGGCGGTGGCCGTGCTCATCGCCCCGATGGAACCGCCGCCGACCTGGGGGTTGACCCGGAGCCCGATGGCGGACACCGAATTGGCGGGCCGCAGCGCGACGATACGGTCCACCTCGTCGAGGTTGTCGGCGTTGAGCGCCACGCCGAGCGCGAGGGCCCGGCGGATCTCCTCCCGTGTCTTGGCGGGGGAGTCCAGGACGATCTTCGAGGGCGCGAAGCCCGCGTCGAGCGCGATCCGCAGCTCACCGGGGCTCGCCACCTCGCAGCCCATGCCGCACTCGGCGAGCAGCCGCAGCACGGGCACGAGCGACGCCGCCTTGGCGGCGAAGGTGTGCAGCACTCCGGGCGCCCCCGGCGCTCCCGGCACCCCGGAGAACGCCTCGTGGAGCGCGGCGACCGAATCGCGTACCCCGTCCGTGTCGACGAAACCGGCGACCGGGCAGGACTCGCCGAGCAGGCCGGTGGCCACGGCGTGCCGGACCGCGGCCGCGACACGCGCGGAGGACGACGGGGCGGAGGACGGCCGCGCGCAGGAGGCCGACGAGGGAAGGCTCATGGAACGAGAGTCGGTGATGGGGGCCCCACAGATCTCTGTCGAGCAGGACAGCATCGGCACGGGTTCTTGGCCGGGCGGCCAAGGACCGTGCGAACAGGGGGCAAATCTAACCGGTGAGACGGACGGCGAGGGTGATGAGCAGCCTGGTGTCGGGCTCGTCCAGGTCCACGCCGAACCGTTCCCGGGCGCGTCGCAGCCGGTACCGGAGCGTGTTCGGGTGAACCACGAGCCGGGCCGCCGCGCGGGTCACGTCGCCCGACGCGTCCAGGTACGCGGCCAGTGAGCGCACCAGTTCACCGCCGGCCGCCAGATCGGCCCGTACGAGGTCGTGCACCGGCCCGCTGCCCGACTCCCACACCGGTCGTACGGCATCCAGGACCCGCACGACGTCGAGCGAGGGGCCGACGCCCGCGGCATCCGCGTACCGCGCCGAGTCCGCCTCGCCCTCTCCGTCCCGGACCGCCCCGCCGCCCCGGGCCGCACGCTCGCGGAGCACCCGTGCGATCAGCGCGGCCTGCTCGCAGGAGGACCTGGCCCGCAGTGCGGTGGGCACCACCGGGCCCGCACCGGCCCGGACCGGGACCCTGCCCGGCAGGGACCGGGCCAGGGCGGCCAGCTCCCGGGCCAGCCCCAGCACGTCACGTTCCCGGCCCGTGTCCACCGGCAGCAGGACCAGCAGCCGGTCACCGTCGCGCAGCACCCGCACCGACGGGCGGTACGACACGGCCTGCAGGGCGAGGACATCGAGCGTGCGGTCGCCCGCCGGTGCCCCGCTGTCGCGTTCCGCCACCACGACCGCACAGGCCGCGTCGGGCGAAAGGCCCAGCGACCAGGCGTGCGTGCGAGCGTCCCCCTCCCCGAACAGCAGCCCCCGCAACGCGAGTTCACTGCGGCGCGCTGATCCGCTCTCGCGCAGCCGGTGCCGCACCAGATGGGGTGCGGCGGCCTCGGCGGCACGGCGCAGCGCGTCCGCCGCCCACGGGGACAGGCTGCGCCCGTCCGCGGCCGCCCAGATGGAGCCGAGGACCTCGGGGCCGCTGCGGACCGCGACGACCAGGCGCTCCGGACCATCGGCGTCCGCGGCACGGTGGATCACGTCCCGGGAGGTCCACAGTGCGCGCAGCATCCCGCTGCGGCGCAGCTCCGCCACCCGCCACTCGGGCACCCGGCCGCCCAGGACGGTGGACCGGCGCAGCCCGTCGGCCTCCGGCCCGGTCGCGGAGTGGGCCAGGACCCGGAACCGGGTGTCCTCGATGGTGATCGCGCCCCCGGTGTACTCGGCGATGGCCGCGGCGAGCGCGGCCAGACTCTCCGCACCGCCGTCCGGCACCGCCGCGCCCTCCTCGCCGCTGCCCGCCCGCGCACAGGCCAGCGCGGAGCGCACCAGAGCCGCGGTGTCCGTCCAGTCGGCCCACACCGCCCGGGTGAGCAGCGCGATGCCCGACTCCTCGGCGGCGGCCAGTACCTCCGGTGCGGCGGCCTCGCCCTCCGCGTCGCGCAGCACCACGCCCGAGGCGCCGCGCCGGGCGGCCTCACGCACCGGCCCCGCCGCCCCGGCCGACGCGGCGGGCGCACCCACCACCAGCACCAGGCACCCGTCGAGCGGCTGCGCGGGTCCCTCGTCCCCGACCGCCACGGCCCGCACGCCGACGTCCTGGCCGGCCGGGGCCAGCAGCAGCCGCAGCGTTCCGCTGTCGTCGAAGGCCAGGATCTCGCGCAGCGTGACCGCGGGCTCCGGTGGGACGGGCGTACGGCTTGTCATGGGAGCCGAGCATACGAGCGCCCGCCCGGGGGGCTGCCGCGCGCATCGGACGACGGCCGGGTCCGTACGGCCTGCGGCGTCGGTTCAGGCGATGATCGGGACCACGGCCTCCGGCGTCAGCATCCGGAAGGTGAACGACTGGTGGAAGTACAGACTGATGGTCGTCGCGTCATGGTCCTGGTAGCCGATCGACAGGTCCTCACCCAGACACAGTTCGAAGTCGCCGCCCCGGGTGGACAGCAGCACCCCGCCCGCCACCGCCGGCGCCCACAGGATCTGGTCGTCCAGCAGCCGCGCCAGATGCGTGGAGACCGGATACCCGTGGTCGGACGTCTCGGTCGCCTCCGTGAACGCGTCGGCGCCCAGCAGCAGCCGGTACGGTCCGTCGACCCCGGCCAGCCGCAGCTGGGTCAGCGCCTGGCTGACCGTGGCCGGATAGTCCCGGGCATCCGCCGGAAGCGGCAGCGCGGTGTGCGAGGAACCGTCCCGCAGACCGGTGATCCCGGCCGCCGCGTAGCCGTCGATGACCGCCATGTCCTCGGCGAACGCACAGGTCCGGGCGGCGTCCTTGACGGGCTGCCAGTCACTGTCGGCGGAGCCGCGCTCGACGTCGTCCACCGCCGCCCGGGTCACCGTGAACGGCACCCGCCACTCGATGACCGGCGTCGATGTGCGGGCACGGGCCATGACGTCGGGGGTGGGCGGGTCGATGTTCCGGAAATGGCCGTCGCCCACGGCCGCCAGCTGCGGGCCCTCGGGCCCGCGGACGTCGATGACCCGGCGGCCCGCCAGATGGCGGCTGAAGGTGCGCCGGGCCTCTTCTTCGATCTGGTCCCAGGCGGCTTGCGTGACAGGGGCGAGTGCGCGGTGGAGGTTGTTCATCACTGGGCGCTTTCTTGCAGGCTGCCGATGTGCAGCGAACCGTCAGGGGCACCACCCGGCGCAACCAGGACCTGCGCCGTCGGCGCGGACGCCGGCTCCGGCAGAGCCCCCGCCCCGGCGGACCCGGGCGACGGCGGCGGGGCGTCGAGGAAGTCGGCGCTGGGGGCGTGGAAGAGCGTGCCGGTGACCGCGGTCGAGAAGTCGAGGATGCGGTCGTGGGTGCCGGGAGGACTGCCGAGGAACATGTTGCGGAGCATCTGCTCGGTGACGCCGGGATCAGCGGCGTACCCGATGAAGTACGTACCGAACTCCCCCTGCCCGAAGCTGCCGAACGGCATGTTGGCACGCAGGATGTCGCGTTCCGTGCCGTCCGGGTCCGTGATGGTGTTCAGCGCCACATGGGAGTCGGCGGGCTTGACGCCGTCGGCGAGCTCGATGTCGGTGAACTTCGTCCGCCCGATCACCCGCTCCTGCTCCTCGGTGCTCAGCGCGTTCCACGACGCCAGATCGTGGAGGTACTTCTGCACGATGACGTAGCTGCCGCCCGCGAAATCCGGGTCCTGGGAACCGACCAGCGCAGCCGACCGCGCATCATCGCCCACCGGGTTCTCGGTGCCGTCGACGAAGCCCAGCAGATCCCTGTGGTCGAGGTAGCGGAACCCGTGCGTCTCGTCGACGACCTTCACCGCACCGCCGAGCCGGTCGAGCAGCTGGGAGGCCCACTCGTAGCACACGTCCATCCGCTCGGCCCGGATGTGGAACAGCAGATCGCCCGGGGTCGCGGGGGCGTGGTGGCGGGCCCCGTGCAGCTCCTGGAAGGGATGGAGCGCGGCAGGCCGCGGACCCGCGAACAGCCGGCTCCACGCGTCGGAACCGAACCCGGTCACACAGACCAGCCCGGCGCCGGGAAAGCGGAACCCGATGGAGCGGGCGAAGGCCGCCAGATCCGGCAGCGCCTCGCGGACCACGGGCTCACCGCCGGGTTCGATCGTGGCTACCAGGATCAGGGCCGCGCTGGTCAGCGGCGCGACGACGGGCTGCGCCGCGGCCGCGTCCTCGGTGGTCTCGGGCATCCGGCGGCTCCATGAAGTGGCTCGGGCGGCAAGGAGGTACGGCGGAACCCGCCGTGCGTGAGGACAGCGGGACCCGCTGCCACTTACCCACACCCTGAGCGGTGCCGCACCCCGGGTCACCCGGCCGGGCGACGCCCCCACCGGTCCTCCGCCCGAGCCGCCGGGTGATGCCCCCGGCCCACCCGCCGGGGCGCCGCGCTCACTCGTCCGCGAGGTCACTCCGGCTGCACGCCAGCACCCCCGTGGTGCCCGACAGCCGGGCCATCAGCGCGTCCGGATCGCCCCTGCCCTGCACGCTGAGCGCGACCTCGACGGTCCGCTCCGGCGGGTGCACGGTCTCCGGCGGGCGACGGCGCCGGAACATTCCCTCGCCGTCGGCGGCGATCGTGGTGAGCTCGGAGATCGCGAACCCCGCCTCCGTGCAGTGCTTCACCAGCTCCCGCAGCGCGCCCAGGCCCTCGGTGTAGGTGATCCGGTAGCCGATCGAGGCATAGCGCAGCGCCGGGAGCCGGTGGGCCAGCGGGCGGACGCCGTACGACACCAGGAAGTAGGCGAGGGTGGCGAGCGTGGCCAGGAAGGGCAGACCCGCTCCGGCCGCGCAGCCGACCGCGGCGGTCAGCCAGATCGACGCGGCCGTGGTCAGTCCCTTGACCGAACCGCGGTGGACGAAGATGACGCCGCCGCCGATGAACCCGAGGCCGGAGACGATCTGCGCCGCCACCCGGGACGGGTCCAACTCGACCTGCCCGGTGACCAGCACGTCCGAGAAGCCGAACTTGCTGACCAGGGTGAAGAGGGCGGCCCCGAGCCCGACGATCGTGTACGTGCGCAGACCGGCCGCCTTCTGGCGGATCTCGCGTTCGATCCCGATCACGCAGGAGAGACCGAACGCGATGCCGAACTGCGTCGCGTGGGTCCAGTTCTGGCCGAACGGTTCATTGATGTCGATTGCCACAGAGCCTCCGATGCGCTCGAACCTTCCGGGCAACCGGCCCCCCGGAAGAAAAGCGCCGTCGCTCCGCCGTGCCGGGCGGTGCGACGGTTGCGGCGGCGCGACGTCCACCGTACCGGCCTCCCTCGCACGGGCCGGGGCTCCGCCACGTCCCGGTCCGCGCGGCGGACGCTCCGCCGGACCGGGACGGATGCCCGCCGTCTGCTCCATTCACGTCATCCCATTGGCTGCGCTGTGGCTCACCGCGCCGAACCTGCCGGGTCCGGCGGGTTCACAGCCGTACGGTCGGGCTCGTCGGCACGATGTCGCTCCGGATCCGAGGCGACATCGTGCGAAACCGTCCCGGGCGGATGACGCCAGGGCCCTGCGGAAGATGTGACATGGCAAAGATCCTTTTCGTGATGACCGGTTCCGACCACTGGACCCTCGCCGACGGGACCGTTCACCCGACCGGCTTCTGGGCGGAGGAGGCCGTCGCGCCCTACGAGCGGTTCAAGGCCGCCGGGTACGAGATCGTCGTCGCCACCCCCGGCGCTGTGGTGCCGACCGTGGACCGGGGGAGCCTGGCGCCGGAGGTCAACGGCGGTCAGGAGAACGCCGACCGGGTGGCGGCCGTCCTCGCCTCCATGACCGAACTCCAGCAGCCGCTGAAACTGGAGGACGTGGATCCGGCGGACTACGCGGCGGTGTTCTACCCCGGCGGGCACGGCCCCATGGAGGACCTGGCCGTGAACGCCGACTCCGGGAAACTGCTGCTCCGGGTGCTGGATTCGGGCTTGCCCCTCGGGATCGTCTGCCACGCCCCGGCCGCCGTGCTGGCGGCCACGAAGGACGACGGCACCAACGCCTTCACCGGCTACCGGCTCACCGGCTTCACCAACGCCGAGGAGAGCCAGGCCGGATTCGCCGACAAGGCCAAGTGGCTGCTCCAGGACCGCCTCGTGGAGATCGGCACCGACTTCCAGGAGCGCGAGCCGTGGGCCCCGCACGTGGTCGTCGACCGCAATCTGGTCACCGGCCAGAACCCGGCCTCCGCCGCCCCGCTCGCCGGCGAACTGCTCAAGAAACTCGCCTGACGCCGCCGGGCCGGCCCGGGTCAGCCCGCCTCGGTCTCCGTCCGGTCCCCGCCCCAGAGGGTGTGGAAGGAGCCCTCGCGGTCGACCCGCCGGTAGGTGTGCGCGCCGAAGAAGTCCCGCTGCCCCTGGGTGAGCGCCGCAGGCAGCCGGTCGGCGCGCAGACCGTCGTAGTACGAGAGCGCCGCGGCGAAACCCGGGGTGGGTACCCCCTGCCGCACCGCCTCGGCCACGACCGCGCGCCAGTCGTCCTGCGCCGCGCCGATCTCCTCGGCGAACTGCGCGTCGGAGAGCAGGCTCAGCAGCTCGGGCCGTGTGGCGTAGGCGGAGCGGATACGGTCCAGGAAGGCGGCCCTGATGATGCAGCCGGCCCGCCAGATCGAGGCCACCGCTCCCAGGTCGACGTTCCAGTCGTACGCCTCGCTGCCGGCCCGGATCTGGTGGAACCCCTGCGTGTACGAGACGATCTTGGACGCGTACAGCGCCTGCTCCACCCGGTCGGCGAAGGCAGCCGCCTCCTGCGCGCCGAGCGGTGCGGCCGAGGGACCGGACAGTCCCTTCGCCGCCTCGCGCAGATCGGCGTGACCGGACAGCGAGCGGGCGAAGACGGCCTCCGCGATGCCCGAGACGGGTACGCCCAGGTCGAGCGCGATCTGCACCGTCCAGCGCCCGGTGCCCTTCTGCTCCGCCCGGTCCTGCACGATGTCGACGAACGGCCTTCCGGTGGCCGCGTCGGTGTGGGCCAGGACCTCGGCCGTGATCTCGATCAGATACGAGTCGAGGCGGCCGGTGTTCCAACTGCGGAACGTCTCGGCGATCTTCGCGGGGGAGTAGCCGGCCACCGCGCGCAGCAGGTCGTACGCCTCCGCGATCAGCTGCATGTCCGCGTACTCGATGCCGTTGTGCACCATCTTGACGAAGTGACCTGCGCCGTCCGGCCCGATGTGGGTGGTGCAGGGCGTGCCGTCCTTCGCCTTCGCCGCGATCCTCTCCAGCATCGGCCCCAGCGATGCGTACGACTCGGCCGAACCGCCCGGCATGATGCTCGGCCCGTTCAGCGCGCCCTCCTCACCGCCCGAGATGCCGGCGCCGACGAAGTGGATACCGCGCTCGCGCAGTTCCTTCTCCCGGCGCCGGGTGTCCTCGAAGTGGGCGTTGCCGCCGTCGATGACGACATCGCCGTCGTCCAGCAGCGGGACGAACTGCTGGATCACCGCGTCCGTCGGCTCGCCCGCCTTCACCATGATGACGAGGCGGCGGGGCCGCTCCAGCGCCGCGACGAACTCCTGCGGCGTGTGCGCGGCGACGAAGGCCCCCTCGTCGCCGAAATCCTCGACCAGGGCATCGGTCTTCGCGGTCGTACGGTTGTGCACCGCGACCGTGAAGCCGTTACGGGCGAAGTTGCGGGCCAGATTGCGGCCCATCACCGCGAGTCCGGTGACGCCGATCTGCGCAGTGCCGCTCATCTGTGTGCTCCTGCAATCTCTGGGGGGCGGGACGCCGGGACGCTGAGATGCCGCGATGTCCAGTATGGCCACGGGACCGGGGAACGTCCTGTTCAGCGGCGGAGCCGGGTGAGCACACCGGCCCACGGCTTCGACGCCGAGCGGGCGCCCCTCCCGGTGCACGCCCGGCAGCGGCGCCGGGGCATGCGAAACCTCCGGCCGCGGTGGTCGTCCACCGCGGCCGGAGGTGCCGGCCCTCAGGGGCCGGCCCGGGACTTCAGGCGGTCCTGCCCGAGTGGCCCGCTGTCGCCTCGCGGATCAGCTCGGCGTAGCGGCGGCCGCTGCTCTTGACGGTGCGGCGCTGCGTCGCGTAGTCGACGTGGACCAGACCGAACCGCTTGTCGTAGCCGTACGCCCACTCGAAGTTGTCCAGCAGCGACCAGGCGAAGTATCCGGCGAGCGGAGCGCCCTTGCGGACGGCGCGCGCACAGGCGGCGAGATGCTCCTCCAGGTACCGGGTCCGCTCCGGGTCGTGCACCGAACCGTCGGCCAGGACGACATCCTGGTAGGCCGAGCCGTTCTCGGTGACGTAGATGCGCTGAACGCCGTACTCCTCGGTCAGGCGCAGCAACAGCTGCTCCAGGCCCTCGGCGTGCACCTCCCAGTCCATGTGGGTGTGCCGCGAGCCGGGCAGGTAGACCTGCTTGGCGTGCGGGACGGGACCGGTCGCGTCGGCGGTGACGACCTGGCGGAAGTAGTAGTTCACGCCCAGCCAGTCGAGCGGCGCCGCGATGATGTCCATGTCGCCCGGTTGTACGGGGAGTTCGACCCCGTACAGGTCGACCATGTCCTGCGGGTAGCCGCGCCCGAGGATCGGGTCGAGCCACCAGCGGTTGGTGTGGCCGTCGCCGCGCACGGCTGCGGCCCGGTCGGCCTCGCGGTCGGTGGCGGCCTCCACCGGGCTGAGGTTGTTGACGATGCCGACGCGCGCGTCCGGGGACGCCGCGCGGATCGCCTGCACGGCGAGACCGTGCCCGAGGTGCAGGTGGTACGAGGCCCGGACGGCGGCGGTCAGGTCGGTGAGACCCGGCGCCATGGTGCCCTCCAGATGGCCGATCCAGGCGGAGCAGAGCGGCTCGTTGAGGGTCGCCCAGTCCTTCACCCGGTCACCGAGGCGCTCCACGACGACCGACGCGTACGCGGCGAAGTGCTCGGCCGTCTCCCGGACCGTCCAGCCGCCCCGGTCCTGGAGCGCCTGCGGGAGGTCCCAGTGGTAGAGCGTGGCGAACGGGGTGATCCCGGCGTCGAGGAGGCCGTCGACCAGCCGGTCGTAGAAGTCGAGTCCGGCCTTGTTGACGGGGCCGTCGCCGCCCGGGACGATACGCGGCCAGGCGAGCGAGAAGCGGTAGGCGCCCGCCCCCACCTCCTTGATGAGGGCGATGTCCTCGGGAACCCGGTGGTAGTGGTCGCAGGCCACGTCGCCGGTGTCGTTGCCGGCCACCTTGCCGGGTGTGTGGGAGAACGTGTCCCAGATCGACGGGGCCCGGCCGTCCTCCGCCACGGCCCCCTCGATCTGGTACGCGGCCGTGGCGACGCCCCAGGCGAAGTCGGCCGGGAGGGCGCTCAGGTCGTTCACTGACTTCCTTTCCGAAGAGGTCACTTGACGGCTCCCGCGGTGAGGCCCGCGACGAGGTACCGCTGAAGCAGCAGGAACCCGGCGACGATCGGGACGCTGACGACGAGCGAGGCGGCCATCACCTGGTTCCAGTACACGTCGTTCTGGGTGGCGTAGCCCTGGAGGCCGACGGCCAGGGTGCGGGTGGTGTCGTTGGTCATGACGGAGGCGAAGAGCACCTCACCCCAGGCCGTCATGAACGCGTACACGGCGACGGCGACGATGCCCGGCACAGCGGCCGGCACGACGACCCGGAACAGGGCGCCGAGCGGTCCGCAGCCGTCCACCAGGGCGGCCTCGTCCAGATCCTTCGGGATCGAGTCGAAGTAGCCGATGAGCATCCAGATGGAGAACGGCAGGGAGAACGTCAGATACGTGAGGATCAGTCCGCCGCGCGAGCCGTACAGGGCGATGCCGGTGCTGTTCCCGATGTTGACGAAGATCAGGAACAGCGGGAGCAGGAAGAGGATGCCGGGGAACATCTGGGTGGAGAGCACCGTGACGGTGAAGACGCGTTTGCCGCGGAACTTGTAGCGGCTCACGGCGTACGCGGAGAACACCGCGATGATCACCGAGAGCACCGTCGCCGAACCGGCCACGACCAGGGAGTTGACGAAGTACCGGGCGAGCGGGACGGTCTCCCAGATGTCGAAGTACGGCTGGACCGTCAGCCCGGAGGGGATCCAGTGGAACTTCCCCGACACGTCCTGGAGAGGCTTGAGTGAACTGCTGATCATCACATAGACGGGCAGCAGGGCGAAGGCGGCCAGGAAGGTCAGGATGACGCGGCGGGTCCAGAGGAAGGACTGCGGCGCGGCCATCGGGGACCGCCTCCGGGCCGGGGACTTCGGCGCCCCCGGCAGTGCGGCCGACTGGGCTTGGCTAGGCATCGGCGCCCTTCCTTCCGCGTGAGGTGATGAGCAGGTACGCGGCCGTCACGACCAGCAGGAAGAGCAGCAGGAGTACGGACATGGCGGATCCGGTGCCGAAGTTCCAGGTGACGAACGACGACTGGTAGATATGGATCGAGATCAGGTCCGCGCTCTCCGGTGCCGCCTTCCCGAACAGCACGTACGGGGTGTTGAAGTCGTTGAACGTCCACAGGAACAGGACGAGCACGAGGACCTGGTTGACCGGGCGAAGCGCCGGCAGCGTGATCTTGCGGATCTGCTGCCAGATGCCGGCGCCGTCGATCGCGGAGGCCTCGTACAGCTCGCGCGGGATGTTCTGCAGCCCCGCCATCACGATGAGGAAGGCGAACGGCCAGCCCTTCCAGACCGAGACGACGATCAGGGCGTAGATGCTGTTGTCGCCGATCAGCCAGAAGGACGGCTGGTCGGTCAGCCCGAGCTGGTCGTGGAGCACGTGGTTGACCAGGCCGTTGTCCCGCTGGAACATGAAGGCCCAGGTGATGACGGCCGCGTAGACCGGCAGGGCGTACGGGACGAGGAAGATCGCCCGGAGGAAGCCCCGGCCGCGGAAGTTCTCCTGCAGCATGATCGCCGCCGCGACCCCGAACAGCCAGGCCAGGCCGACGGCGAAGAACGTGAAGACGCAGGTGACGAAGAACGAGTGGAGCAGCGCCTCGCCGATCGGGGCGTTGACGTCCACGGCGATCTTGTAGTTGTCGAAGCCGCTCCAGGGCGCTCCGCCCCAGTTGTTGATGTAGAACTGCGTGAGCTCGCGGAAGCTCATCACGATTCCGATGATCATCGGAATCACGTGGACGAGGAGTTCGAGCAGGACGGCCGGCAGGAGCAGGAGGTAGGGCAGTCCGCCCTGGCGGATCCGGTCGGGGATGCGCGGCAGTCTCCTGCGCGCACCCCCGGTTCCCCGGCTCGTCACCCTGTCCGACTTCTCCGTGCTGCTGTCGGTGGTCACGGTGGCGGTCATGAGGGAGCCTTACTGCTGCATCGTCTGCTGGGCCTTTTCGAGGCGCGCCTTGACGGATTCGGTGGTCACGGGGCGTCCGGCTGCGGCATCGGCCCACAGCTCCTTGACCGCCGTACCCACGGCCGTCTCGAACTGCGACTCGTTCGGCACCTGCGGCAGCGGGGCGGCACTGGTGGCGAGGGTGTCACGCAGGACCTTCAGGTCGGGGGCGGAGAACGCCGCGTCGGCCTGGGCGGTCTTGACCGGCGGGATCGATCCGTAGGTCTTGTTGAGCAGCTTCTGCTCGGCGTCGCTGGTCATGAACTTCACGAACTTCTTGGCGCCGTCGATGTTCTTGGTGTTCTTGAACACCGCCATGTTGATGCCGGCGACCATGGAGTTGGTGCTCTTGCCGGTGCCCGGGGTGCCGGACCCGACGGGGACCGGGGCCGCTCCCCAGTCCTCGGGCTTCATGCCCTGGGCGGCGAAGGTGGAGGCCGCGGCCTGCCAGAGCACCATCGCGGTCTTGCCCTTGGCGAAGTCCGTCAGCGACTGGTTCTGGGCGTACTCCGCGTTGCCCGGAGCGATGATCTTGTCTTTGGCCATGAAGTCGATGTACTGCTTCACCGCCGCCACGGCGCCGTCCGAGGTGAAGGTCGGCTTGCCGGCGGAGTCGAAGAAGTCCGCACCGTGCTGCTGGCCCAGGACGAAGGTCTGGTGGATGTTGTTGGAGAGGTTGGCGCCCTCGGCGCCCAGCCCCCACTTGCCGTCCTTGGAGAGCTTCTTGCCGTCCGCGACGAGCTCGTCCCAGGTGGCCGGCGGCTTGCTGATGCCCGCGTCGGCGAAGCTCTTCTTGTTGTAGTAGAGGGCGTACGCGAGCGAGTACAGCGGCACCGCGGAGGGGTCCTTGCCCTCCGCGCCGGCCGAGGCGACCGCCGAGTCGACGAAGCGGTCCCGGCCGCCGATCGCGTCGAAGTTCGCCTTGTCCCAGGGGAGCAGCGCGCCCGTCGCCTGCAGCGAGGCCGACCAGGTGTTGCCGATGTTCAGTACGTCCGGGCCCTGACCGGACGTGGTGGCGGCGAGGATCCGGTTGAGCAGATCGGCCCAGGGCACGACCTCCAGCTTGACCTTGATGCCCGTCTGCTCCTCGAACTTCTTCAGTTCGGGGGTGAGGATCTTCTTGTCGGCCTCGATGCTGGGGCCCTGGTTGGACGCCCAGTAGGTGAGGGTCTTCGGCGAATCGTTGCTGCCGCCCTTGGCGGACGAACCGCCTCCGCAGCCGGTGACGCCGGCGGCGATGGAGATCGCGAGGGTGACGGCTGCTGCGGCTCTGATGGTGCGCATGCTGGATGGCCCCTTTCCGGGGAGGAAGGCCGTGCCGTGTTCGGGCACCGAACGGTCTTTCAGGCCTTAATTTATGACGTGATTTAAGAGGTGAGGGAAGGTCGCGTCAAGTCCGGCGGTCACGGTATGTTGCGGGAAGGGAAGGAGCCACATGGCTGAGCGCAACAGACGGACCGTGCGTGACCTGCGACGGGGCAACCGGGCGAGGGTATTGCAACGGTTGTATTTCGACGGCCCGCTGAGCCGCCAGGAGCTCGGTCCCGCCACCGGGCTGAGTTCGGGATCCATCAGCAACGTCGTCGCGGAACTCGCCGCCGAGGGCCTCCTGGAGGAGGCCGGCGTCGTCGACTCCGACGGTGGCCGTCCCCGCACGCTGCTGCGCGTCGCGCCAGGGGGCGGGCTCCTGATCGGTATCGACATCGGCGAGACCCGGATCAGGGTGGAGCTCTTCGACCTCGCCCTCACCGAACTCGCCCGCACCGAAAGGCTGCTGGCCCAGCACGGCTACGACGTCAGCCGCATCGTCGGCCACGTCCGCAGCGGGGTCGCCGATGTGCTGCGCGACGCCGGCGCCGACCCGCGCCGGCTGCTCGGCATCGGGATCGGCGTCCCGGGGATCATCGAGCGGGACGCTCCGGAGGGCGCCGTCGGCGATGTGGGCTCCGTTGTCCACGGCCAGACGATCGGCTGGAGCGCCGTCCCCTTCGAGCAGCTGCTCCGCGACGCGGTCCCGGTCCCGCCGGAGGTGCCGTTCTTCATCGACAACGGTGCCAAGACGCTGGGCCAGGCCGAGATGTGGTTCGGCGGCGGACGCGGTGCGGGAGCCTCGGCCATCGCGCTCATCGGCTCCGGCGTCGGCGCCTGTGTGAACCACGGCGACCTGCTCGACGAGGACCGCAGCAGCATGGCCCTCGAATGGGGCCACACCACTGTGCAGTTGCGCGGACGCCGCTGCCGGTGCGGCTCGATCGGCTGTCTGGAGGCCTACGCGGGCGCCGAGGCGATGCGCGAGCGCTGGCACGAGGCGGGGGGCCCGCTGCCCGCCGAAGCGGACGACGAGACCGCTCTCGCCGCGCTGCTGGCCGCGGCCTACCCCGGTCCCGGCGGTGAGCCGGACCCGCTGGCGGTCTCGCTGCTCGACGAGACGGCCGAATGCCTGGGCGCGGCCCTCGGCGACCTGATCAACCTCTTCCTGCCCGAACGCATTCTGCTCGGGGGGTGGGCGGGCCTGCTGATCGGACCGCACCTGCTGCCCGACATCCGTCGCTACGCGCAGGAGTACGCGCTCCGGCACGCCGCGGCCCGCACCACGATCGAGATGGGCCGGCTGGGCCCCGACGCGGTCACGGTCGGCGCCGCGACGCTTCCGCTGGCCGCCTTCCTCGCCAGAGGCGGCAGCCGCCCCGCTCCCGAGCCCGGGCCCAGCACCCCGGCGCCGGGGTTCCGGACCGCCGCGGACGCCGTGCGGAAGAGGGAGCGCCCGCGGACCGCTTCGGACGCGACGGGGTGAGGCGGGACCGGGCGGGGCGAGGCGTTGTGGGACGGGGCGTTGTGTGACGGGGCGGGGCCTGTGGGGCCGCCGCCCGTGCGTCATGGCGAGGGCGCTGACCGGCGCACCCGCGCGCGGGGCTTCACCGTTCCGTGTCGCGGTGGCCGGGAGGCGCAACGCCCGCCGGGGCTCCGCGGACACGGCCGGGGCTCTGCGCCGGTCTACGCCGAGTCCCGCACCACCAGCGCCGGTTCGAAGATCACAGAGGTCGCCGCCCCGTCCGGCTTCTCCAGCCGTTCGATCAACAGCCGGGCCATCTCGGCGGCCATCGCCTCGACCGGCTGGCGGACCGTGGTCAGCGGCGGGCGGCAGGCGGACGCCGCGCTGCTGTCGTCGAACCCGATCACCGCGACGTCCTCGGGCACCCGTTTCCCGTGTTCCCGCAGGACATGGCAGGCGCCCACCGCCATCAGGTCGTTGGCCGCGAACACCGCGTCCAGGTCGGGATGCTCGACCAGCAGCCGTTCCATCGCGGCCTCGCCGCTCTCCTGGGTGAACTGCCCCTCGGCGATCGGGATGTACGGATGCCCGAGCCGCGCCATCGTGTCGCGGAAACCGGCCAGCCGCTCCTGCCCGGCCGGTACGTTGAGCGGCCCGGTGATGGTCGCGATACGGCGACAGCCCCGCGCCAGCAGATGCTCGGCCGCCAGCCCCGCACCGTCCTGGTGGGCGAGGTCGACATAGCTGATCCGGACCGGGCGGGCCGGCCGGGCGTACAGCACCGCGGGCAGCCCCGCGTCCGTCAGCAGGCCGGGCAGCGGGTCCTCCGCGTGCGTCGAGACGACCAGGGCGCCGTCCGCGCTGCCCTGGCGCAGGAACGAGACCACGTCCTCCCGGGCCCGTGACGTCTCGGCGAACATCAGCACCGGGTGCATTCCGCGCGGCCGCAGGTAGTTGACCACCCCGGTCACCACCCGGCCGAAGAACGGGTCGGCGAAGACCTGCGCGGTGAACACGGAGCCGCTGTCGGGCTCGCCCGCCTCCGCGGCTTCGGCTCCGGCCGCCCGCGTACCGTCCGCGGGTTCGGACTCGACCCCGGCGCCCGAGACCACGAGCGCGATGGCGTCGGTGCGCCGTGTCACCAGGGAGCGTGCCGCGCGGTTGGGCGCGTATCCGGTGCGGGCGACCGCCCGGCGCACGGCCTCCTGGATCACCGGGTCGACATTGCGTACCCCGTTGATCACCCGGGAGACGGTGGCGCGGGAGACGCCGGCCGCCCTCGCCACGTCCTCCAGGGTGGGTGTACCGGCCGAGCGCAGATCATCCGTCATGAGCGCATTTATAGCATTGACGGAGAGCGCTCTCCATCGAGATCCGGCACCTCGGGAACGCCGGTACCGGGCGATGGCGGCGCCCCGGTCGCCGTCAGTGTCGCGGTGAGCGGCAGTTCGCCCGCCGAACGGCCGCCGAGCAGCGTGAACTCGCCGGCCTCCGTCTCCCACCCGTGCCGCTCGGCCGACCAGTGCGCCAGCGCCCGCCCGGACATCCGCACCACCGCGACCACGCTCTCCCCGGGCTTCGCCTCGACGGCCGCGTATCCGATCAGCCGGCGTACCGGCCGCTCGACCGCCGAACCGCTCCTGGCCAGATAGACCTGGACCACCTCGCGGCCGTGCCGCCGTCCCGAGTTGCGCACCCGTACCCGTACGTCGAAGGGCTCCCCGGCCCGTACCCGCGCCGGGGCCGTCAGCTCCTCGTACTCCCAGTCCGTGTAACCCAGCCCGTGGCCGAACCAGTAGGCGGGCGCGGAGCCGGAGCGCAGCCAGGCGCGATGGCCGATGTGCGGGCCCTCCTCGTAGCGGAGCCGCCCGTCGGGGTCCGGGCGGGTGTTGAGCACC